>JBEKCW010000103.1:0-13259 GCA_050014675.1 Occallatibacter sp. | reverse complement strand
TTCTCTTCAAGGCTTATGGCCCGGCCGGTGCTGTCGAACTCCACTACTCCGTAACGCTCAGGATCTTCAACCGGGTAGGCGAACACCGTTGCCCCGTCCTCAAGCCGTGCCGCGGACTGCAACTGCTGCGAAAATCCCTGCCCGTAAAAAATGTTGTCGCCAAGGATAAGAGCGCTCGTGCTGTCGCCGATAAACTCGCGCCCAATAAGGAACGCCTGCGCCAGACCGTCGGGGCTGGGCTGCACGGCGTAGCTGATCTCGATGCCCCAGCGCTTGCCGTCGCCAAGCAGTTCGGCAAAGCGGCCTGTATCCTGCGGCGTTGAGATGATGAGGATCTCGCGCAGCCCGGCAAGCATCAGCGTGCTCAGCGGGTAGTAGATCATCGGCTTGTTGTAGACAGGCAGCAGTTGCTTTGAGACAACGTGGGTGACGGGATAAAGCCGAGTGCCCGAACCGCCCGCTAGAATAATGCCCTTCATAGTTTTCCTCTGCTATCTAAATTGCCAATGTCATCCTGAGCGGAGCGAAGGATCTGCAGTTGTCTTTCCGCTAAATAATATTCTTCGCTGCCACGAAGGCTGATCCAACCCCCTACAGCACCACCCGCTCCGCATAGTTCTTTTCAATCCACCCCCGGTATGCCAGGGTGCGAACATTTTCGATCCACGCGGAGTTGTTGAGATACCACTCGACCGTTCTGCGCAGCCCGCCCACAAACTCCTGCTCCGGCTTCCAGCCCAGCTCGCGGCTGATCTTGGTTGCGTCAATGGCATAACGACGGTCGTGGCCGGGACGATCGGTGACATATGTGATCAAGCTGGTTCGCGGAGCGCCGCTTGCAAGCCGTGGCCGCATTTCGTCGACCAGGTTGCAGATTGCCGTGACCACATCGATGTTGGCCTTTTCACTGTTGCCGCCGATGTTATAGGTCTCCCCGGGGCGTCCGTTGCGCAAAACCGTGCGAACGGCCGAACAATGATCTTCAACAAAAAGCCAGTCGCGCACGTTCTTGCCGTCGCCGTATACCGGCAGCGGCCTGCCTTCCAGCGCATTCAGTATCATGAGCGGAATCAGCTTCTCAGGGAATTGATACGGCCCGTAGTTGTTGGAGCAATTCGTAGTCAGCACCGGCATGCCGAAGGTATGAAAATACGCGCGGGCGAGATGATCTGATCCCGCCTTCGATGCCGCATAAGGGCTGTTGGGGGCGTATGGCGTTGTCTCGCTGAATGCCGGATCATTCGGACCCAGCGTGCCGTACACTTCGTCGGTGGAAACATGCAGAAACCTGAAGCCATCGCGATCTTCCGGCGTCAGGCTTTCGCAGTAGGCGCGCGCCTGTTCAAGCAGCACAAATGTTCCGTGCACGTTCGTGCGGACAAAAGCTTCAGGCGACGTAATCGAGCGATCCACATGGCTTTCAGCGGCAAAGTGCACCACCGCCCTGGGGCGATGCTCCGCAAAAATCGCCTTCACCACGCCGGCATCGCAAATGTCGCCGCGCACCAGGGTGTATCTGGCGTCGTCCTCAAGCTCGGCAAGGTTGGCGGGGTTGCCCGCATAAGTCAGCAGATCGAGATTTACCAGCGGCGTACCGGCTGATTTCAGCCAGGTAAGGACGAAATTCGAGCCAATGAATCCCGCTCCGCCCGTGACGAGGATCGTGTTGCTTACGTTCACTTTGCCGGTCATCTAGACCATGATACAGACCTTTGCGGCGCGAGTGGCACAGGCCTTCCTCGCCCTCGGCGTAACGAACTTCTGCGGCATTGACATTTTTTCGATATATTAAAGAAAGCGCAGTTCCGGGTGCGGCCGGGCTGCTTCGAACCAACCTTTCGGATATTAAGCAATCGCGATTTCGAGCGACGAAGTCGCCCGCTGAACGTGTCTTTTTCCCGACACCGGTTAACCACACCAGTTCATTTCAAAAAAGGCTGCCATGGAATCAAAGAGAAACGGTCTTCGCATTCCGGATCCGCAGGGGCTGTATCACCCCAAGAATGAGCACGATGCCTGCGGCATGGGACTTGTAGCCAGCATTCGCGGCGAAAAGAGCCACGAAATCATCCGAAAAGGGCTCGAGGTGCTCATTAACCTGACCCATCGCGGAGCCGCGGGCTGCGACCCTGAAACCGGCGACGGCGCCGGCCTTCTCATCCAGGTTCCTCACACTTTTTTCGTGCGCGAATGCGGCCAGCTCGGCATCAACCTGCCTGAAGCCGGCGCCTACGGCGTAGCCATGTGCTTTTTGCCGGTTGAAAAGCACAGCCGCCTGCGCTGCGAAGGCGTGTTTGAGCGCATCGCCCAGGAAGAAGGTTGCGCCGTGCTTGGCTGGCGCGACACTCCGGTCAACGGCGACGCTATCGGCCGCGAAGCGCGCAACTCTCAGCCTTACATCGAACAGCTTTTTGTCCGCCGCCCCGAGGGACTCGACGAGGACACCTTCGAGCGCCTGCTCTATCGCATCCGCCGCAAGACCGAGAATGAAGTTGCGGCCTCCGACATTCCGGACAAGGAAACCTTTTACGTTCCCTCGCTTTCCTGTCGCACCATCATCTACAAGGGCCTGATGCTGGCTCCGCAGATTGAGAAGTTCTACTTCGAGCTGGCGAATCCTTTGGTGACCAGCGCGCTGGCCCTCGTCCACCAGCGCTTCTCAACCAACACTTTCCCCAGCTGGAAGCTCGCCCACCCCTACCGTTACGTCTGCCACAACGGCGAAATCAACACCATTCGCGGCAACGTAAGCTGGATGAATGCCCGCCAGTCAGTGTTTGAGAGCGAGCTCTACAACGGCAAGATCGACGACCTCTACCCGGTAGTGATGCCCAGCGGCAGCGACTCCGCATCGCTCGACAACGCCGTCGAGTTTCTCTACCAGTCCGGCCGTTCCTTGCCCCACGTCATGGCCATGCTCATCCCTGAAGCCTGGGCCGGCAACCCTGACATGGACGAGGACAAGCGCGCCTTTTACGAGTACCACGCCTCGCTGATGGAGCCATGGGACGGACCCGCAGCCATCGCGTTTACCGACGGCAAGGTGATTGGCGCGACGCTCGACCGCAACGGCCTCAGGCCCGGCCGCTACATCGTGACAAAAGATGATTTAGTCGTGCTCGCATCAGAAGCCGGCGTCATCGACGTTCCACCTGAGGATGTGCGCAAGAAGGGCCGCCTGCAGCCGGGCCGCATGTTCCTGGTCGACACCGTGCAGCAGCGCATCATCTCCGACGCAGAAATCAAAAAGGAGCTGGCCGCGCGTCAGCCTTACGCCGAATGGCTCAAGGCCGAGCAGGTAACGCTCGACATGCTGCCTGAGCCCAAGCGCGTGATTGCTTCAAACCACGAGACCCTGCTGCGCCGGCAGCGCGCCTGCGGCTACAGCGAAGAGGACCTGCGCATTCTGCTCGCACCCATGGGCGCAACCGGCGCCGAGCCCATCGGTTCCATGGGCACCGATGTGCCGCTGGCCTGCCTTTCCGATCGCCCGCAGTCGCTCTTCAGCTACTTCAAGCAGCTCTTTGCGCAGGTCACCAATCCGCCCATCGACCCCATTCGCGAAGAGCTGGTGATGTCGCTCATCAGCTACATCGGCACTGAGCGCAACATTCTGAATGAGGAGCCGGAGAACTGCCACACGCTCAAGCTGCCGCATCCCATCCTCACCAATCGCGATCTTGAAAAGCTGCGCCGCGTTTCATCTGGCGACCTGCTGGCC
This sequence comes from Occallatibacter sp., assembly GCA_050014675.1. Classification (GTDB taxonomy): domain Bacteria; phylum Acidobacteriota; class Terriglobia; order Terriglobales; family Acidobacteriaceae; genus Telmatobacter. The sequence goes on along the minus strand of JBEKCW010000103.1, from coordinate 9,538 downwards.
ACCACGCTGCCCGCGCTCTTCCGCGCCGCCGACGGCGAAAAGGGCCTGAAGCACGCGCTCGACGACCTGAGCACCCGCGCCGCGCACGCCGTCAACTCCGGCTACACGCTGCTGATTCTTTCAGACCGCGGCGTCGACGCAACCTACGCGCCGGTGCCCAGTTTGCTGGCCATGGCCGCAGTGCATAACCGGCTCGTTCGCGACAAAACGCGCACGCTGGTCGCGCTGATTATCGAGAGCGGCGAGCCACGCGAGGTGATGCACTTTGCGCTGCTGATTGGCTACGGCGCCAGCGCCATCAATCCCTATCTCGCGATTGAAACCATCCACGACCTCAATCGCCGCGGCCTGATTCCCGAGAAAGTGACCGCCGAGTACGCCGAGAAGAACTTCATCAAGGCCATCAACAAGGCCCTGCTCAAGACCTTCTCGAAGATGGGCATCTCGACGCTGCAGAGCTATCGCGGAGCGCAGGTGTTTGAAGCGGTGGGCCTCAACAAATCGCTCATCGACGCTTACTTCCCCGGCACCGCGTCGCGCGTTGAAGGCATCGGACTCGAAGTGCTGGCCCGCGAGGCGCAGATGAAGCATGCCTACGCGTACCAGCCGCTCACCGAATCCGAGACCGACCTGGTTGTCGGCGGGCAGTACCAGTACCGCGAGGGCGGCGAATTCCACCTGCTGAATCCGTTCACCATCAGCAAGGTGCAGCACGCGGTCCGCAACAACAACTTCGCCACGTTCCAGGAATACACCGACTTCATCGACGACCAGAATCGCAACCTGAGCACGCTGCGCGGCCTGCTGCAGCTCAAGTACGTTGAGAAGCCGGTGCCGATTGAAGAGGTCGAGGCGGCCAAGGAGATTGTGAAGCGCTTCACCACCGGCGCCATGAGCTTTGGGTCCATCAGCAAAGAAGCGCACGAGACCCTCGCCATCGCCATGAACCGGCTCGGGGGAATGTCGAACACCGGCGAGGGCGGCGAAGACGAAGCGCGGTTCAAGCGCGACGAGAACGGCGATCTGCGCCGCAGCGCGGTAAAGCAGGTAGCTAGCGGCCGATTTGGCGTCACCACCAACTACCTGGTGAACGCCGACGAACTACAGATCAAGATGGCGCAGGGCGCAAAGCCCGGTGAAGGCGGCCAGTTGCCCGGCCACAAAGTCGACGACGTGATTGCACGGGTTCGCCACTCCATCCCCGGCGTGGGACTGATCTCGCCGCCGCCGCATCACGACATCTACTCGATCGAAGATCTGGCTCAACTCATCTACGACCTCAAGAACGTCAATCCGCAGGCGCGCATCGCCGTCAAGCTGGTATCTGAAGTCGGCGTGGGCACGGTCGCCGCTGGCGTCTCAAAGGCGCACGCCGACGTGGTGCTCATCTCAGGCGACACCGGCGGCACCGGCGCTTCGCCGCTCAGCTCCATCAAGCATGCCGGCCTGCCGTGGGAGCTTGGCCTGGCGGAGACGCAACAAGTCCTGTTGCTCAACGACCTGCGCTCGCGCATCCGCGTTCAGACCGACGGCAAATTGCAAACCGGCCGCGACGTGGTGATTGCAGCGCTGCTCGGCGCAGAGGAATTCGGCTTCGCCACAATGCCGCTCATCTCAATGGGTTGCATCATGATGCGCAAGTGTCACTTGAATACCTGCGCCGTCGGCATCGCCACTCAGGACCCAATCTTGCGTTCGCGCTTCACCGGCACGCCCGAACACGTCATCAACTTTTTCTTCTTCATCGCCGAGCAGATGCGCCAGCATATGTCCAAACTCGGCTTCCGCACTGTCGATGAAATGGTGGGCCGCGTCGACCGCATCGACGCCTCTGTTGCCGACACGCACTGGAAGGCCAAGGGCATCGATCTCTCGCATATTCTCTACTCGCCTACGCTGCCCTCGCGCGTGGCGCGCCGCCGCACCCAGGCGCAGGATCACGGCCTCAACCAGGCTCTCGATCACATACTCATTGAGAAGTCCGCGGCAGCACTCGAATCCAAAACCAAGGTCACTGGGAGCTTCGCCATCCGCAACGTGCACCGCACCGTGGGCGCAATGCTGGGCGGCCAGATCGCCCGCCGCTACGGTTCTGAAGGATTGCCAGACGGCACCATCCACTTCAAGTTCCGCGGCTCAGCCGGACAAAGCTTCGGCGCGTTTGTTCCCAACGGAGTCACGCTCGAACTTGAAGGCGACTCCAACGACTATCTCGGCAAGGGGCTCTCGGGCGGGCGCATCATTGCTTACCCACCCAAGACTTCGAGCTTCCTGCCCGAAGAAAGCATCCTGGTTGGCAACGTGGTGCTCTACGGCGCAACCAGCGGTGAGGTTTTCCTGAACGGCATCGCCGGCGAACGCTTCGCTGTCCGCAACTCCGGCGCGACCGCCGTGGTTGAAGGCGTGGGCGATCACGGTTGCGAGTACATGACCAACGGCCTGGTGATTGTGCTCGGCTCAACCGGCCGCAACTTCGCCGCCGGCATGAGCGGCGGCATCGCTTATGTCTACGACGATAAGGGCGACTTCGGCGCGCGCCGCTGCAACAAGGCCAGCGTCGATCTCGAGCCACTCGTGGATGCCGCGGACGTAGCCCGGGTTCAAGGCCTGCTCGAACGCCATCGCGACCTGACCGGCAGCCCGCGCGCCGCATGGGTACTGGAACATTGGGCCGATGCGCAGCCGCGATTTATCAAGGTCTTTCCGCATGAGTACAAGCGCGTTCTGGGAGTGGCGCGCGCCGCATCGACTGACGCGGAACATCACGCCCCCATTTCGGCGCCACGCGTGGCAGCCACCGCGGAGGTGCAGCATGGGTAAGGTCACAGGATTTCTCGAGATCAAGCGCGAACAGCCATCGCGGCGCAATCCCGGCGAACGCGTCAAGGACTGGTTCGAAATCTACGAGCCGTTCCCTGAAGACAAACAGCGCGAGCAGGGCGCACGCTGCATGGACTGCGGCGTTCCCTTCTGCCACACCGGCTGCCCGGTCAACAACATTATTCCCGACTGGAACGACCTGGTGTACACCGGCCGCTGGGAACAAGCGATTCGCCGCCTCCACTCGACCAATAATTTTCCCGAGTTCACCGGTCGCATCTGCCCCGCTCCCTGCGAGGCAGCCTGCGTTCTCGGCATCAATCAGCCGCCCGTATCGATCAAGCTCATCGAGCGCTCCATTGTCGAGCGCGCGTGGGACGAGGGCTGGATCCATCCCGAGCCGCCCGAGCAGGCCACCGGCAAACTGGTTGCCGTGGTTGGCAGCGGTCCCGCTGGCCTGGCTGCAGCACAGCAGCTTCGCCGCGCCGGCCACTCCGTTACTGTGTTCGAAAAGAATGACCGCATCGGCGGCCTCATGCGCTACGGCATTCCCAACTTCAAGCTTGAGAAACACGTGCTCGATCGCCGCATTGGGCAGTTGGAAGCCGAGGGCGTCAACTTTCAAACCAACGCGCACGTCGGCGTCAATGTTTCCGTCGAGTCGCTGCGCGAAAACTACGACGCCATCCTGCTCTGCGGCGGCTCGGAGCAGCCGCGCGATCTTCCCATCCCTGGCCGCGAACTCAAGGGCGTCCACTATGCCATGGAGTTTTTGCCCCAGCAGAATCGCCGCAACGAAGGCGACACTGAAAACAAGCTCCTCTCCAACATGATGGCCTCTGAGCCCATCCTCGCCACCGGCAAACAGGTCATCATCATCGGCGGCGGCGACACCGGCGCGGACTGCCTCGGCACCAGCCATCGCCAGGGCGCAAAGAGCGTGCATCAGTTTGAGATCATGCCCAAGCCCCCGGCCGATCGCGCGCCCAACACGCCGTGGCCGCTATGGCCTCTGCAACTGCGCACCGAAAGCTCACATGAAGAAGGCGGCATCCGCGACTGGAGCATCAACTCCGTCAAGTTCACCGGCGACGAAAAAGGAAACGTCAAGCAGCTTCACTGCGTACGCGTCAGCGCTCCGCCCAAGTTTGAAGCCATCGCCGGTTCGGAGTTCACACTCGACGCCGATCTTGTACTGCTCGCCATGGGTTTCCTCGGCCCTGTGCGCAAAGGCATGATCGAGCAGTTTGGATTGACTCTCGATAATCGCGGCAATGTAGCCACCACCGACTACATGAGTTCGGTTGATGGAGTCTTTGCCGCGGGAGATATGCGCCGCGGACAGTCGCTGGTAGTCTGGGCCATCAGCGAGGGCCGCAAAGCCGCAGCAGCCGTCGATCAGTACCTGAAGAGCAAAGACGAAGAGCTGACCTCAACCCACTCAGCCTCCGCGCGCTAATCAGGCATCCCTTCAAGACTCGTTGCCCCATCCTTCCACAGTTTTTTCGTGGAAGGGTGGGAAGCTGACCACTGTTCACTTCTTCACCACCGCGCAAAAACACAATCCATTACCATCCGGATCGGCCAGAGAAAACTCTCGCAGCCCCCATGTCTGATCGACAGGCGCGGTATGAACAGGAGACTCCGGGCGCAACGACGTATCCAGCCCCCGTTTGCGAAACGTTTGATAGCGTTCGTCAACATCGTCAACAAACACGCGGCTGAGCGAACCGAAAACACCATCTCCCGCATGACGCGAAAGCTGCACCTCGGCGCCGTCCCGAACCAGGTGAGCCACTCCGTTGGCCGTCTCGAGTGCTTCATAATCAGGCCACTTGCGCTCGAAGTCGAGAATCCGCGTATAAAACTCGACCGACCTTGCTAAATCGCGACACTTGATCACAGGAACGATCTTCATCGCATTCTCCCCTGCGTAGTGTTCTACCCTAAATGAGCAGCATTCCCTGCATCCGCCTACTTTTGGTGCTTGGAGCCTTTCTTTTGAGCCTCGCCTAGAGCGCTGCACGACGCGTCGGTCAGCTTCACGGGCGCAATGTCAAGCGGCTTCAGCTGGTTTTTCGCCAGCACCGCGTTGAAGTCGGCAATCTGCGGCTGCATCGCCTTCCAGGCGTCCACGGTGCGGTTGTAGTCAGAGCATACGCTCGACCAATTGTCGATCTGCGCCGGCGTGGGCCCAATGTCGAGACCCACCTGCATCATGCTCACCATGGTGCTGAAGTCGTCGTTCAATGCGAGGAAGGTCTTGACCGCCTTGGGGTCGGGATTTGGGCGGCGGAACATCATGGCGCCAGGGGGTGGCAATTCGCCGCCGATCTTGTTAAGACTCGTATTGAGCGCCTTGGCCTGCGTGGACACATCGTCGGGCAGACTGCCCTTCACCAGGGCCGCAAGCTGTGTCTTCACGGCATCCACTTCGTCATGGCCCTCGTAGCTCTGCTCCATGCCGTGAACCGCCAGCTGCGAGAGCTGGCCCTGGGCGCGCAGGGCGGCAATAATTGCAGGGCTCTCGCCCACGCGCGGATCGTTCGTCACGGTCACATTGCGCGTGTACACCTGGCCGTCGACGGTGAGCTTGAGCGTATAAACTCCCGGAATCACCTGCGGCCCGTGCGGACCGGGGGTGGTTTCGCCTTCCGTTGAGTTCATCTCGTCTTCGAGGTCGTGGCGCAAGGCGGGCGGGTCGTCATAGTTCAAGTTCCAGTTGACGCGGTTCATGCCGACATTGGTGGTGAGGGCACGCGACTCCGGCGAAGCCAGCCAGTAGCGCGGAAATTCTTCGCCTTCGATGGGCGGCGGCAAGGTGCTGCTGATGGTGCGCACCACGTTGCCCTGAGAATCGAGAACCTGGAGCTGGATGGGCCCGCTGGGCTGGTGGCTCAAGTAATAATCCACGATCGCACCGTACGGCGGATTGGGCGCATGTGGAACTTCGACTGAGAATGGTTGATCCCAGTTGGCGTTGAGGCGCGCGCGAATGGCCTCCTCAGGCGTGAAAAGATAGGCAGCGGACGAGCGGATGGCCTGGGCGTTGGCGGCGATTTCGCGCAGCGGCGTAATGTCGTCGAGCACCCAGAAGCCGCGCCCGTAGGTGCAAATGACCAGGTCGTTCATTTGGTAATCGGTGTGGATGACGAGGTCGCGGATGGAGGTGCTGGGCAGGTTCTGACGCAGCGGTTGCCAGTTGTCGCCATTGTCGAAGCTGACGTAAACCGTCGTTTCAGTTCCGGCAAACAACAGGCCGGGCTGCGCGGGATCGGCGCGCAGAACATTCACCCAGCTGCCGGTGCGCTCATCGCTTGGCAGGCCCTTTACGATGCTGGTCCAGGTTTTGCCGCCATCGGTGGTGCGCCAGATGAGCGGCACGTCGGTGTCCAAACTGGGAGGAAGCGGAGGAGCGCCGCGCTCTGCGCCGATGCTGCCCGTAACGTAGGCGGTATTCAGGTCATCGCCAGCCACGATGGTATCGAGGTTGGTGTGAGGAGCGCCGGTAATGTTGCTTACATTCGTCCAGTGCTTGCCGCGATCCATGGTGTTGTATATCTGGTTGTTGCTGCTCACAGTCCACAGCACGCCGGGCTTGACCTTGGAGATGGAGAAGTCATTGATGGTGGCTGGTGGCACAAACAGGCGCGGGGGCGCTGGAGTAGCTGCGGCATTCGGCGTAGCATTCGCAGCCGCTGCATTCGCACCCGCCGGAGTTGCCGCAGTCGGGGTCGCCGCCGTAGTTGCCGGATTCGGCGTCACCGGCGGAATCGGCACCGGTGTCCCGCATGCCACCTCTGGTTTGTCCTTTTCGACGGTCAGGTCCGGGCTGAAGGCCTTCCAGGTTTTCGCGCCATCCCGCGTCACCAGCAGGCACTGGTACGCAACATAAAGGGAGCTCGGATCGAATGCCGTATCAAACTCCTTTTGGAAGTCGCGGCCTTGACGGTACTTGGTTGAATCGGAGCCAAAGTTCGGCGCGACATTCTCCCACTGCCCGTTGGTCATATCGATTTTTATCAGGCCGCTGCCGCCTCCGCCGGGTCCATAACCCACGCCATAAAGTGTGTGGGGGCTTTGTGGATCGGGCGTGATCACGCCAAACTCCGAGCTCGGCAGCGGGCTCCAGTCGGTCACGTCGATCTGGCCCCAGGGGCCCCGGCTGCTGGTCATCACCCCGCCGGTGTCCTGCTGAGCACCCATAATCCAGTAGGGATACTGGCTGTCGGTGGCCACATGGTAGAGCTGCGCCACGTTCTCGGCGTACCACAGGCTCCAGGTCTGGCCGCCATCGAGGGTAACGGTTGCGCCCTGATCGGTGCCCAGCACCATGCGCTTGCCGTTGGTCGGGTCGATCCATTGCTTGTGGTAGTCTTCGCCGCCGGGCGCGCCCTTGAAAGCCTCAAACGTAACGCCGCCGTCGAAAGACGCGTACATGGCGGTGCTTACGGTGTAAAGAATGTCGGGGTTCTGCGAGTCCACAAACACGCCGCAGCTATAGCTGCCCTGCCCATTGCTGATGCGGGTATCCTTGCCCGCCATGTGCTTCCAGGTGGCGCCTGCGTCGTCTGAGCGGTAGAGCCCTGAGCCATGTTCAATATTGTTGCCAACGATATACATGCGCTGGCCATTGGTATGCATCGCAATGGCAACCGCAACCCGGCCCGGGAAGGGCGGAATCTTGATCTGGTTCCAGGTCACGCCCTCGTCGGTGGATTTGAAGAGCTGTGGGGGTTTGGCCTTGGAGCCACCGCCGCCCGGGAATCCGCCGCCGCCGGTGCCCTGCGTCGCGGCCAGCAACTCGGTGGGGTCGTCGAACGCATATTCCAGGTCGCGCGCGCCGTCGTAGTCCGGCGTCTTCAGGGTGACGGTCCAGGTCTGCCCGCCATCGGTCGAGCGATACACTCCGCCGCCCTTGCGCTTCTCATCGCCGAGCGCTGCCACAATCACCAGGTTAGGGTCGGTGGGATCGACAAGAATGTTGGCGATCTTTACCGTGTCCTCGAGGCCGATGTGCTGCCAGGTCTTGCCGGCGTCGCTCGACTTCCACATGCCGTTGCCGAGGCTGCCGCGGATGGCGTCCCCGGCGCCGGCATACACAATATCTGGATTCGAGGGAGCCACCTCGATGGCGCCGATGCTGTCCACGGTAGTTTCCTGGTCGAAAATCGGGTACCAGGTCACGCCACCGCTGGTGGTCTTCCATATCCCGCCCAGGGGCATGCCGGCATAGAACACGCCGCTCTGGCCAATGACCCCTGCCACGGCTGCAATGCGGCCGCCGTGAAATGGTCCCACATTGCGCCATTTAAGCCCTGCATACAGGTCGGGATTGACCTTGGGACCACCATCAGTATTGCCCTGCGCCACCGCGCTCGAAGCCACAGCCAGCAAGCCGGCACAGCACGCCACCCGCAAAAATCGCGTCATGATTATTCAGAACCCCCAGGGATGAATCTACATTTGCCAGTCGGCGTAGTATACCGCAGCGTCGCAGGTGCGCAGGAGGCTGGAGTTTGACGGTCCAGGCCGTCGAGAGCGGCAATAAACCAGGCTTCCCGGCCTGATCCCGTCACCCGAAAGCACGATTTTCACTCCATTCCCGTAAAATCACTCGAAAGGATGACGACATCCGGCCCCGCTATACCCCATCGTGACTCCATCCTCACTCGCGCTTCACTCTCAAACAGGAGCCAGCCATGAAGAAAACCGTCCTCACCTTCGGCCTGATCGCAGGCGTCATCATCTCCGTTCTTATGGACGGCTCGCTGCTCATCGCCAGCAAGCTCGGCTCCGGCCACAACAGCATGCTGCTCGGCTACACCATGATGGTGGCGTCGTTCCTGCTCGTCTACTTCGGCATCCGCAGCTACCGCGACAACACCCTTGCCGGCCAAATCTCCTTCGGCCGCGCCTTCACCTGCGGCATCCTCATCACCCTCATCACCACCGTTTGCTACGTCGCGTCGTGGGAGGTTATCTACTTCAACTTCATACCCCACTTCATGGACAGCTATTGGGCCGCGCAGATTCACAAGGTACAGGCTTCAGGCCTTGACCCGGCCACCATCGCAGCCAAGGTCGCCTACATCCAGCACTCTCAGCAGATGTATCAGAATCCCTTCGTCAACATGGCCTACACCTTCATGGAGCCTCTGCCCGTGGGCCTGATCATTACTCTCGTCTCGGCTGCCGTCCTGCGCCGCAAAGCCCGCGTCGAACCCGCCGCCGCTCCGGCAGTCTTGACCACATAAATCAAAGGGCCGGAGCGAAAGATTCTGTGTGAAAATTCCATGCCGCACAGTGGCGGCAGATAAATTGGAGGGAGCAGCAGCCTTCAGGCTGCTGAATTCGGCGCAGGTTATCGAGTCGGCCTTAGCCGCGGGCCATTTGGCTGGGAGCTTCCCAAGAAGGCCCAAGTTGTCACGCCAACACAAAAGCTCTGACCTATCATCTTCTCAACAGTCAAACAAGTCCCATAGGAGGACAGCATGGCTTCAATCACCGGATTTGGCGGTACATTTTTGCGATCGGACGATCCTAAAGCTCTATATCAATGGTACGAACAGCATCTCGGACTGGTGAATTGCGGGGGATCATTCTCGTATCCCGCCCCAACCCAACATCCTCATGTCGTCTTCGCCCTTTTCAAACATGACAACGCATATTTTCCTCCGGCGCAGAAAGCAATGATCAATCTCCAGGTGGACGACCT
>JBEKCW010000102.1:0-13319 GCA_050014675.1 Occallatibacter sp. | reverse complement strand
TGTTGTACGCCAACCGGCGATTGATTCTGCCCCGGCAGCCTGGTCGCTCCCGAGCCCTTGGGTTTACTCCGCCCCAGCGGCAAAAGACCGGTCGCCGGGGCCCCGGTTACTGCAACAGCTTGGTTACTTCCTGTTGCACGCTGTTGGCCTGTGCCAGGGCTGCGATGCCGGTCTGGCTCAGGATTTCGTACTTGGACATGTTGGAGGTTGCCGACGCATAGTCGGTGGCCTGCACTGCGTTCTGTGCCGCCTGGATGTTCTCAGTCTGCGTGCTCATTACAGTGCTTACCGCATTCAGAGTGTTGATCTGCGAGCCGATATAACCATCCTGCGAGGCCACATCGGCGATGGCGGAGTTGAGATCTGTAAGGGCCGTCTGTGCGTCGCCGGCGCTTGTCAGATCGGTGCCTTCCAGGGATTCGCCGGCGGTGCCTGTGTAGGAAATATTGGCGGGTGTGCTATCAGCGGCGGCAGTGTACGTAATCGTTCCGCCGGCGTCGCCCACGGTCGCGCTGGCGTCGGTTGCATCCAGTTCATCCAACGTCAGAATGTCCTCGGACGCGCCTACCGAGGTGGAGTCTCCCGTGTAGATCGTAAATGTGCCGGTAGCCGTTTGGCTGCCGTTCTGCGCGAAAACCTGCTGCTGGTTATAAGTCGTTGTGGAGCCGATGTTGGAGATTTCATCCAGGATTGACGAGTATTCCTGGTTGGCCGCAGCGTCCTGCGTGGTGGTGAGCGTGCCGTTCGAGGCTTCGGTGGCCAGCGTAACAGCGCGGTTGAGCAGGCTGGTGACCTGCGAAAGTGCGCCATCGGCAACCTGCAGCAGGCCCACACCTTCCTGCGCGTTGGTTCCCGATTGCGTGAGGGCCGTCTGGTTGGCTCCCAATCCGTCAATCAGCGAGAGGCCTGCCGCATCGTCCGCGCCGGAGTTAATCTTGGACCCCGAGGACAGCTGCTGCAGAACCGTGTTCAGGCTGTTGTTTGTGTTATTGAGGTTGTTCTCCGCATACACCGCGGAGAGATTGTTCAAGACACCCAGGGACATGGGGTTCTCCTTGTGGGATGCGGTGATTTGCGGCCCTTTCCCCGTCGCGCTTCCCTTTATAAGTCCATGGGTTGCTGCTCTCGGTTTGGAACCGTCGCATCTGGCGGGTTTTTCGGCTTTTGGCCCTGGGACTTTACATTCCCACGCCGAGTGTCCCGGGGCAGGACACTCTTACCCGCCGGATTTTAATTTTTTAACTTTTGCCCCCGCCTGCCGATAAACCACGCGAAGGAGATCACGGCCATGATCGAATTGACTCGCCTGAACGGCAACGCGATGGTCGTTAACAGCGACCTGATCAAGACCGCTGAGGCTTCGCCAGACACCATGCTCACCCTGATTAATGGAGAGAAGCTGATTGTGCGGGAGGAAATTGGCGAGGTCATCGAGCGGGTGCTGGTATATCGCGCCCGGCTGCTGGCTGCCGCAGGCCGCCGCATGAAGCACTTCGGCGAGCTTGAGCGGGTTGTAGCCCTGGCTAGTCTTGACGTCGCCGATTCGCGGCATTCCTCCCAACCCCAGTCCGCCGGACGCACCGAAAAATAAATGCCGTGAGACATTTACCCCGCAACTTCCGGTCAGGCCTAGGAACAGTCAGCCGAGGAACAGTTTATGGATAAGGCGAGCATCGGTGGTGTTCTTCTGGCGATTGCCGGCATCGTCACCGGTCTTCTGATCGAGGGCGGCAACCTGGGCCAGATTCTGCAGCCAACAGCGGCGCTCATCGTATTTGGCGGCACGCTGGGCGCGGTATTGCTGCAGTTTCCGCTTACCACTGTAGTGGCCGCATTTCGCAGCCTGGGCCATATTTTTACCGCGCCGCGCAAAGAAGAAGGGCAGATCATCAAGCTGCTTGTCTCCTTTGCCAACAAGGCTCGCCGCCTCGGTCTGGTCTCGCTCGACGGCGATCTCGAATCCATACAGGATACGTTCCTGAAGCAGAGCCTGACGCTGGCGGTGGACGGCACCGAGCCCGCCGAACTGCGCAAGATTATGCACGTCAGTCTTGACTCGATTGCCGAAGACGAGGATCGGCTGCCTGCGGTCTTTGAATCGGCCGGTGGATTCTCGCCCACCATCGGCATTCTCGGCGCAGTGCTGGGGCTTATCCAGGTGATGCATCATCTCGACAACATGCAGGAAGTGGGGCGCGGCATTGCCGTGGCCTTTGTGGCCACCATCTACGGCGTGGGCATTGCCAATCTCTTTTTTTTGCCATTCGCCGGCAAGATGCGCATTCGCATTCGCGAGCGCCAGCGACGCCGCGAGATGATGCTTGAAGGCGTGATCTCCATCCTCGAAGGGCTCAATCCGCGCATGCTCGAGATCAAGCTGGCGGGCTTTGTCGACGACCCGGGCCGCGAAAATCAGGAGCGCGCCGCATGAGCGCTCGGGGACAGCGCAGCCACGTGAGCCACGACCGATGGCTGGTCTCGTATGCCGACTTCATCACGCTTCTCTTCGCCTTTTTCGTTGTTCTCTACGCCTCGGCCAACGCCGACCAGAAGAAGCAGCATGACGTATCCTCGGCCATCGATGTGGCATTCCGCTCGCTGGGCATCTTTCCCAGCGCCACGCGCACTCCGACCAACGTGGCGGGCGCGGCGGCAACCGCGGACCGTCCCGTTGCGCCCATGAATATTGTGATGGGTGAGGACGTGCTTTCTCCTGCCGCGGTCAAAGACGATCTCGAGCGCATCCGCCGCGATCTGACCCAGGCTCTCTCTGACCAGGTAGCTACGCATACCGTCTCTATAAAAATGGGGCGCGACGGATTGGTGATCAGCCTGCGCGAAGCGGGATTTTTCGACTCCGGCTCGGCCACGCCCAAGCCAGAGACCCTGCCGATACTGCGGCAGATTGCCGCGCGCCTGGGCGCGACGCCCTACGATCTGCGCATCGAAGGGCACACCGACAACGTTCCCATCCATAACGGCGAATTCGATTCAAACTGGGAGCTGTCTTCGGCGCGCGCCACGCACATAGCGCGCCTGATCCTTGATCGAAAACTGATTGCGCCCGACCGGATCTCGGCGGCCGGATACGCGGAGTTTCATCCGGTGGCAGCGAACGACACGCCTGAAGGCCGCGCTGAAAACCGCCGCATCGATCTTGTGGTTCTGCCGCGCGCAAAGATCGATTTTTCCTCATCCGCGCAGGGTTGGTCGGCGGCGCAGCCAAGCGGCCCCTGGCGCAAGATTACGGACGAATAGCGAATAGCGAGTCAGCAAGTCAGCGAGTCAGCGAGTCGGCGAGTCGGCGAGTCAGCGAGCCGGCGTTCGGGTAATAGCGACTTCGCAAGTCTCGGATTCGATCGTCAGGTCAATGGGATGATCGAGGTGTGCCAGGCAACTCGCTGACTTGCTGACTTGCCGACTCGCTGCCTTTCTCACTCCACCCCCAGCACCTTCACGATCACGCGCTTCGGGCGCTGGCCGTCGAACTCCGCGTAAAACACGCGCTGCCATGTGCCCAGGTCGAGCTTGCTGTTGGTTACGGGCAACGTGGTTTCATGGTGCAGCAGCAGCGATTTCAGATGCGCGTCGCCGTTGTCTTCGCCGGTGCGGTGGTGTTTGTAGTCAGGCCGCGCCGGCGCAAGCTCTTCGAGCCACTTGCCGATGTCTTCAATCAGCCCGCTCTCAAGGTCGTTCACATAAACGGCGGCCGTAATGTGCATCGGCGAGACAAAACAAAGCCCGTCTTTCACGCCGCTGCGCTCGACAATCTGCTCAACCTCATCGGTAATGTGTACCATCTCCCGCCGTTTACGGGTTTCAAATACCAGGTATTCGGTATGACTCTTCATGCGCGTCTCCTCACCGCTTATCCTAAACAAAGCGATGAATGAATTTGATGCACCCACTGCCGACGCCCTCTCGGAGCGCGGTCTCGAACTGCTGGCAGGCGGCGATCCCGCACAGGCCGCGCAGGCCTTTCGCGCCTCGATCGAGGCCGATCCCGCCCACGTGGAGGCGCATCATGGGCTGGTTCGCGCGTTGCGCGATGACGGCCGGCTCGAGCAAGCCATTGCAGCAGCACTCGCGCTGACCGCGCTCACTCCCAACGACCCACTTGCGCATACCGCGCTCTCGGTTTCGCTGCAACATGCCGGACACATTCCTCAGGCCGAGGCTGCGGCCGCCCGCGCCAAGGTGCTGGAGTGGAAGATGCAGCTCAAGAACCCGCCTGCCAATGAAGACAACAGGGAACTGAAGTGAAGCGCCGAGCCAATCCTGCACAACGGCTACGCCGCATGCACGATCTGCTGTTTGACGCATACGGACCCCAGCACTGGTGGCCGGCGAAGACGCCGTTCGAGGTGATCCTCGGCGCGTATCTCACGCAAAACACCTCGTGGAAGGCCGTCGAACGCTCGCTTGAGAATCTGCGCAGTGCGGGAGCGCTTTCGCTCGAAGGCTTGCGCGCAATTCCGCTGGCAAAGCTGCGCCGCCTCATCAAGCCTTCAGGATTCTTTACGCGCAAGGCGCCGGCGCTCAAAGCATTTGCCGCCATGGTCGACGACGAGTTCAGCGGTTCGCTCAAAAAGCTCGCGGCTACGCCAACTCCTGCGCTTCGCAAGCGGCTGCTGGAACTGCCCGGAGTGGGACAAGAGACCGCCGACGCGATTCTGCTTTACGCTTTGGGCCACGCGGTTCCGGTGGCCGATGAGTATCTGCGGCGCATGGTCGAGCGCCACGCCCTGATCGCAATCGAGCCGGGCCGCAAACAAATCTCGTACGACGCGCTCAGCGATCTCACGCGGCGCGCGTTCTCTGCCGACCCAAAAGAAAACTACGCGCAGCTTTTCAACGAGTTCCACGCTTTGACTGTCGCCGTGGGCAAGGCGCACTGCGGCCGCAAGGCGAAGTGCGAAGGGTGTCCGCTGGCTGGAGATCTGAAAGTCAGCCAACAGCCAGTAGCCAATAGCCAGTAGGCGGTGGCCTGAAGCGCCTGGCTACAAGCTGACGGCTGAGGCCGACCACTGATCACTGACCACTGGCAGCTGAAAGCTGCCCCATGTCGTAATCTGTCTTCATGAGTCCAACACCGCAACAGCCCCAACTGAATCTCTCCCAGACTGCCGACTACCGCGAGTCCTATGCCAACAGCGTGCAGGTGCGGGTCAGCGTCTGGGACTTCCAGCTCACCTTCGGCCTGGCCGCAAGCGAAAGCCCCGACCAGGTGACCATTCGCAACCACCAGGCCATCTTCCTGAGCCCCCAGCAGGCCAAGGCTCTGTGGAACATACTTGGCCAGAACCTTGCCCAATACGAACAGGCCTTCGGCGAGCTCAACCTGGAGCCGCAGACGCAGGGCTTTCCGCGCGGACCCGTCAACTAGCTTTCAGCTCTCAGCTTTCAGCTGAAGGTGTGGCGAGGCCGGAGCTTGGCGGAATGCGCGATCTGTCGATTCAGCGCGATGAGCTGAAAGCTGAAGGCTGAGAGCTGAAAGCTGTTCTCCAAGGAGCAAGCCGCTTGCGTTTGAAACGGATCTTCAATCCATGGCCCGACGCGCCGCTCCCGCTGTGGATGATCTTTCCCGTTATCTTCGCGGCGCTCTACGCCAGCCACTTCACGCTGCTCCGCGTGCCGTATTACTGGGACGAGGCCGGCTACTACATCCCGGCTGCATGGGACTTTTTCCGCACCGGCTCGCTGATTCCCACCACCACGCTCAGCAACGCGCATCCGCCGCTGCCCAGCATCTATCTCGCCTTGTGGTGGCGTCTTTCAGGCTATTATCCCGAAGTCACGCGCGAAGCTGTGCTGATGGTTGCCTCGTTCGGCCTGCTTGGCGTCTGGCGTCTGGCAATGCGCGTGGTGGGCGTGGCTTCGGTCGCCTTCTGGACTGCGGTTCTCACCGGCCTCTATCCCATCTGGTTTGCGCAAAGCTCGCTGGCCCATGCCGATATCTTCGCCGCGGCCTGTTCCATCTGGGGCATGGTCTGCGCTCTGCCTGCGAGAGGCCGCAATCCCAGGGCAGCGGCGCTCTGGTTCTCCGCTGCTGCTCTTTGCAAAGAGACGTCCATCGCCATTCCGCTCACGCTGGCCGCCATTTGCATTGTGGAGGGCTTCTTATCCCGACGCCAGGCCCGCAAGCGCCTGTGGGGCGAGGCGGCGTGGCTTTCCGCATGCATTGTTCCGCTCGCCGGCTGGTACGCCTACCACTGCACCAAGACCGGATTCCTCTTCGGCAATCCCGAATTCCTCCGCTACAACGCCGAGTCCACGCTTGCCCCCATCCGGATTCTCGCTGCCTTCGGCCATCGCATTCTGCACCTCACCGCGCACATGAACCTCTTTGTCCCGGTCGGAATCGCGTTGGCGTCGCTGCTGCTTACGCCGCGGCCCGGCTCCGACGGCAACGACCGCCCGGCGATTGAAAGGCCCGTCCAGCTCCGCATCGTGCTGGTGCTTCTTTTGAACGCAATTCTCTTCAGCGTGCTTGGCGGAGCATTGCTGACCCGCTATCTGCTGCCCATGTATCCGCTGGTGCTGCTGCTTGCGGTTACAGCCATTTACAGGCGCGTTCCTTTGTGGCAAGGGCTCGCAGTCATGTCGGCGGCCGCCTTCGTCGCGGGGCTGTTTATCAATCCGCCTTACGGATTTGCGCCTGAAGACAACTTGAGTTACGCGCGCGTTGTCAGGATGCATCTGGCCGGCATTGCGCAGCTTGAGCGCCGATACCAGGGCGCAGTGGTGCTCACGGCGTGGCCCATGACCGACGAGCTCACCCACCCCGAACTTGGCTACGTAAAGCAGTCATGGGATGTGTGCGCCATCGACGATTTTAGCTCGGCGCAAATTGGTGCCGCCGCCGCGGAGCCTGAAAAATATTCGACGGCACTGGTATTTTCAACCAAATACGATCCGCCGTCGCCGCTCTTTACCTTGGGACAGAAGAGCCGCGCCCTCGATGAGCAGTACTTCGGCCTGCATCGCGATTTGCCGCCCGATCTTATTGCGTTTCGCCTGGGGGGAACGGTGGTGTGGAGGTATGCGGACCACGGTATGTGGATCGCCCTCATCCGCTTCAACCGGCAGATTGAGGCGCGGGTGGAGCGGCCTCAGAATGTTGCCTGGCCACAAATCGTCGGCTGGCCGCAGCAACAGTATCCGGCCGTCTCGTCCAGGGCCGGGCGTTAAAACTTCTTCCGCAAAAACTCAAAGACCCCGTAGCCGATCGCGGCCGAACAGAGCCCGATGGCGAAGTTGGTGGGCGTCATAATATCGCCCAGCGCGAAGGCCAGCGTTTTGCCGTGGCCGGCCGAGCGCACAAACTCGCCCATCAGCAGGTTTGAATAAAAGAGGAAGATAATCGACGCGACTTCAACCGCCGCTCGCCAGAGCGGGTGGAGTCTCCGGCGGCCAGAGCGATTTTGGTCCATTCGTAATCTCACCTTCATTGTGCCAGGTGTCTCTTTCTTAAGGAAAGAGACACTCGGCAGCTGTGACTTCATTTAGGTTTGGACCAAAATCGCTGTAACGGGATCTTGCGCCATAAACAGATCATAAAGGCGAAGCGATCAATGGCGAAGCCGAATCGTGTGCGCCGGCGCCGACCGCAGCTCAAACCGGTTCGCCCACAGCCCAAACGCCTATAATCAGCCTTGTGCTTCATCGTTTCTTAGACCGGTTTCCGGGCCTGCGCAGGCGCGTGTCGCTCGCCGCTCTCGCACTTGTTGCTTCTTTGTTCTCATGCGCTTGCCTTAACGCCCAGCTCACGGCCGACCCGGTCAAAATGCTCACCAACCACGGCCGCATCCTGCTGGTGCTGCCCTTTGACAACCGCACTGGCCAGCCCAGCCTGGAGTGGATTCGCGAGGCTGCCGCGGACCTGCTGAGCACCCGCTTCGCCTCGGCCGGCTTTGCCCCAATGACCCGCGCCGACCGCGTGTACGCCCTCGACCATCTCGGCCTTCCCCAGGGATTCCAGCCCTCGCGCGCCAGTTCGCTCAAGCTGGCGCAGACGCTCGACGCCGACTACATCGTAGTGGGCAACTACCGCACGGACGGCAACACCATCGAGGCCCAGGCCGAGCTGGTCGACGTATCGCACCTGCGCATGACTCCCGCGGTCGGCGCCTACGGCGCCATGGGCAACATGATCGCGGTCTTCGATTCGCTGGCCTGGAAGCTGACGCGCGAGCTCGATCCCAGCTTCAGCGTGGCTGAGGACACCTTTGTCGCCGCCGGCCAGAGCCTGCGCATCGACGCCTACGAACAGTACATTCGCGGCATCACCGAGCCGGACCAGGCAGAGCGCCTGCGTCACCTGGAGCAGTCAGTCAAGCTCAGTCCGGGATTCAGCCCGGCGTGGATGGCTTTGGGCCGCGAGCAGTACCACGCCGAGCAGTATGAAGATGCCGCGCAGGCCTATGCCAAAGTCGACGCCAACAGCCAGGACGCGCTTGAGGCCGGCTTCTATCGCGGGCTGTCACTGCTGTTTTCAGGCAATTACGCCGGCGCTGAAAAGGCCTTTGCCGCCGTGGCCCGCGTGCTTCCGCTTGCCGAGGTGGTCAACAACCAGGCAGTTGCCATCAGCCGGCAAGGACGCGACGGCACCGCTCTTTATGTGCAGGCGGCATCGTCCGATCCTAACGCCGCCGACTATCACTTCAATCTGGCGGTAAGCCTCAAGCGCCAGGGACACACCACCACGGCGTTGAACGAGCTTTCCCAGAGCCTTAAATTGCGGCCCAATGACAGCGAGGCCCAATTGCTCGAACAGGCCTGGAAGAGTCCGGCAACCACGCAGCCCGCTGCCGGAGGCGACCCTGCCGCCGCCGCGCCCGACCCGCTTGAGCGCATTGTTCGCACCTTCGACGCCAATGCTTTTCGTCAGGCCGCGGCCATGCTTGACCAGGTTGACTCCACGCGCCTCGCCGCCCTTACGCCGCACGAACAGGCGCTCAAGGTTTGTGAGCAGGCCGGCGGCTATCTTCATCGCGGACTTCTGCTTGAAGCCGAACGGCTTTACCAGTCGGCGGTTTCTTTAGACAGCACGGCGGCTGAAGCTCATGTTGGGCTTGCCGAAGTGAGGGAACGCGTGGGCGATGACGATGCCGCGCGCAAAGAGGCGCAGACTGCGCTGGAACTCGCGCCCTCATCGGATGCGTATCTAGTGCTGGGGCGCCTGGATCTGGAAGAGAACCATCTGGCAGACGCAAAAAGCGAAGCCGGAAATGCTCTCAAGCTGAGTCCGGCCAGCCCCGCCGCCGCGGAACTGATGCGGCAGGTTGAGGCGCGGAACAGCGCAGGAAAATAAGCCGGCACTTGGACGGGCGGCGCATTTGCTTTTCGTCCGTTTTCCCTGCATCTGTCGCGAAATTCACCCCGGGTGTATGCTTGGCTCGCACGCTTCTCATTGTCTGGAAAAGGCGCAAGTTGGAAAGGCACGAGTATGAATCGGCTCGGTAATGGATTTCGACTTGGATTGGCAGCCATCGCGGCAATGGTTTTCATTCTGCCGCTTGCGTTCGTTGCCCGGCTCGCTCACGCTGAGCAGCCGGTTGTCGACAAATTCGTGCTTGACGACACCATCCAGCCGGTCACTGCCGACGAACTGAAGCGCGCCATCAGCCGCGCCAATTCCGATGGCGCCAGCGCTCTCATCATTCAAATGGATACCCCCGGCGGCCTGGTCGACTCCATGCGCGCCATGGTGGGCGACATCCTGGCCTCGCATGTTCCGGTGATCGTGTATGTTGGGCCATCGGGAGCCCGCGCCGGTTCTGCCGGCTTCTTTATTCTCGAGTCGGCCGACATTGCCGCCATGGCTCCGGGAACCGAGGCCGGCGCGGCCCACGTGGTTTTCGAGATGGGCAAGCCCGACGATACTGAGGCGCAAAAGGTTGAGAACGACGCCGAGGCCTTCCTGCGCTCCTATGTTACTCAGCGCAATCGCAATGCCGAAGCTGCCACGGCGGCGCTGCAATCGTCCCATTCCTACACAGCCCAGGAAGCGCTGACCCAGCACCTCATCGACGATGTTTCGAGCTCTGAATCGCAGCTGCTTCAAACTCTCGACGGCCGCGTTGTGACCCGCTTCGACGGCAGCAAAATAACGCTGCATACCGCCGGGGCGCGCATTGAAACGCTGAGGCCCACGCTGCGCGACGGTCTGCTTGGCTGGCTCGTGAACCCGAACATTGCGCTGCTGCTGCTTTTCGGTGGCGCACTGCTCATCTATCTCGAATTCAACGTTCCGGGAACCATCGTCCCCGGCGCGCTGGGCACGCTCATGGTGCTGCTGGCGATTTTTTCGCTCGACCTGCTGCCCATCCGCTACACCGCGGTGCTGCTGCTGGTGGCCGCGCTGGCGCTCATGCTGCTTGAGGCCAAGTTCGGCGGCCACGGCGCGCTGGCCATCGCCGGCATCGTCTGCCTCACCTTCGGCCTGTTGACGCTGGTAGCCGCGCCGGTGCCCGAGATGGGCGTAAGCCCGCTGGTGGCGATCGCCGTGAGCGCTGCATTCGGAGTGATTACGGTGCTGCTTGTCCGCATTGCCGTCCGCGCGCGAAAGCGCAAGGCGCGTCTGGGTGCCGATGCCCTTGTCGGCTCGCGCGCCACGGCCATGGAGCCGCTCTCACCAGTCGGCCACATTCTTGTTGAGGGGGAGATATGGCAAGCCGTCGCCAGTGAGGCGCTGCCCGCTGGCGCGCCACTCATGGTTGTGGGCCGCGACCACGCGGTGCTGCGCGTCGAGCCGCTGAACGTGGGCCAGCCTGCGGCTACGGCGGTTTAGGCACAGTCTGACGAATCCTGATACAGGAGGTCTTGTATCAGTCCGCCACCGTCGTTTCCGACCCGCGACGAGTGATACACCGGGTGCCCCACCTGGGGACCCTCTGGGTACGACGTCTTTGTTTTTGTCGCCAGGGTGGGAAACCTCAAATCTCAATATGCCGGCAGTTGGCTTTGTTTCCTATCAGGGCGCGACTTAATTCGTGCCGATAGTGCCTCCAAAATGAGGGCGTGCCTTAGCCCCTGAGGAACGTAACCAGGGAGTCCCGCCGAGATCGGCGAGTTTTTCCGCGGCCCGATTGCCTATTTCTGAACCCTGCGGCGTTTTCCGTTAGTAATCGGCTCTTTCGCGAGCAAGTCATCTTCAGTGAGCGCATGGGTATGCGATTTGAACCGGCGACATTCAGCTTGAGAAACTGACCTTATGCCACTGAACTACCCCCACCCTGGGGAGGTACCGGCCTTCCAGTCTGGGCACGAATCTATTCCCCAAAGTGAGATTCTTCTTTTCTGCTGAACTGCCAACCTGCTAGCGTATCGGTGTCCCAGCAATCTGCTTTTGAGGAGAGATCGCAGTGCGTACATCGCATGCTTCGTTCCGTTCTGTGTTTGTTCACCGGCTCGGAATGGTCCTGGCGCTCCATGCCAGCGTGGTTCTGGCCGGATGCGGAGGTGGCTCGGCGTCAGCCCCCACGCCCGTCACGATTACGGTTTCAACCCTGCCCAACGGAAACATCGGGGCACCGTACACGGCAACGCTCAGCGCCAGCGGAGGCAATGCTCCGTACACGTGGACACTCAGCGGCAACCTGCCCACCGGCCTGTCGCTGAGTACGAGTGCGGGAACCATCAGCGGCACGCCAGCTTCGGCGGCAAACTCGACTGCGCTCACAGTAACGGCGACGGACTCATCGAGTTCCGCGCAAAGCGCTTCAGCAACGCTGCACCTGACTGTGTACGCGAGTGTTGCGGTCTCGCCGCAGAATGGCGCGGTGGTCAACGGCCAGGCATTGAACGTGGTCTCGACCACCAACGATCCAACCGGTGTGAACTGGAGCGCGTCGGGAGCAGGCTGCTCCGGCAGCGCCTGCGGAACGTTCTCTCCAACGTCAACCCTGAACGGTGTGGCCGCCACATGGACGTCGCCTTCCACGCCAGGAGTCTACACGCTGAATGCTGTGAGCGCTGGCGACGGCACCACCTCAGCCAGTACCACCGTGGGCGTTACTGACCTTGCGGGCCTGAGTACCGTGCACTACGACCTGGCGCGCGATGGAGCAAACACGCAGGAATACGCGCTCACCCCCGCGTTTGTGACCAGCGGCAGTTTTGGCAAGCTCTTCTCCTGCACGGTTGACGGGGCCATTTATGCCGAGCCGCTATGGGAGCCTCAACTCGCCATCGGCGGGGCGAAGCACAACGTTATCTTTGTGGCCACGCAGCATGACAGCCTTTACGCTTTTGATGCGGATACCAACTCCAGTCCCTGCACCCCGCTATGGCAGGCGAGCCTGATTGATTCGGCCCATGGCGCCCAGACCGGTGAGACCCCCGTTCCTTCCTACGGCCCAAACGCGCTGGTGGGAGATGGCTCCGGCGACATTGCGCCGGAAGTGGGCGTGACGGGCACTCCGGTCATCGATCCTTCGACTGAAACTCTGTATGTGGTGTCAAAGTCGGTTGACTCAACGGGTACCAACTTTTACCAGCGGCTGCACGCGATTGACATAATGAACGGCAGCGAGAAGCTTGCAGGCCCGGCAACCATCACAGGAACTTTTCCCGGCACGGGAGACGGCACTGCCACCACTACCTTTGTGCCGCAACAGCAGAACCAGCGGCCTGGACTTGCCCTTGCCAATGGGATCGTCTACATTGCATGGTCGTCGCATGAAGATAATCCGCCGTACTACGGCTGGGTGATGGGCTATGACGCGGCGACGCTCAAGCAGAAATACGTGGCGAACATCTCGCCCAACGTGCAATGGGGCGGCATCTGGATGAATGGCGACGCGCCGGCGGTCGACTCGGACGGCTACGTTTACTACCTCACCGGCAATGCGGGATTCGACGGCAACAGCCCCGGTCCGCCCAACAACGATTTCGGCGACTCGGTTTTGAAGATGGACGAGATGCTGAACATAAGCCAGAGCTTTACGCCCAGCGACCAGCAGATGGACGACCTGGACGACGCCGACCTGGGATCGGGTGGAGCGACGCTGATTGATCTGCCGGCAAACGGGACACTCCCCACGCACCTGATTGCGGGCGGCGGAAAAGACGGCTATCTCTACGTTCTCAACCGCGACAACCTGGGCGGCTACGGAGATTCAAATGCCTGGCAGCGCATGAACTGGAGCGCGCCGATCTATGGCACGGTGGCGTATTGGAATGGCACGTTGTACTTGTCGGGCGCCTGGAGTTCGCTGCAGGGCTTTGCCCTTGATCCGCAGACGGCCATGGTGGAGACTTCGCCCAGCTCCGTATCGTCGACGTACTTTGGTTTTCCCGGGAGCTCGCCGGTCGTG
>JBEKCW010000101.1:0-13343 GCA_050014675.1 Occallatibacter sp. | reverse complement strand
CGGAAAATAGCCATCGAAGCTCCTTCGTTCCCCTCGGAACGTGAAAGCAGTTGTGCGCCGATGGACCGGTCTCCTGACTTGCGCTGATCGATCAACCGCCTTCCCAGGAACCGGCTGTTACGGCTCTCAGTGGCTTTATGGCTGATCTACGGCATTTTCGGAAATACTGTAAAGTCTTGAGAGCCGTGCATGTGGGTTTTTCTTAAGAAAAAACCCACTCAGCAGTTGTGGCTCCGGGTTACACCATTTCCGAAAATGCTTTATATAGCTCCATCCGGCTCTCAAAACGACGATTGCCTGACGGGCTGCGCTCACAGTTGCGGGGCAGTGGCGGACTTTCACCGCCTTCCCGAACATCCTGGCGTTATTGAATTGTGGGTACGCGCTCGAAGCGCGTCCGTGATGTCATCGAATCGATTTCGGTGACATCAAAATTTATAGCTGCTGCGACCGGGTCAAGTCAAAGGTGAGGCGTCCCTGGCAACCACTCTCGCTGCATCTACATCTTCAGAGCCGCAATCTTGTCGCGTGCCGTTGCCGGGAATTAGGCACAAAGCGAGCACAATTGATTCATGCAGATGTTTTGAAAGGGCAAGGACTCACGAGTGCCGCTAAAGTCTATTTAACGAGGACGGCTTTAGAGCTTAGTGAAAAAAGCCGGCGAAGAGGAGTTTTGTAACAGGGCACGAGTTTACTCGTGCCGCAAAAAGCCTTCCTTTCATCGTCGGGCTTTAGCCCCTGCCAGCCCCACTGGAATCACTTTTTTACCTAGCTGTTTAGCCGTTCCAATGATGCCGAAAACAAAAAAAACATACCCCCCCACCCCCCGGGGAGCTCAAAAAGTAAATAGGTGATCTTGATCGCAAGTTACGCAAACAAAATAACTTATCCAATAAAATGAAACAAAACTCCTGTTACATTCGTTCGCGCAAAAGGCCAGATTTGCACAAGATTTAGTGCAAATCTCGCTATTTTTGCGCAAAATGCGCGCATCTTTCCGGCAATCGAATTATCAGCGTAAACAGCAGAATGCAAACCGGTTCCTTGCATTTTCGACAACCACTTGATTTTCTTCAATCCGCGCAAAAAAGCACCGGAATCCGGTGAAGCTTGAAGCAGGTTTACGGGCTCTCGAATCAGCACTCGGTAATGAATTCGGTCTAGAGATGAATCCAGCCGGCGCGGATCAGGGCGAGAGATCCGCAGGCAACAACGATCCAAAGCAGGACGCCCTGCAACAGCGGCCGCGGACCCACCTGGCGAATGGTCTTGATTGAAAGCCCGGTGCCGATGAGGAAGAGAGTTACTGTTAATCCGATGATGCCCAACTGCTTGAGCCAGGGATACGCTGAGTGCAACGGATGGAAATAGGTATTGGCGACAGCAGCCAGGCAGAAGAAGAGAATGAACCAGGGCCAATGAATGCGCGCCTTGCTCTTCTTTACCGCAGCGGTTCCGAGCGCGAGTGGAACGATCCACAGGGCGCGAGCCAGCTTTACGGTTGTGCCCACGGCGAGCGCGAGGGCGCCGAATTTTGCCGCTGCGCCAACCACGGAGCTGGTGTCGTGAATGGCCAGCGCCGCCCACAGGCCGAACTGCGTTTGCGACATGTGAAGCGCGGTTCCTATCAGCGGGAAAAGAAACAGCGCAACGGAATTGAGGATGAAGATGGTTCCGAGCGACACCGCAATCTCTTCTTCGTCAGCTCCGGTAATAGGTGCGATGGCCGCAATCGCGCTGCCGCCGCAGATGGCAGTGCCTGTCGAGATGAGATAAGACGTTGTGGCTTTGACGCTCAGCAGCTTGCCCAGAGCCCAGCCGAGGCAAAGCGCAAACGTGATGCTGATGGCGGTGTAGACGAATCCCGAGCGGCCTGCCTGCAATACCTGGTGCAGGTTCATGCCAAATCCCAGGCCGATGACTGAGAGCTGAAGCAGCAGCCTTGAACCGTGCCGGGCTTCGGCGTGAAACGGATGAGCGAAGCTGAATCCGAAAGCTATGCCGAGGGCCAAAGCGATGGGCGGCGAAATGAGGCCGCTTGCCGCAACAATCAAACCGGCAAAAAATAGAATTTTCGCCACATATTCAGTGTGAGGCGCAGCCGGTCTGCAGGTCCAAGCAGAAAGACTGATGCCCCATCAGCGCGGCTTATCGCCGGCGCGCGAGCTTGCCTGCGTCTGCAGGTTTGCCGTTGCGTTTCGCCATGGTGCTGAACAGCACATAGTTGCAGAACTCCGCGGCCGGGCCCGGGAGCTCAGGACCTTTGGGCGCAATTGCGACAAAGTGCCGGGTGAAGCGCAGGCCTTTGATATCAACAATTCGAAATGCGGGACCAAGCCGCGCGTCTTTGGCGATGGCCCAGCGTGAAACAAACCCAACCCCCAAACCCGCTTCGACCGCGGATTTGATGGCTTCGGTTGAATCGAGCTCCATTACGACGTTGAGCGAGGCTGGCCGGATGCGCTGACGCTGAAGGGCGAGTTCGATGATGTGGCGCGTTCCCGAACCGCGCTCCCGCATCAGCAGCGGGGCGCGAGTCAGATCCTGGGGCACAATCTCCACCTGTTCGGCCCACTCGTGCGCGGCCGGCACAAGCAGCACCAGTTCGTCTTCAAGAAACGGCTTCAGCGTAAGATTGCGGCTGCGCGGCGGACCTTCGATGAATCCCAACTGAATTCTTTCTTCCTCAACCGCTTTTACGATCTGCTCAGTGTTGCCGCTGATGAGCGTGGGATGGACGCGCGGATGTGAAGCGCAAAACTCACTCAGCAGGCGCGGCAGCACATATTGCGCGATGGTTGTGGATGCGCCCAGGGTGAGCGCTCCGCTTTGCGTTCCGCCGAAGCCGGCCAGCGCGCGGCGAGCGTCATCGAGCAGATGAGCGGACTCCTCGGCGTATTTGAGCATGGCTTTGCCGGCCGGAGTGAGTCCCACATGCGAGCCGCTGCGATCGAACAAAATTACGCCCAGTTCCTCTTCAAGCGCCTTGATCTGCATGCTGACCGCGGGTTGCGTCAGGTAAAGTTCTTCGGCGGCTTTGCGAAAACTCAGCCGTTCGGCCACCTTGCGGAATACCGTGAGCCTGAAGTTCTCAAGCGAGATCATCCCCACGATTAGAACACCTGCGAGCGGGTACCCGATAGCGGATGGCGACCGCGGTCAATGAGCGCGGGGAGAGCATCCGAAAGCTGTAACAGCCCATCTAACGAAGACAGCCGAACGTGTGCGAAGACAGCCGAACGTGTGCGAGTTGCACGGAAGCGTTGTTGCGCCGGCTTTCGAAGTCTGACTATGCCACCATCCCTTTCGTCTTCCTATCGACTTCAGCTCCATGCCGGGTTTAACTTCGACGATGCCGCGAGAGTTGCGAGATACCTTCAAGCGCTGGGAGTATCGCATGTCTACTGCTCGCCTTACTTGAGCGCGGCAGCTGGAAGCATGCACGGATACGATGTGATCGACCCGCAGGCGGTCAATGCTGAGCTGGGTGGCGAAGAAGGGCACTCGCGATTCTGCGGCGTACTCAAAACACTCGATCTGGGCCAGGTGCTCGATATTGTTCCCAACCACATGGCCGCCAGCCAGGAGAATAAATACTGGTGGGACGTGCTGGAAAATGGGCCATCGAGCCGATTTGCCGCGTGGTTCGATATCGACTGGAACTCGGCCGAGGTGAAGCTGCAGAACAGGGTGTTGATCCCCGTGCTGGGGGATCAGTACGGACGCGTGCTGAGCGCCAGTGAGATCAAGATTCACTATGAAGGCGGACTGTTTCAGTTGCGCTACTTTGAGAATTCTTTCCCCCTGGCGCCCCGCTCCCTCGCCATTCCTTTGAGCATGGCGGCGAAGTATGTGAACGCGCCGATACTTGGTTTCATTGCCGATAGCCTGGCGCGCCTTCCTGCGCCGGATTCGACGGAAGAGGAAGTGCTGACTGCGCGCCATCGCGACAAGACGATACTCTACGAGCTTTTAAAGCGTGTTACCAAAGAGCAGCAGGGAGTTGCGCCGGCGATTACGCGCGCAGTGGACGAGCTGAATGCAAACATTGACGCGCTCGATTCATTGCTGAATTTGCAGAACTACCGACTGGCGTACTGGCGAACGGCCGACCAGGAGTTGGGATATCGCCGCTTCTTCGACGTCAACACGCTGATTGGCGTGCGAGTGGAGCGGCCTCGGGTATTTAACGCAACGCATGCTCGAATTATGGAGTGGTTAAGGAACGGCGTTCTCGATGGGGTGCGGGTCGATCATCCAGATGGATTGCGCGATCCGGGATTGTATTTTGAGCGGCTGCGCGCGAGCTCGCCCGGGGCCTGGATTGTTGCGGAGAAGATTCTGCAGCCGGAAGAACGGTTGCGGGAAAGCTGGCCCATCGATGGCACTACGGGATACGACTTTCTGAATGCATGCAACGGTCTTCTTGTTTATGGCGAGGGGATGAATGAGCTGACGGAAATTTACTCAAACTTCACCGGGGATACGGTTCAATTTGATTCGATGGCTCATGCCAAGAAACTGAATGTAGAACATGAGGGTTTAGGCAGCGATGTGAACCGGCTGGCGCAACTGTTTGTGGAGATATGCGAGAACAATCGCGATCGCCGCGACTACACGCGCGCCGAGATCAGGCGAGCCATCAGAGAAGTTGCCGCGAGCTTTTCAGTCTACAGAACATACGTGGCGCCAGGACGGGACGAAGTTACGGAGGAAGATGTAAAGCAAATCTCGACCGCCGTGGGCTTTGCGAAAACACAGAGGACCGATATTTCGCCTGACCTTTATGACTTTATCTGCGACGTGCTTACGTTGCGGGCACGCGGCAAGGTTGAAACGGAGTTCCTGCTTCGTTTTCAGCAATTCACTTCGGCGGTGATGGCGAAGGGATTGGAAGATACAGCATTCTATTGCTACAACCGGATGATCGGGCTCAACGAAGTGGGCGGAGCGCCGGAACGCGGGGGAACGACTCTCGGCGAATTTCACTCCTACTGTGAGCGGATGCAAAACGACCATCCGCTGACGATGAACACTCTTACAACGCATGATACGAAGAGATCGGAAGATGTGCGGGCACGATTGGCCGTGTTGACGGAGATACCCGGGAACTGGCGGTCGACGCTGCACCGCTGGTCGCGAAGGAATCAGCAATTCAAAACCGGAAAGTTTCCAGATCGCAATACAGAATACTTGCTCTATCAGACACTGATCGGCACCTGGCCGATTACACTGGACCGCATTACAAGCTACATGGAAAAGGCCGTTCGGGAAGCCAAACAGCAAACCAGTTGGACGCAGCAGAACAAAGAGTTCGAGGACGCACTGAAGCTTTTTATCGAAAGGATACTGGCTTCAAATGAGTTTGTGTCGGCGCTCGAAGAGTTTGTGGAGAGGGTGCTGCTGCCGGGGCGAATTAACAGCCTGACGCAGACTCTTCTCAAGTGCACTGCGCCCGGGGTTCCGGATACATACCAGGGCAGCGAGATTTGGGATTTGCGCCTGGTCGATCCAGATAATCGCGGGGAAATCGATTATGAAACGAGACAGGCAATGCTTGCGGAGCTCGAGGCTGGGATGAGCGCGGAAGAAATCATGAACCGGATGGACAGCGGATTGCCGAAGCTGTGGGTCTTGCATAAAACGCTGCGCTTGCGTCACGAGACCCCTGAATGGTTTGGCCGGGAAGCCGCATACATTCCGCTGCCGGTGGAAGGATCGAAGCAGGCGCATATGATCGCGTTTTTGCGCGGAGATTCAGTTGCGGCCGTTGCTCCACGCTGGAATGTGAAGCTTGGTAGCGGCTTTGGTTTGACGAGTGTCGCGTTGCCGCAAGGGAGCTGGACTAACATTCTTACCGGAGAAGCAGTGAAGGGCGGAAGCGTGCGCGCGCAACTATTGTTTCAGAGGTTTCCAGTAGCGCTGTTGGTGCGGAATGCGGGAGAAGCTGATGCATCAATTTAGGGTTTGGGCGCCGCTTGCAAAACTCGTGTCGGTTGAATCCGGCGGCGTGGCACATGCGATGCAAGGGCCGGATGACCGCGGCTGGTGGCATTGCCGGGTTGAAGACGCGGATGCTGGAACGGACTACGGCTACCTTCTTGACGACGATCCCAAGTGCTACCCCGACCCGCGTTCCGAAAGGCAGCCGAATGGCGCGCACGGGCTATCGCGCGTCTATAGCCAAGCGGCGTTTGAGTGGGGTGACGCGGGTTTTCAGGCGCCTCCGCTGGCAAGCGCGATTATCTATGAATTACACATAGGAACTTTTACGCCGGAGGGCACACTGGATGCCGCGGCCGGCCGTCTCGTTTACCTGGCCGAGCTCGGCGTGACGCATGTTGAGTTGATGCCGGTGAATGCCTTTGATGGACGCCACGGCTGGGGCTATGACGGGGTTGCGCTGTTTGCTGTTCACGAGCCTTATGGAGGCCCCGGCGCGCTGAAGCGATTTGTGAACGCGGCACATAAGGCGGGGCTCGCCGTGCTGCTCGATGTTGTTTACAACCACTTTGGGCCGAGCGGCAATTACACCGGTAAGTTCGGACCGTACATCATTGCGTCGCACCATACTCCGTGGGGCGGCGCGGTGAATCTTGAAGACGCGGACTCAACGGAAGTGCGCCGCTTTTTTTGCGATAACGCGTTGATGTGGCTCCGCGACTTTCACATCGACGGACTGCGCATCGACGCGGTGCATGCGTTCGTCGATCGATCTGCCATTCACTTTCTGGAGCAGCTTGCGCGCGAAGTGGAAACGCTCGAGGCAAGTCTCGCGCGACGGTTGGTGCTGATTGCGGAAAGCGACCTGAACGATCCGCGCATAGTAACTCCGCGTGAAGCTGGTGGCTACGGAATCGATGCGCAGTGGAGCGATGATTTTCATCATGCTCTTTTCACCGTGCTGAATGCGAACGAGAGGCAAGGCTATTATGCGGACTTCGGCACGCTTGAACAGCTGGCCAAGGCACTGGAGCGAACTTTCGTGTACGACGGCATCTACTCCGGTTATCGACGCCGCATCCATGGCCGGCCGGCAAATGCGCTGTCGCAGCATCGTTTTCTAGGCTACATTCAAACCCACGACCAGGTGGGCAATCGCGCGATGGGCGACCGCATCAGCCACACTGCGGGCCTGGAGCGTGCCAAGATTGCGGCCGCGGTGTACCTGCTTGGCCCGTTCGTCCCAATGCTCTTTCAGGGTGAAGAGTGGGCAGCCTCAACTCCGTTTCTCTACTTCGCCGATCATGATGACCCTGATTTGACGCGCGCGGTTTCAGAGGGCAGAAAGAAGGAATTCGCCGCATTCGGATGGGATCTCGCATCCGTTCCCGACCCTGAGAGCCAGGCTACCTTTGACGCTTCAAAACTGAACTGGGAAGAGGTGAACGTTGGCAACCATGCCGAGATGCTGGCGTGGTACCAGGCGTTGATTCGCATGCGCCGGACCACGCCTTGCCTCAATGAGGGAGCGGACGGCAATGTGCGCGTGACTTTTGATGAGCAGGCGAAGTGGCTGCGGATGGAACGCGGAACCGTCACGGTCATTTGCAATCTCGGCGATCGGGAGCAGAGGTTCGCTATGTCTCAAGAGAGCCGCGTGGTGCTTGCATCGCAGAGCGCGATCCAGGTCAGCCACAGCCAGTTGGTTGTCCTGCCTGAATCCGTTGCGGTGGTGAGTGAATGCGCTCCTAGAAATGCCTGATCTGGCGGGTCGGAGTTGTGGCTTCATCGGGAATGTGAGTTCGCTCGCCGGTGTGCTCTACGTGGCTCTCAAGAGAACGGCTGACGAGATCGCGCGAGCCGAGGCCGACTGCGAGAGCAAGAGTAAGAACGATGCCGCCGAATAGAATTCCAAACGCGAGCTCGACGATATTTCCTCCTACTTCCAAATGGTCGAGCACCATGGCCGCGGTGAGAACAAGTACAAGCCACTTTACGCCGAGAGAAAGGACTCTGGCGTATTGCAACTGCGCGTTGACGGCGCTGATGAGGACTGAGCGTGCGAGGAACCTGGCCACCAGGACGCCCGCGATGAGCAAAAGAGCGGCGCCGACGGCATGAGTGAGATAGGGCAGCAACGAAATGGGCAGCGGCGCACCGGTTGCATACGACGCATCAAAGGCTGAAACACCGATGACGAGGCCGAGCAACACGCAAATCCAGAACGAGGCGCGGGCGACGATATCGGTCGGCGAGCTCGAGGGCGTCCAATCGGCGCCGCTCTTGCGGGCGATGCGAAGGTCGAACTTTGCCCAGGTAAGGCAGCGGCGCAATACCCAGGAGATGAGCATGCCGACCGCGCCAAAAAGCAACAGCGCCACAAAGAACGCAAGAATGCCGGGTAGCACCGCGATGAGTAGAGTGAGCACGCGATAAAGTGACTGGTGCAAAGCCTCAGACATGTGATGCCAGATGGAGACATCGTCGGTGTACAACGGAGATGCGGCGATCTTTCCATTAGCCTGTTGCATCGTGTTATCGACTGCGTATTGCATTGGATTCCTTCCTCACCAACACGCCGGATTGATGGTTTGCCCTGAGCGTGAAAAGTGATTACGAGTTGAACCGGTCTGGCCAGCGCCAGCGCGCGACCAGATATGGTTTGTCCGCTTCGAACGCTGCGGCAACTGCTTCAATGTGCCGCTCGGCCGGGGTTCCGGATGCCGTTAGATTGATATGGCCGGCAACCCACGCCAGATACAGCGGAATCAGCGCTCCTAAAAGGTGCCCGCGATTGATGGTGCGGAGCCGGTACGCAATAAGAAAGTCATAAACAATTCGCGCCCAAAGGCTATCGGGCATGCGGAAGGTTGCGGCATCGAGCATGGAGCAGCGCTTGAGCAGGAGCAGGGAATTTGGCGGCAGAACGAGCGACCAGATCTCCTGTAGATTCGCGTTGGCCAGTTGAAATGCGGCCACCATGCGCGCCACGTCCGCGCTTCCATCGCTGGGTTGAGCTTCAACCATGGGCTGGCGCATGGCCGGCGCTCTGCGGGGCCGCTGCCAAAGAGCCGCCTTTGCCTCGATATCGGCAAAGAGCGATCCCGTTACCATGGCGAGAATTGAGTTGAGGTCGGGATCGGAGGGCTGCGGCATGGCACGCAACCCTACATCGACTTCATCCACTGTAAATCCTGCGGCAACCGCCTCGTTCACCGGCCACAGAAGAGCTTCGGGCTGGCTGGCCGCAGAAATTCGTTCTGCCGCGCCGCTAAGCCGCTCCGCCATTCTGGGGGACATGCCGAGATCGATCGACAACGGGAATCGGACGCGCGAAGCGAAGGCCGCGCGGGTGAGCGGGTACAGAATGGCTGAGTTGATTAGACCGGCGTGCGAGGGGAGCGAATAGCGCGGAACTGCCAGGTCGATCGACGCTCTTGAAACGGCATCGGCAAGGCTGCGCAGAGCAAGCGGGCTGAGCGAATCGGCCTCTGGGCCGAGCATCATAATTGCCTGCGCGCCATGCTGGCGACCGCACTGCGCGGCATTCACAAAGTCGACCGGCTTGAGCGACCATGCGGCGTTCGACTGCGGCGTTGAGACGACGCGCAGGTTTGAGGGAAGATCGGCAGGCAATTGATTCTCCGTCGCGACGATGATTTGGCCGGGAGAAAACGCGGAAGCAAGATTCGCCAACACTCCCTTGAAGTGTTCGGGCGCCATGGCCGTGACGAACACCAGCAGATCGGCTGTTGTGTTTTCCGCGGCCTGCGCGTTCTCGGGGATTGAATTCGCCGTTGCCATCGTTCTCCAGGAAAGCCGCGAGGAACTTGATTATTTGGCCGGCAAGATTGCGCGGCAGAATCCTATAAAGCCAGAATGCTCTTGAGCGGAATCCGGACCCATGTGGGCCGGTTATCCAATTCGTACAGCAATTCGTACAAAGCTTTTTCAAGCAGGTAAGCGTCGAGCAGAATCTGCGCTTCAGCTATTGGCGGCAGCAGATCTCGATTTCCCGCCATGCCTTCACGGTAAGACAAAAGGAACTGAGAGGTAGCGGCATCCTGCCAAAGCTGCGCCCAAGCTGCAAGCGCGGCACGATCAATGGTTTGTTCTGCCTTCCCGACATTTTCAACAAAGCGATCGACTGCGGAAGATGCGGCATACGCAAAGGAGCGCATCATGCCAACAACGTCTTTCAGCGGCGACTGTTTTCTGCGCCGCTCTTCAATGGGCCGAGCCGGTTCACCTTCAAAATCGATGAGGATGAAGTCTCCCTTTTGATCTTTCTCCGCGACATGGCCGTTGCCCGCGGCAGCTATCCGCAACGTCTGACCCAAATGATAGTCGCCGTGAATTCTGATGCGCTGCCCGGCGGTTGCGATGGATCGAATGGAGCGGGCTCGTTGAAGAAGCTCGGTCCGCCGGGATAGAAGCAGGCCGGCCAGATCGCACGTTGCATCGTCCAGTTTAGGAAGGCTGAATTTGAGGGCGTCGAATGCCGACTTCATTTGTAACTCAATCCGTTCAGCGTCGTGAGCAAGGTCGGCGGCTGTAAGCGGCTCTGGAACGAACGCTGCCAGGGTGGAACTGCTTGCGAGTGCCAGGTGCAACTCGGCGGTGCGTGTACCCAACAGCGCTGCTGCTTCAAGCGTCGACCGAACCGGCTCAAGAGCCTCCTGGATCGGTTCGCGCTCGCTCAGCCAGCCGCGAACAATGGAACGCGCGGGAACCGCACGTTGCGCCGCTTCTGGAAGCCATGCGGTGAGCTCGTCAAGAAACCACTGCCATCCATCGCCCTGGTTTGCAACCATGCCTTGAAGCAAAGCCACTGTTGTTTTGGCTGCGCAGCCGGAACCGATAGAGATTTCGCAGAGGAAGGGCGGAATGCGATTGAAGTGCGCAACTTCAGTGAGAAAGCGGCCCACTTCAACATCGGGATTTTCATCCGGCTGCAGGCGCCTGTAAAGCTTGAGAAAAAGTTGCTTGCCATAGATGATGGATGTGTTCGATTGCTCGGCAGAGCTGACGCGCGAAGACAACCGCTGAGCGGCCAGCACCGATGGAAATGCGCTTGAAGCACGCGCGTCGAGCCGGCTGCCCTCAGGAAACGAATCGCCTGCGGAAGGAGACTCGCGAGGCTGAAATCTGGACGGTCCAGCCGGCTGGAAGGCCGGAGTTTCAGTGCGTGGCGGAGCGGCAGTTTCGCCGGGTTGAGCGCTGAGAGGGGCCGGTGTGACCGCGGAGCCGACGGCGACAGCTTGCTCATCATCGACGATCGACGGCGGCTGAATGAAGCTGTCTTGAGCCGCTTCGGATGACTTTCCGTTCTCCATTACCGGGAGGGTCGCATCGGTGGCAATCAATTGCAACAGTTCACGATGAAACTCTTCGCTCACGGTCGCGTCGTGCAGAATTGCGGGGCCAGCGGTCGTGGTCAGTTTGGCGATGATGCTCTCGGGGTGATGCGCGGCGATTTCATCAAGAGCGTTGCCCGTACTCACCGCGAGCGGAATTTGATAGACATCAGTCTTGCTGTCGAAATAAGTCACGTCAAAAAAGAAAAGCGCGCTTGGAATGGCTGGCGGCTCCGATGTTCCATTTGTCGAATGGCCTGCAGTCTTCACATCGGGCGCAAGCTCCAACCAGTTGCGGACGCGCACAGATTCAATTTTGTGTGTTTTGGCTCCAAACCATCGCTTGCTCGGCAACCAGTCAAGCAGAGCCGGCTCAAGAATTGCGGAGCCACCGCTGCTGATGAACTGCGCCCACCCATTCGCGAAGACCGGTTGAAGGGTGGCTGCATCTTCGTGCACTGTGTCTTGAATCTGCATGTCAGCATCGGATGGAAAATGCTCGAGCGCACTGACCGCCTGGAGTTCAAGCCAGATGAACGAATACGGAGCCAGGGTGAGAGAGTAGGGCTCGCGCGTGATGGTGGGAAATCGAACATATCCCAGCATCTCGACTGGTTCGTAGCCGGCATAGTTTGCGAGATCGAGCGTAACCGGCTGGGCAAATCGGCTGAGATTGGCAACGCAAAGAACCGTTTCACGAAACCCATCGGGTAGGTCCAATTCGCGAAGATAAGCGAGGATTCTGCGGTTCGAGGGATTCAGGAAGGTGAGTGTTCCGCGCCCAAATACCTGGAACAGTTTTCTGAGCGCGATCATGTTGCGGGTCCAGTGCAGCAAGCTCGACTGATCGCTAAGCTGAGCTTCAACGTTCACGACCTGGTAGCCGTAAATGGGGTCCATGACCACCGGCAGATAGAGCCGTGCGGGATCGCATTTTGAAAAGCCCGCGTTTCGATCCGACGTCCACTGCATCGGCGTGCGAACACCGTTGCGGTCGCCGAGATAGATGTTGTCGCCCATTCCGATCTCGTCTCCGTAGTAGAGAATCGGAGTGCCGGGAAAGCTGAGAAGCAGCGAATTTAACAGCTCAATGCGGCGGCGATTGTTGTCGACGAGCGGAGCCAGCCTGCGCCGGATGCCGACATTGATGCGCATGCGCGGATCGGCCGAGTAGGCGAAGTACATATAGTCGCGCTCGTCGGCGGTGACCATCTCGAGCGTCAACTCGTCGTGATTGCGCAGAAACAGCCCCCACTGGCAGTTCTCTGGAATGGGCGGTGTCTGCGCCATGATGTCGGTGATGGGGAGCCGGTCTTCCTGGCGAAGCGCCATGTAGATGCGCGGCATGAGCGGGAAATGGAACGCCATATGGCACTCGTCGCCATCGCCGAAATAAGGACGCACGTCAGCAGGCCACTGATTGGCTTCAGCAAGGATCAGGCGATTGGCGTAGCCCTCATCAATTGCTGCACGCAGCTTCTTTACGGCGACATGAGTTTCAGGCAGGTTTTCGCATGAGGTGCCGTCGCGTTCGCAAAGGTAGGGGATGGCATCGAGGCGAAGCGCGTCGACGCCCATATCAAGCCAGAAGCGCATGGCCTTCAGCACTTCTTCCATCACCAGCGGGCTGTCAAAGTTGAGGTCTGGCTGGTGTGAAAAGAATCGATGCCAGTAATAAGCCTTCGCTGCTTCGTCCCAGGTCCAGTTTGATTTTTCAGTGTCGGTGAAGATGATGCGTGCGTCTTTATACTTCTGGTCGGTGTCTGACCACACGTACATGTTGCGCTCGGCCGAACCGGGAGGCGCCAGGCGCGCTGCCTTGAACCACGGATGTTGATCGCTGGTGTGGTTCACCACTAACTCGATCATCACCTGCAGGCCGCGGTGATGAGCGGCGTCAAGGAATGACTTGAAGTCACCCAGAGTTCCGTACGACGGGTTGACGTCGGTGTAATTCGAGATGTCGTATCCATCGTCACGTAAGGGAGAAGGGAAGAACGGCAGAAGCCAGATGCAGGAGATTCCCAGATCCTTTAAATAGTC
>JBEKCW010000100.1:0-13420 GCA_050014675.1 Occallatibacter sp. | reverse complement strand
GAAACCATTCGCCGAATGATGAAGAACGGCAATCCCGGTTTTACGACCGCTGAGAGATCTGAGCTGGGCAGCTATCAGGCTAAGCTTGACCGTTCGACGAAATATATCCCCGACTGGGTGAAAGTAGCGGTGGCACTGGCTCTCGGCCTTGGCACTATGGTGGGTTGGAAGCGCATCGTCGTTACCGTCGGCGAACGCATTGGCAAAGAGCACCTTACCTACGCTCAGGGCGCGAGCGCCGGCCTGGTCGCCATGGCCACCATTTTCGCCGCTGACCGATGGGGGATGCCGGTCTCAACCACCCACATCCTCAGCTCCGGCGTAGCCGGCACCATGGCCGCAAACGGCAGCGGCATTCGCGTCGCCACGGTGCGCAATATTGCCGCCGGATGGGTGTTCACCCTCCCGGCCGCCGCTCTTCTCTCCGGCCTGCTCTACTGGCTGTTCCACGCAATTTCCTAAGCACCTGTCCTCCAGCACCTTTCGCGCCCTCCAGCCAAACCCCTCCGCGTGCGCCGTTCCCGTGTCTCCTCAATTGCTTCCAAACAATTCATCCTCCTTTCATCTGAGTGGTTTATCCCTTGGTAGGTCCGGTCCATACACCCCCGCATTGCCCGGCGCACTTCCTCTCTGGAGCATCCCAAATGGCCGATATGGCAACCACAGTCGATATTCCCCACTCGGGCGCATCGCTGCTCGACCGCAAAATGAAGAAGACCTCCGCATGGGTCAGCACCATTGTTGTGCTGGTTGCTCTGATCGGCGGCGTCTCCTATATCGGCTTTCACGTGGCCGGCGACCTGCAGAACATCGTCGTCGTCAGCATCTGGCCCTATGTTCTGCTGGCTACAGCGCTGTTGATCGCGCTCGGCTTTGAGTTCGTCAACGGCTTCCACGACACTGCAAATGCCGTTGCCACGGTAATCTACACGCACTCTCTTGAACCCAACATCGCAGTGGTCTGGTCGGGGCTTTGCAACCTGGTCGGCGTGCTGGTGTCGTCGGGAGCTGTGGCCTTCAGCATCATCACACTGCTGCCGGTTGAGTTGATCCTCAAGGTAAGCTCCGGTGCCGGCTTCGCCATGGTGTTCGCCCTGCTGATTGCCGCCATTCTGTGGAACCTCGGCACCTGGTGGCTGGGCCTGCCCGCCTCAAGCTCGCACACCATGGTCGGCTCCATCATCGGCGTGGGCGTTGCCAACCAGTTGATGAATGTGGGCCAGGGCACCTCGGGCGTCGACTGGACTCAGGCCACCAAGGTCTTCCAGGTGCTGCTGATTTCGCCCCTCGTCGGCTTCGGTTGCGCGGCGCTCCTGTTCTTGCTCTCAAAGGCGACCATCAAGTGGCCGGCTCTGTATCAAGCGCCGAAAGACAACACGCCTCCACCGTGGCCCATTCGCCTGCTCCTCATCCTCACCTGCTCGGGCGTCAGTTTCTCGCACGGCTCCAACGACGGCCAAAAGGGCATGGGCCTCATCATGCTCATCCTCATCGGAACCGTCCCCACTGCCTATGCCCTCAACCATGCCGTCACATCGAAAGACATGCAGGATTTTATCGCCGCATCTGACAAGGCGGCGACAATTATCCAATCCCACGTTGACCCGAAAGCAATTTTGGGCGGCGACGCGCGAACCGAACTCTCTTTGTATCTGCAAACCAAACAGCTGCAACCTGATACCATGACCGCCCTGCGCGAAAGCATCAAGGATCTCGAAGGCGCGGTGCAGGCCTACGGCGACTACAAGCATGTCCCCCCGGGCCAGCAGACCAACATCCGCAACGACATGTATGTAACCAGCGAAGCGCTGCGCGTGATGGCGAAGAGCAAGAATCCCAAGTTCAGCCCCGACGAAACAGCAGCTCTAAACAATTACAAGTCGAAGGTCGACAAAGCCACCAAGTTCATTCCCTCGTGGGTGAAGGTAGCCGTGGCCCTGGCGCTCGGACTTGGCACGATGGTGGGCTGGAAGCGCATCGTGGTAACCGTTGGTGAGAAGATCGGCAAAGAGCACCTGACCTATGCGCAGGGCGCGTGCGCCGAACTGGTTGCGATGCTGACCATTTCAGCCGCCGACAACTTCGGCCTTCCTGTATCAACTACGCATGTGCTCAGCTCAGGCGTGGCCGGTACCATGGCCGCCAACAAGAGCGGATTACAGTGGTCCACCATCAAGAGCATCGCCATGGCATGGGTCTTCACCCTGCCCGTAGCCGCTCTGCTCTCAGGCACCCTGTTCTGGGTCTTCGCGCATTTCGCCAGCTAAAAACTATTAAGTTGGGCCCGATCGAGTGGATCGGGCCTTCTCTGCAGGCGTCCGGCAAACCCCGGGCGCCTATTTTTCTGCCCTTAAATCGTCCCATTCATCCACATCCCCCACCCGCGGCCCATCCGGTACCATACAAAGGGTGAGTTTTAGAGAATGAGTCTGAAAGCAAAGCTCGAAGCCGTAATCTACGCGGCCGAAGAACCGGTTACGCTGAACCAGTTAGCGGTGCTGTTCGCCGATGAAGCCCTCGAATGGCGCGCAGAGCAGCAGAAGCTTGCCGCCGATGCCGAAGCCTCAACCGCTGCCTCGGGGGAAGAACCTCTGCTCCTGTTGACCGAGGACTCGGAATTCCTCCAGCTTGAACCGGGCGCGGAACCGGCCGCAGACGCAGCCACCGAAGCCTCCATCGAGGCCCCAGTCGACAATTCAACCGGCGCGCCAGCCGTAGCCGAAACACCCGTCGCCGACCCGCAGTCGCCCTCGATCGAGGAGACCTCCGCGGAAGAGCCGCCGGCTGAGCCAGCCCCGGAACCGGTCTCTTCGGAATCCCCCGACGAGACAGAAGGTTCTGAGACTCCCGGCCTGACCGCTGAAGAGACCGCTAAACAGGCAGCCCGCCAGCGCGACCGCGAGGTCCGCCTGGCCCTCCGCGAACTGCTCGACGAACTGGTTGAGGATTACGCCAATGACAGCAGCGGCATTGAAATCCGCGAAATTGCGGGCGGCTTCCGCATGGCCACCAAGCCGGAGTACCACGACTCGGTCCGCACCTTTGTAAAGAGCCTGAAACCGGCCATGAAGCTCTCACTGCCCGCTCTCGAAACCCTTGCGGTTATCGCCTATAAGCAGCCGGTCACCGCGCCTGAGGTGAATGAGATTCGAGGGGTCGAATCATCGGGTGTCTTTGGTTCGCTGCTGGCGCGCAAGCTTATCGCCACCGCGGGCCGCAAACAGGTCGTCGGCCGCCCCATCCTTTACAAAACTACAAAGGAATTCCTGCTGCGTTTCGGGCTGAAAGATGTCACCGAGCTTCCCTCGATGGAGGAGTTCGAGAAAATGGCAGCGACCGAGCTCGAAGAGACCGAGATTGCAGACGCGGAACTGAATGCAACCGCCGCGGAAGAGACGGAACAGGAGAATTCGGTTGAGAGCGGGGACGAGACGGACAACGCAGAGAATGCGGAGAGTCCGCTCGCGCCAGACCCAGCGCCGGTGACAGCCGAACCCACCGCTGAAGCCGCACCCGCAGAGGACGCAAACACCGCCCTGGAGTAGGATGAGACAGGGAGGCCGCTCGTGCCAAAGAAAACCGAGAACAAGAAGGCCGCAGCTGCCACCGCATCCGCGGACAACAAAAAGGCGGCAAAGCTCGAAATCGAATTAATCTCCGCGCCTGAACCAAAGCCCAAGGCCAAAATAGCGCCAGCGAAGAAAACTGACGCCGCTCCAAAGCCGCCCGCGAAGACCGAAAAGAAGCCAATTAAGTCCGCGCCCGGACCGGCTGCCGCTAAAAGCGAAGCCGCGCAAGAGCCCGCCAGTCTTGATCCGGCCAGTCTTGACCCCCCCGCAGCACCCGCCAAAAAGAAGCGGGCTCCAGCAAAAACTGGCGCGACCAAAACATCCAAAATAAAAATCAAAGGCGCGACCGGCGCAGCCGCAGAAGTCGCAGTTCCCGTGAGCGCACCCGTCGCTGATCCGATTGGCGACGTGAGCGACGGCGAAGCCTATGCAGTGGAAGGCGCCGATGTGCCCTCCACGCCAGGTGAATCGGAAGCGCTGGCCACAGCCCTCGCTGATGAAATCCAATCGAACCAAGAGCCGGACTACATCCCTCAAGCTGCGCACCCCGCCGGCTCTGCTGCTCCGCCGGCAAAGCTCGAACGCCTGCAGAAGATTCTGGCCAAGGCCGGTATTGCCAGCCGGCGTCACGCCGAAGAGATGATCGTGGCCGGCCGCGTGATGGTGAACGGCCAGGCCATTACTCAGCTCGGCGCAAAGGCCGATCCCGAGCGCGATCACATCCGCGTCGACGGCAAGCTGCTTTCCGGTGCCGAGCGCCACCGTTATTTTGTCCTCAATAAACCGCGCGGCTACGTCACCACGGCGAGCGATCCCGAAGGCCGGCCCACGGTCATGCAATTTTTTGAGAAGGTGCCGCTGCGTTTGTTCCCGGTGGGCCGCCTCGACTACCTCAGCGAAGGCCTGCTGCTCGTCACCAACGATGGCGAGCTTGCCAACCAGCTTACCCGCGCCGCTGCGGGAGTGGAGAAGACCTACCTGGTCAAGGTCGCAGGCAAGCCAACCGAGCAGGAGCTCGAGCAGCTGCGCTCAGGCGTATCCATCGAGGCGGGCAAGCCCGGCTCAAAACGCGTCGATACCGCACCGGCTCTGGTGCGCGAAATCCGCCAAGGCGACAATCCCTGGTTTGAAGTGGTGCTGATCGAGGGCCGTAACCGCGAGCTGCGCAAAATGTTTGAGCAGATCGGCCACTTTGTCGAGAAGATTCGCCGCGTGAACTACGGCCCATTGGTGCTTGACGTCGAACCGGGCAACTTTCGCGAACTGACCCCTGAAGAAGTGAAGGCGTTGCAGCTGACCGCCGAGGGCAAGCTGAAGCCTCGTCGCCCGCGAGCCGTGCCGCTTGTGCCCCGCGCTGAGCAGCCGGGACGACCACCCCGGCGAGACGCTAAGCCAGGGTTCAAACCTCGATTCGAGGGCGCCAGGCCGGACCGCGGGTCCAAACCCGGATTCAAGCGCGATTCCAGGCCCGGTTTCAAGCCCGATTTCAAACCTCGCTTCGATAATCGCAGCACTGAGAAATTTGGCGGGCGTTCGCAGTTCCCCCCGCAGTTCCCTCGCTCTGAAGAAGAACCACGCGGCGAGTCCAGACCAATCGAACCGCAGCGCGGCTCATCAAAACCGTTCCGCGGACGCGGAGATTTCGGTTCCGCACGCCCTCAGAGATTCGAGCAACGTAACACCGGATTCCGCCCTCAGCAGCGCAGCCAGGAGTCCGACGGCGAGTTCGCTCCGCGGCGCGAGTTCGGCCCGCGCGGCGACAAGCCGCAGTTCAATCGCGGCGCCAAGCCTGAATTCAAGCGCAACGACAGGCCTGCATTTAAAGCTGGCGGCAAGCCGGATTACAAACGAGCTGACCGGCCCGCATTCAGACCTGGCGGCAGGCCGCCTTTTAAGCGCAACGAGGGCACGGAATTAAAGTCTGGCAGCAGACCCGCTTTTGATCGCGGCAGCAAGCCGCCCTTCAAGCCGAGCGACCGTCCCCCATTCAAGCGCGATGACCGGCCGCCATTCAAACGTGACGACCGTCCTCCGTTCAAGCCGCGCGGCGAGGGTGGTGGAAGTTTTGAAAGCCGCCCCTCCAGGCCTCCCGGCAGAACGTTCGGCAGCAGGCCCGCAGGCAAGCCGGCAGGTCGGCCTTCGGGAGCGAAATTCTCAGGCGGATCTTCGACAGGAAGAAAGTTCGGCTCTGGCGCACCCCGTAAGTCAGGTTCGCGCCCAGGCGGCAAGGTCAAACCCCGCTGGAACCGATAGCCCTGACAGTTCGCTGACCGTACAGACGCAGGGCGCTCTTAACCGCGCAAAAATTGGGTGCCCTAGGTCCCTCGCGTTTGGGGACCTGGGATACCACGAACCTGAATTAACCCGTCTCATTCAAGCACGAAAATGAGGACCGGAGAAACCTCGATGGCGAACACTTTCGGCACCGACATTCTCATCGAGGCGCACGATCCCGAGCAGGCCGCCCGGTTCTACGTTGATCAACTCGGCTTCACAATTACCGGCGCCGATCCCAACATGATCAGCCTGCACGGTAAGCACATTAATCTGTTTATTGAGAAAGGCCCGCCGCTTGGCCCCGTCCTTGAGGTCACTGTTCCAGACGTAGCCGAAGCGCGCGAGCGGCTGGTTGCGCAGGGTTGCGAAGTAGTAAAAGATGAGCCAGAGTTTCCCCGCTGCTACGTTCGCGATCCGTACGGCCTGATTTACAACATCACCGCGTGACGGGAGCCTCAAATTCACATGCCTCAACTTCCCAGCAACGATCAGCCACTGGTACTGGTTCTCGCCGCTGAGAACGAACCGCAACTTGCGATGCTGAGCACGATCCGTCACGTTGTGGGAGCCAAATTCGAAGACGTTGCCGGCGCAGTTTCCGACGCTGAAGTCATCCTCCACTGGTCGGGTGATCGCGAAATACTGCGCCAGGTCTTTCTTGCCTGCCCAAGGCTTCGCTGGGTTCACTCGCGCAATGCCGGAATCGACAGTCTCCTTTTCCCTGAATTGATTCGGAGCCCGATCCCGCTCACCAATGGCAGCGGCGTATTCAGTCAATCGCTCGGCGAATTTGCTCTTGCGGCGATTCTCTACTTCGCCAAGGATTTCCCCCGCATGCTGCGAAATCAGCGGTTGCAGCGATGGGAGCAGTTCGACGTGGATGAGGTCGCCGGCCAGACGGTCGGCATTGTCGGCTACGGCGACATTGGCCGCGCCGTCGCCACTCGCGCCAAGGCCATGGGAATGAAAGTGCTCGCGCTCAAGCGCCACGCGGCCGCCGAGGGCGACCCGGCT
The DNA here is from genome assembly GCA_050014675.1 of Occallatibacter sp. Classification (GTDB taxonomy): domain Bacteria; phylum Acidobacteriota; class Terriglobia; order Terriglobales; family Acidobacteriaceae; genus Telmatobacter. Next base: position 6,560 of record JBEKCW010000100.1, on the reverse strand, counting down.
ATCGACCGGTTTTATTCTCCGCCGAAGATGCTCGATATGCTGGGCTCCTGCGATTACGTGGTGGTGGCTGCGCCGCTCACCAGCGAAACCCGCCACATGGTCTCAGACGCGGAGTTCGCGGCCATGAAGCCTTCTGCAGTTGTGATCAACATCGGCCGAGGCCCCGTCATCGACCAGGCGGCCCTGGTTCGCGCGCTCGTCCAAAAGCAGATCCGCGGCGCAGGCCTCGACGTCTTTGAGCAAGAGCCAATCCCCGCCGGCGATCCAATCTGGTCGCTCGACAACGTGCTCATTTCACCGCATACCGCAGATCACACCAGCACCTGGCTCAACCGCGCCATACAGTTTTTTCTCGCTCAATATCACCGCTTTTCGAACGGTGAGCCGCTTGAGAATGTCGTGAACAAGCACCTTGGCTACTGAGCGTTGCAAAGTGCTATGAGCCACCCGCGGCCACCGTCGGCTGTTTTTTCAGCACCGCGGCGCTCTTCTCGTCAAACACAATCGTGCCCTCGAACTTCCTGAACTCGGCAGCCTTGTCCGCAGGCAGTTGCACCACTTTCACCACCAGTTCCCGATCGAAATGCAGCACGTTGCCTTTGGCTGTCACGGCCGAGCGATAGCTGCCGAAGTCCGTCTCGATGCTTATCGGATCGGGCAGGTCGTCAACCACGTAGCCCGCGGGAAGCGTGATGTCGAAACTGTCGTGCCAATGCCCCGTGGCGTCAAGATCGATAGGGAGGGTTCTGGGCTTGTCGTCAAAAGCTATCGCATCCTCGCCAATCACTCGCGGCCTCACCAGCAGCAACGGCCCCGCGGTGTGCGCATACTGGGGTACTGTAACTTTCACGTGGATCTCAAGCGGTTTTTCGAGGTCGGGCGGCTGCACAAATTCGAGCCCGTCCAGCGTTACTCCAGGCAGATCGTGCGCAACCATTCGCTCCACACCGGCGTGCCGTTCCTTCTCGTCGCTGTACTTGAGATTCAGTCGAAAGTCCGCGCCCTCGGGCCCCACGCTGGTCATATCCACTTTCCCGGTCAGCGTTCCATCGGCATTGAGCGCAAAGGTTCCGTTCTCTTCCATTCCGTTGGCATCCGGCGGCAAAACAGGCAGAGCCAACACCTGGCTCGCATCGCCAGCCGAAAGCAAACCGTAGCTTCCCTGCTCATAATTGGGCAGGTTGCCCACCGGCACTCGCTCGTTGGTCGGGTCGAAGATCAGGTAGCGCTTGCCGTCTTTGCCCTTGGCGATTGCCATCAAGCGCGGATCGTTCATATCCGCAGGCACCTCAATCGCGGTAATCATGTGATTGCCGTAAAACGACGGCGCATCGGGATCCACAACGCCGCGGCGGTCGTCGACCGGCAGATAGTCGGCGTGAATTCCAACCACCTGCAGCATCGAAATCAACAGCGTCGTCTTGTCTTTGCAATCGCCATAGCGGTTTCTGAAAATGTCGCTTGCATAATGCGGCTGCCACCCGCCAATGCCGCGCTCAACCACAAAGTACTGCACGTTTTTCTGAATGTATTCCGTGACCCTTTTGAGTTTGGTGTAGAAATCGGGCGCGCCGGCTGCCAGACTCTGTGCCTCGGCGGTGATTTCAGGCGTCGCGTCGGTGCGATGGGCCTCGAGAGTGGCGTATTCCAGGCCGAGTTGGCGCCACTGGTTATCCGCGCCATCCACGGCGGCCATGCCCCACTGAACCGACATTCGCGCGGCCAGCGCCCGCCACTCGAGCGTGGCCTTCACATCGCGAAGGTCAAGCGCCTTCATGTCCTTCACTTCCCAGCGCCAATGGCCCGGCGAAACCTGAACAGGTGGTATCGGCTCATGCCGGTGCCAGGCTGTCGAATAGTTGCGGCCTGCGGGAAGATCGACCTCAAACGCCTGGTAGACAGCAGGAATTGTTAACTGAAAATTCCATTGCTGCTCCTGCTCGTAGGGCGGCAGCAGTTCCTCCGTTTCGCAAATCACAATCGCTCCCGGATCAGCCGCCGGAGGATGCACGATCCGCGTCTTTTCGGCCATCAGCATGACCGAATCGTTCGGGTCCCCTTTGTCGACAAAGTCAGTGTCTTTCGCCTGGTACTGCTTCTCATCAGCGCCGATGGTCCACTCGCGGAAGTAATTGATTTTTTCATCCACGTCGTAGCTGACAGCGCATTCAGCCTGGCGGCGCCCTTCTGGTTGCAGAATGCGAATGGCGTAGCGCTCGCGCTCCACGGCGCGCCCTTCAGAATCGATGGTCTCAACATACTCGTCTGAGAGCAGCACTGCGGGCGAGTCCCTGGCGTAATCGGGCGTATGCGTCTTCGCCGCCTCCAGCCCCCAATCCGGCACCGGCAGGTCATGGTTGAAGATTCCGCCGTGCGCGGCGTGCGCCATGACAGACATAAAAACAAATGCCGTAGGCGCGATGATACGCAAGGGTGTGCAGTTGCGCATGGTCAATTTCCTTTCGGCGCTGCGGTGCGGGTGAGAACGATTTGCTGTTGGTCGGCTTGCGCCAGTTTCAGATAAAAGTCATGGAGGGCCGGGTACGTATCGGCATTGAGCAGGGTATAGTTGCGCGCAAACAGCCGCGTAACATTCAGTACGTTGTTTTGCATTCCAGAGTCGATCTTCAGCATGGCAGAGCCCGGCCAGTTAACGTCGTCGGTTTTGGGAGTGCCTTCCACCGTGTAACCATCCGGTAGATGGTAGGTCACCATGTCCTTATCCAAACGCGGAAAGTGGACATCGATTGGTGTGGTGCGTTTGGCCTGCGCAACAAAGGGGTGCTTGGCGCGAGTCTCAAAGAAAAGTCCCGGCAATATAAAGTACTTGCCCGCCGGAGCTCCGAGACTGCCGCTCACCTTGAACTCGGCCACAAGCCGGGACTCGTAATCGTCCACATGGTCAAAGTGATCCAGGTCGATCTGCATTCCATCGGGCACGTCGTCGAGAACCGCTTCGATCGTTTTCTTCTTCAACTCGTCGGGGCCATCTTCAATCGCCACCTGTCGCAATTCAACAGCTTCGGCGCCGCCAATTTCGATGTGCACGGTGCCTGTAACGCCGCCCTGCGGGTCAACGGTCAATTCCGCTGCGCGCACCGTCAGGTTGTTCTTGTACGTGTCGGCAGGGGTCACGGCCAGCTTTGCCCCGCCTTCGTTCATCTGCATTCCGCCGGTCAGTGTGTGCTGCCACGCCAGTTGGCCGAACCCGCATACCTTCTGGCCGGGGTCGAGATAGATGGTCTTCCCGTCAATTTCCAGAACCACGATGAAATCGCTCAACTGGTCAATGGAGAAATGCAACGGGCTGAAGATGCGCTCGTCGCGCGGAGCCAGCCACATGGGCCATGCCTTAAGGCCCGCCGCTCTCGCCAAAGCTACGTACAGCAGCGCAATCTGGTTGGGTGTTCCGCTTTGGTCTTTCCACACATCTTCGGCCTTGCGGATTTCCTTCAGCTTTTCCTTCTTCTGCTCCTGTTTGCTTTTTTCGCGCGTGAACATCGTGTTCTCAAGCTTGGTAACCACGTCATAAATCTTCCGTGCCTTCTGCTCATCGGTGTCACCCGGCGCAATCATCCCGGCCGCGGCGCTCTTCAGGCCCGCTGAAGGGTTGGCAAAACCCTCCATCCCTTTTGACCAGAAAATACATTGATTCTTCCAGTACTCCGCCCCATTGATCTCGGATGTGTAATAAAACTCCACGCGCTCGCGGATCGTATTCAGGGGCGGCATCGAATCGTCGTCGGGGGTTGCCGGAATGTCGGCCACATCGAGAGTGAGTTTGTTTGGACTAGTCACTACTGGAATATTTAATCCGGCTGGCGTTGTCCCCCACATCAGCCGGCCTTTCTCCCCGGCGCCCACCATGTCCGGATCAAATTCGTAGTGCGCCTTGTGCACATAGTAGGCCTGCTGAATATCCCAGGTTGGTGGTATCAGCCAGTTGTCGTCGTATCGAATCGTCAGCCGGTATTCCAGAATGCTGCCCACATCCACACTTGGCAGCGTGAAGACGATCGTGTCCTCCTGGAATCCCTTCTCCTTCACCGACACCAGGTCATCCGGCTTGGCCGTTAAAGGAATCACGGTGCCATCCGCATGAATCGTGCGTCCTTCGATTCTGCTTATCTTCGCCATCCCTTTCTCGTAAGGGATACTCACCGTCGCAAGGCTCTTGCCCTTTTCGGTAAGCACCTTGACACGCTCGTAGATGGTCACAAAGCTGTGCGGATCGTCGGTCTTCTCCTCGCGATAGAGGTACACCGCGGCCGCGCCCGGAGCCTGCGGGTCCGAAGTCATTTTGAGCTCGTCCGGTGTCGGGTTCTGAAACTGTGCCAGAGCAACACCGGGCGCGAACCACGAGGCGAGCAGCAGCAACGCGCAAAGCTGCAAGCCTCTGCGCGGCCGAAGTTGGACAGCCGGAAATGTGCCAACGCTATCTGTCATTGTGGCCCATCTTTCTCTTTCGAGTTCGCCGAACAAATGTTTTCACCTGGTTTGGCCATCCCGGAATCCTCCGGTTCGCCACTTCACGTCAATTGCCTTTCGACGCCGTTGGACGGGCGAGAACGATCTGCTGTTCGTCTGCCGATGCCATTTTGCTGTAGAAATCATGAAGCGCGGAGTATGAATCGGGACGAAGGAGCGTAAAGTTGCGCGCGAACGCCCGCTGCACATTTAATACGCCACCTTCCGTCTGCGAACTGATTCTCAAGAGCGCGAATCCCGGCCATTTCAAATCCTCCGATTTTGGCGCCCCTTCCACCGTGTACCCCGCCGGCAGGTGGTAATTCACCCTGTCTGTTACCTCCATTGGAAAGTGAACATCGACCGGCGTTGTGCGTTGGGCTTCCGCAGTAAATGGATGCTTGGCCCTGGAGTGAAAGAACAGTCCCGGCAAGATAAGGTATTTGCCCGACGGCTCGCCGAATTCCCCGCTGATTTGGAGCACGGCCATCAGGCTCGATTCATAGTCATCCATGCCGATGAAGTGATCGAACTTTGCATCCACTCCGCTGGGCAGCTCAGCCTGAATCAATTCGATGAACTGCTTCTTCACATCTTCGGGGTCGCTCTCAAGCGCCTGCTGACGCCAATAAACTGCATCGTTCCCGTCAATCGTCACGCTTACAGTTCCGGTAACTTTTCCCTGCTCGTCAATGGTGAGGTCGCCAATGTACAGGCTCGCATTGTCCTTGTAAATTTCGGCCGGCGTGCCGCCAATCACCGCGCCGTTATCGTTCAACTGCAGGCCGCCGGCGAGATTATGCGACCAGACGAGCTTTCCGAAGGGACTGTAGCGCTGCCCGGGGTCAAGATAAGCTGGCTTGCCGCCGAGGTCGAGCAAAACGATGCAATCCGTCAACTGGCCGCGGCTCAGGAAACTGGGATCGAAGATGCTCTCGCTGCGAGCGGCTAGCCACATGGGCGTTGCCTTAAGGCCGGCAGCGCGCCCCAGCGCCACATAAAGCAACGCCAGCTCGTTCGCCGTTCCGCTCTGATTCTTCCAGACATCGGCGGCATTCCGAATTGATTTCAGCTTCTCTTTTTTGCGTTCCGCATCGGACTTCACGCGACTGAAGTCTGTGTTGTCGAGCTTCATAATGGCGGCATAGATTTTTCGAGCCTTTTGCTCATCTGTGTCGGATGCCGAAACTATTGCCGCAACAGCGTCTTTGACGTGGCCCGAAGGCTTGGTAAACGATTCAATCTCCTTTGCCCAGGACTCGCCCGTATTCTTCCAGAATTCCTGCGGCGAGGTTGCGGTGGAATAGTAAAACTCCACATATTCGCGAATGGTGTTGATCGGTGGCATCCAATCTTCGTCGGGCAGGGCTGGAATGTCAGTAAGGTCGATGGTAATCACGTCGTTCTTTTTCACGATCGGGATCTTCGCGTCGCGCGGCGAAGTTACCGCAGCGAGGCTCCTGGCCCCGAAGTTGCCTAACGGAGCAGGCGTAAAAGCCAAATGCTCCTTATGGACAAAATAGGTCTGCTGAATATCCCAGAACGGCGGTGCAAGAAGCCGCTCGTCGTATTGAATCTTGTACCTGTATTCAAGAATGCTGCCCACCTCGACGCTGGGTAAGGTAAAGACTCTCATGTTTTCCTGGAAGTCCTTGGTCTTTGCTTCCACAACGTCGTCGGGCTTGGCAACGAGAGGAATAATCGTGCCGTCGGCGTGAATGGTGCGCCCCTGAATCTCTGCCAGATTCACCATTCCCGGCTGATACGGTATTCGAACCGTAGCCAGATCCTTGCCTTTTTCGGTTAACAGTTTGATGCGCTCGTAAACGGTCACAACGCTGCGCGCGTCGTCGTTGTCGCGTTCCAGGTAGAGATAGACCGCTGCCGCGCCGGGAGCCTTCGGGTCCGATGTCATCTTGAGCTCATCGGGCGCCGGGGTCTGAAATTGTCCACGAGCTGCTGCCGGCGCCAACAATGAAGTAAGCACGAGCGCGGCGCAAAGCAGCGTGCATTTGTGAATGCGCACTGGGACAACCGGATATATGGGAGTGCGATCCTTCACTCTGGCTTGTCCTTCCCAGTAAGTTCGCGCA
>JBEKCW010000099.1:0-13433 GCA_050014675.1 Occallatibacter sp. | reverse complement strand
CCAACCAGCCAGGCGGCAAAGCGATGCAGCAATGCGGCTTCAGTCGTATCGATCTGCTGCTGCATGGTCTGCTCGCCGTAGACGCCAAAATTCGAATCGATGCTGCGCAGAGTGCTTACGATAGTCGGCAATATCGCCTTATCATCCGTCGCTGTGCGCACTGCAATGGCAAACTGGTTATCGGTTGATCGGTACATGGCTTCATATTCCGAGGGCCACACATCTTCATCCAGTCCACCCTCGCGCACGTCAGCAATGACGCCGACGATTTGGCGCATTGAAGCAGGCGCAAGATCCCCGCCTCCTATCCGCTTGCCGATGGGGTCCTCGCCGGGGAAATACTTCTTCGCCAGAGCCTCATTGATCACGATCACCTGCGGATGCGAAGCATCATCTTGATCGGTCAGCATTCTGCCGCGCAACAGCTTTGCCTTGAGAGTCACCAGATATTCAGGGCTAACTTCGCGCTCGGTCACCTCGTTGTGTTCGCCATGATATGGTTTGCCCTCAATGCGAATCCAATCGGTGTCGCAGTTGCACTGCAAGGGCAAGTCGGTAGTGAATCCGACCGATTGAACGCCCGGTAACGCCATCAAGCGGCGGTTAATCTCCTGGTACAGAGCGGTTACCTTGGCATTGGTTGAATAGTTGGCGTCGGGCGCCATCAGGTTGACCGTCGCCAGATGAGAGGTGTCGAAGCCGCTTTCAACATGGAGCAGGTTGTAAAAACTCCGGCCGATCAGGCCTGCGCCCGCGAGCAACACGACCGCAATTGTAATTTCGGCAACCACCAGGTTGGCGCCGAGCCTCTGCCAGAATCGTCCGGCTGAACCGCGTCCGCCCTCGCCGAGGGCCTCGGGCAAACCCATCCCCGACAGTCGCAGGACCGGAGTGGCTGCCAGCAGGAATGCGGCCAGCACAACAATTGCCGTCGCAAACAAAACCACGTGCGTGTTGACGGCGACCGCGCCGAGGAATGGCACGTAGGATGTCATGGCTTTGGGAATCAAGAGCCCCATCAACCTCATCAGCCATGCGCCCAAAATCAATCCGCCGGCAGACCCTGCAATGGCCAGCACAAGCCCTTCAGTGACGAATTGCCGTGCGAGGCGAACAGCCGTTGCACCCAACGCACCACGCACGGCGATCTCTCGCCGGCGCGATTCAGAACGAACTAGCATCAGGCTGGCTACGTTGACGCACGCAATCAACAACAACAGGCCTGCGCCGGCCAGCAGCATAAGCAGAATCGGGCGCACCTTGCCTACGATGAGTTCAGTGAGCGGTTGCACAGCAGCGCCCTGATCTTTGTTCGAGCCGGGATACTGGGCTTCAAGTTGTTTGGCGATGCGTTTCAGATCGGTGCGCACGGCATCGATACCGATGCCCTCGCGCGGCCGGCCGACGCCGTAAAGGTTGTGGCAGCTGCGGCGTTCTTCGCAGCCGTTCCTTCTTTCGAGCAGGGGCACCCAAAACTCCGCGTTGCCGCGCGGCGCAAAGTTGAACTCTCGCGGTAGAACGCCAACAATTGTGTACGTGTCGCCGCTGAGACTCACCGTCTGCCCAATGACGCTGGTGCGGCCTCCAAAGCGATCCTGCCAGGTGCTGTAAGGAAGAATCACAATCTTTGCGCGGCCGGGTTGGTCTTCTCCGGGCAAGAAGTCGCGGCCAAGAATCGGCTTGACGCCGAGAGTGCGGAAGAATCCGTCGCTGACGCGGGCTGCGGGTACCGGCTCTGTTATTGAACCCATTCGCAACAGATAGCCCGTGCCGGTATACACATCAAGCGAACTCAGCGTTGTATTCAGCCGCTTCCAGTCTTCGTAGTCGGCACGGGAGAGATTCGAACGCGGAAGGGCCGCAGCGTTTTCAGCAACGTCCAGCAGTTGATTGGGCGCTGCATAGGGCAACGGCTGAATCAGAGCTGCATCCACAAAGCCGAAAATGGCAACGCTTGCGCCCATGCCGAGTGCAAGAATCAGTACCGCGGAGACCGCAAAGCCCGGGCTGTGGCGGAGTTGGCGCAAGGCGAAGCGCATATCCTGCAACACGGTTTCAAAACGGAAGCCTACCGCTTCGTGGCTTTGCTCTTTCAGGCGCGTGGCATTGCCAAAGCGACGCTTTGCCGCGTAGCGAGCTTCATCGCGCGGCACACCAGCTTCAACCATCTCCGCTTCCATCTGTGCGCGGTGGAAAGCCATTTCTTCATCGAGATCGGAACGGAAACGGTTGCGACCAAACAAGAGCGCCAGCTTTCTCAACAATTTGCCAAACATGGTTACGCCTCCGTGGGATCGCGCAATACGCGGCCGATCGCCGTAATAATCTGCTCAAACTGCGAGAGTTCCACGTTCAGTTGCTTGCGGCCTGCTGCCGTAAGCGTGTAGTAGCGCGCGCGGCGGCCGGTTTCAGTGGTCTTCCACTCGCCCTTCACCCAGCCCTGCACCAGCAGCCGCTGCAAGGCGGGATAGAGCGAGCCTTCTTCCACAGTCAGCACATCGTCAGAAAATCGCTTGATGGAGAGTGCAATGCCGTACCCGTGCATGGCGGCGCGGGTGAGCGTCTTGAGGATGAGCATGTCGAGAGTTCCGGGCAGGAGGTCGGGTTTGCCAGTCATGGGCTATATATAGTCTATCTATGGATAGAGAGTCAATGGGCAAATCGCAGAGATGAAAAAACCCGGAGCGCGAAGGCTCCGGGTTGACTCCTGTTGAGGAACTGACCTGCACTTCTCACAGTGTGTCGAGGGGGGCGCGAATTCAGCTGTTGCGAAGGTGCCTGCGGGCCTGCAGACCCGCAGGGACAACCGGTCATCCACCCCAGCGAATACAATTCATTCGCTGGGGACCCCGGTCTGGAGTGTCTGCGGAAAAACTCATCAAATAAAGCAATTTCCTAAGAGTCAGCGCGGCAGGGGCTAAAGCCCAACTCATTTTGCTGGCTTTATTGGCCCGGCTTAAGCCGTGCCCTTGTTACAAAGCCCCTCTGCTCGTGTCTCGACGAGTTTTTCCGCAGCCACTGGAGACCGGCGCTACGCCTATCGCTTGCCATACATCTCGATTGCGTCTTTGCGCAGTTCCAGGCGGCTTGATTCACGAGTGTAGAACATGTGGCCGCCGGGAAACTCGTGCACCGCGACGCGGTTCGGGTCGCCCATGATGGGCATCTGCTCGACTGTGAGCAGCGAACCCATGAAGGGGCAAGAAAGGTCATTCCAGCCGTGGACGATCATCACCTGCAATTTGGGATCTGCGGCGACGGACTCGCGCAATTGCGCAACCGAGCCGCGGAGCAGTTCATTATCGCGAGACCAGAGGCGGCTGACTTCCTCTGAAAGCGCGTTGTAGCGCGCATCCACCTTCCAGCCAACCGTCCGCGTCACAAAGTCGACCATCGCAGTGGTCACGGGCGCAATCATGGTCGACAGGATGGGGTCGTTGGCGCGCTGCTCGGGCGCGAAAGGGAAAGGATCGTATGTGGTGACGTTCGAATCGTAGACGGAACCAAGCTTGCCCTGCTCGCGATGAGCCTCGCGCAGGAATGCGCCGGTCTCCAAGCGTCCGCCGGAGTATTTGACGAACTCGGGATCGAGGCCAGTCATTTCGGTGACCTTGGCAATCATCTTGTCGGTGGCAGCCTGGTCAAAGCGGCCGTGGATCAGCGTTGTCGCGTATTCACCCTGCGTGTAATCGATCACCCCCTGCATGGCCTCGGGCGTGAGCTTGTTCTGACGCTCAAGATTAGCCGCGGTAATCGATGGCAGAGTCACCATCCAGGGAATCGGCGAGACGTCGCCATTCCCGTCGATGGTCGGATTCAGGTACGGCGAAACCAGCGTCACTCCGTTGAGTCCCACGCCGATGCGGGATTGCAAGTAGTAGGTGATGCGCGGGCCGCGGAAGCCGCCATAGCTCTCGCCGATCAGGTACTTGCGCGAGGCCAGCCGATCGTTCTTTACCAGCCAGTCGTAGATGATGCGCGATAGATACTCGATGTCCGGCTCGGTGGAATAAAAGAGCTTTCGGCACTGATCTTCAGATACTTTGCAACGGCTGAAACCGGTGCCGACAGGATCGATGAAAACCAGGTCGGTAAAGTCGAGCCACGTGCCTGGGTTGTCGGTAAGAACCGGCGGCGCCGAGGGGCTGTCGCCATCGTTGCCGGCTTGCAGATGTTTGGGGCCGATCGCTCCAAGATTCAGAAAGACGCTGGCAGCGCCGGGCCCGCCATTGAGAGCGAATGTAACAGGGCGGTCGTCGCCGGGCATGGTGTAGGCAGTCAGCACCACTTCGCCGGCTACCTTGCCATCGTTGTCACGCGCCGGCAGCGCACCAATAGTCACCGTGTAGTGCAGCGTCTTGCCGCCGAGTTCCATGGTCTGCGGCACGCTCTTTTCGGGGGGCAGTGGAGGCAGCTCGTCTTTATCTTTGTCTGAAGGCGGCTTGGCGGCCGCGCCCTTGTCAGAGGGAGCGGGCTTGTCGGCGTCAGGGCCTTGATGGTCAGACTGGGCAACGCCGCGGGAGACGGCGAGTGATGACATGAGCAGGACGCTCAAAAAGAACGCCAGGCGCCCACGATGGCTATGCGCGGAGAAAATTCTCATTCAAATACCATACATGGCCCCCGGGCCTCTCATCCATAAGTTTGCGGCAGCATTCAAATCAGAGGCCAAACGCTATTGCCCCCTCTGGCAGCACTCAGGCCGCATGATTTACCCTCAGAAACGGCATGAACATTTGTTATCCCAGGCCGGCTTTTGGCGTCGTCTTCGCAGCTGCGATGCTTACCGCCGTGGCGCAGCCGGCAATTGCACAGCAAACCGCACCACCGGCTACGCCGGCGACGCAATCGCCTGCGCAGCCCGCGCAGCCGGCGGCGCAAACTCCGGCACCGGCGCTGCCTGATGCGCCCGAGGCCACCGCTGTTTTTCCTAACGGCCCCACAGTCGTGATGGATACGTCCATGGGCCGCATCACCTGCCAGTTCTTTCAAAAGCAGACGCCCAACGCCGTGGCCAACTTTATCGGCCTGGCCGAGGGAACCAAAGACTGGACCGACCCCACAACCAACAAATTAATGCACCACAAGAAGTTTTTCGACGGAACTCCGTTTCACCGCGTGATTCCGGAGTTCATGGTCCAGGGAGGCGACCCAACCGGTACCGGGACGGGCGGGCCCGGATACGCGTTTGACGATGAGATCGACCCGAACCTGAACTTCGACGTCGCTGGCCGGCTGGCGATGGCAAACAGCGGCCCCAACACAAATGGAAGCCAGTTTTTTGTCACCGAAGCGCCACAGGATTCGCTCGACCAGCATTACACCATCTTCGGCCAGTGCGACGACTTGAGCGTCGGCGTGGTGAAAACCATCGCCCGCGTTCCACGCGACGACAACGACAAGCCGCTCTCGCCGGTCACTCTTGAGAAGGTAACGATTGTGCGCGAGGGCGAAAAGATTCCGCCGCCGCCAGCGCCACCAGCTCAGACCCAACAATAAGCGGTTCGCTCACCAGCCCCGCTAACACCGCTCTTTCGAATCGAGGACACCATGGCACTTCTTCCCGGCACCTACGCCGTCTTCAATACCACCGAAGGCAAAATCACCGTCAAGCTGTTTGAGGCCGACGCGCCCATCACCGTCAAAAACTTTATCGACCTGGCTGAAGGCGCGCGCGAGTGGATGCATCCGATCACTCGCGAAAAATCAACCAAGAAGCTTTATGACGGCACCATCTTTCATCGCGTGATTCCCAACTTCATGATCCAGGGCGGCGACCCCGCCGGCAGCGGCATGGGCGGCCCCGGATACAAATTCGAGGATGAGACCCGGGGCTCGAAGCACCGCTTTGACACACCGGGCATGCTGGCCATGGCGAATGCCGGACCCAATACGAATGGGAGCCAGTTTTTTATCACCGTTGCACCCACGCCACACCTCACCGGCAACCACACCATCTTTGGCGAAGTTGCCGAAGGTCAGGACGTGGCGGTGAAGATTTCGAAAGTGGCGCGCAACTCCCAGGACAAGCCCCATAAGCCGGTTGTGCTGGAGTCGGTGACCATCGAACGAGTGGGATAGTCGCTCATAAAAAGTCAAAAACATAAGGCCCGGTGAGAGGATGTATCATTCCTCATCGGGCTTTTTCGGCTTTGTTTTTCGTCCGCAATCCTCAATGCAATGCGGGCTTGTGTGTTGGGACCCGCTGTTCGAAGCTCGTACCCTTTCAATTCACATTTGGAGCTCCAGTTATGAGTTGCCTTGTCCTGCGTCGTCCCGCGATCTATCTCGCATTCTCTCTCCTGTTCCTGGTCTCAGCCATTCAGCTTTCCGGCCAGGGGCCTGAAGGCCGGCGCGGCTATTACTCGAGCCCGTCGTTGCACGGCGACACCGTTGTCTTCACCTCTGAGGGCGATCTGTGGACAGTGAGCGTGAACGGCGGAGCGGCGCGGCGGCTCACCACTGGCCTGGGCATTGAGGACGAGGCGCGTATATCGCCCGACGGAAAGACGGTGGCCTTCAGCGCCGATTACGAGGGGCCGCGCGAGGTGTACACCATGCCGGTTGATGGCGGGTTGCCGCAGCGGCGCACATGGGACGGAGAGTCGGGCCCTGAAGGCTGGGCTCCGGATGGACGCCTGATGATTGCAACCGAGCGCTACTCCACGTTGCCCCAAACGGAGCTGGTGCTGGTGGATGACCGCGGCGGGCGCGACATTTTGCCGCTTGCACAGGCATATGAGGGAGCTTATTCGACAGACGGTCACACGCTCTTTTTCACGCGCTGGCACCGGCAGTGGAGCGAGACCAAGCGCTACAAAGGCGGCTGGGCCGAAAACATCTGGAGCTTCGACGGAAAAAATGAAGCAGTTCCGCTGACCAGCGATTACACCGGCACGTCGACCAATCCGATGTTCTGGAACGGCCGCGTCTATTTTCTCTCCGACCGCGACGGCATCATGAATGTCTACTCCATGGCTCCCGATGGCCACGACGTGAAGGAGGAGAGCCGTCAGAAGGTCTTCGATGTGCAATCGGCTTCCCTGGATGATGGACGCATCGTGTATTCGTCGGGCGCCGACCTTTGGCTGCTCGACCTCAAGACGGATCGCGAGGAAGTCATCCCAGTCACGCTGGTCTCTGATTTCGATCAGATGCGCCAGCACTGGGTGACCAAGCCCACCGAGTACCTGACCGCAGCCCACATTTCGCCAGATGGATCGCAGATTGTATTTACCGCGCGCGGCGAAATATACGTATTGCCGGCAAAGACGGGCCGCATTGTGAAAGTCGCAGGCGAGCCGGATGTGCGCTACCGTGAAGCGCAGTTTCTGCCCGATGGCAAGAACATTGTGGCGCTCTCGACCAAGACAGGCGAAACGGAGTTCTGGAAGTTTCCGGCCAATGGCGAAGGCGCGCCCGAGCAGTGGACCAACGATGCCAAGGTGCTGCGCTGGGAAGGTGTTCCCTCACCCGATGGCCTGTGGCTGGCGCACCGCGACAAGGACCAGCAGCTGTGGATTTATGACGTCAAGGCCAAAACCGACAAGCGCATCGCGCAGTCGATGAACGGCGATTTCGATAATCTGACCTGGTCGCCCGACAGCCGCTGGCTTGCGTTCACTGAGAGCGCCGACAACACCTTCGATCAAATCAAGGTGCTCAATATCGCTTCGGGCGATATCAAGGAGATTACTTCAAATCGATTCAACAGCGAGAGCCCGGCGTGGAGCGCAGACGGAAAGTGGCTTTACTTTCTTTCCGATCGCAATTTGAGGACGACGATTCAATCTCCGTGGGGACCGCGCGCGCCGCAGCCGCACTTCGACCGGACCATGAAGATCTACGAGCTCGCGCTGTTGCCGGGGTTGCGGTCGCCATTCCTGCCGGCCGATGAGCTGCATCCCGATAAGCCCGACACCGACAAGCCAAAGGACGACGCAACGACGGCAGCCGCTGGAGACAAGAAGCCAACCGACGCCGACAAGAAGACAGAGAGTAAAGACAGCGACAAGAGCGGCAAGAAAGACGAGAAGAAGCCACCCGAAGTAAAGATCGATTTCACCCATCTCGACGCGCGGCTCGACGAGGTTCCAGCGCCGCCTGGCAACTACAATTCGCTTCAGGCCACCGACAAGCGCCTCTGCTGGACTAACACGAACGGTTCCGAACATAAACAAGCGCTGCAATGCTTTGACATTGCGAACAAAGGCGACGAGCCGGATACAGTGCTCTCCGATGTCAGAGGATTTGAGATTTCGCTCGATCGCAAAAAGATGCTGGCCTACAAAGGCGACAGCTTCTACGTCTTCGATTCAGGCGTGAAGGGCGCCGGGTTGTCTGACGGCAAGACCCTGGCAAAGAGTGAGGTAGACCTTTCGCACTGGACAATTTCCACGAATCCGCGCGCTGAGTTTCACGGGTTCTTTCTGGATGCGTGGCGGCTTGAGCGCGACTACTTTTACGATCGTCACATGAACGGCGTGAACTGGGTGGCAATGCGCGACCGCTATCTGCCGCTGGTTGATCGCGTGGCAACCCGCGACGAGCTGAATACCGTAATTGCGCAGATGGTGAGCGAGCTTTCGGCCCTGCACACGTTTGTGCGCGGCGGCGACGATCGCAATCCCTCCGACAAGATTCAGATCGCGACCCTGGGCGCGGTATTGGGCCGCGATGAAAAGGCCGGCGGCTACGTGGTGGAGCACATCTACGCGCACGATCCCGATCTGCCCAACCAGGCGCCGCCGCTGGCGCGGCCCGACTCGCTGGTGAAGGAAGGCGAAACGATTGTGAGCATTGACGGCCAGAGCCTTTTGAGCGTGAGCGATGAGCGCGAGCTGCTGCGCGACAAGGTGGGCCAGCAGGTGATGCTGCAAGTGAAAAACGCAAAAGGCGAAACGCGGGATGTGCTGGTAAAGCCCATCAGCGAAGGTGAAGACGCGCACCTGCGCTACTCCGAGTGGGAGTACACCCGGCGCGAGAAAGTGGATGAAGCATCGAAAGACTCCATCGGCTACGTTCACCTGCAGGCCATGGGCTCAGGCGACATCGACCAGTGGGCGCGCGACTACTTCCCGGTCTTCGACCGGCAGGGCTTGATCATCGACGTGCGTCACAATCATGGCGGCAACATCGACTCGTGGCTGCTGGGCGAACTGCTGCGCAAGGCATGGTTCTACTGGCAGCCTTCCATCGGCAATCCATCCTGGAACATGCAGTACGCATTCCGCGGGCACATCGTGGTTCTCTGCGATCAGGAGACGGCCTCCGATGGCGAAGCCTTCAGCGAGGGCTTTAAACGGCTGCACCTGGGAGAGGTTATTGGAACGCGCACCTGGGGCGGCGAAATCTGGCTTTCGGGAAGCAATGTTCAGGCCGATAACGGCGTGGCGACCGCAGCCGAGACCGGCGTCTATGGTCCCGATGGCATCTGGCTCATCGAAGGTCACGGAGTCGATCCCGACAAAGTTGTCGACGACCCGCCGCATGCGACCTACGAGGGCTCCGATGCGCAACTCGACGCCGCCATCGATCTGCTCAAGCAGGAGATCAAGGATGATCCGCGGCCAGTACCTCCGCATCCGCCGTATCCTGACAAGTCATTCAACAATTAACCGTGATTCTCTCGCCGAGGAAGCAGAGGCCTTCAGGCCTCTGAATCGAACGTCAAAAATGATTTCGGGGCTTTAGCCCCGGATGCCGGACGGAGGCTTCTATGTCCGCAAACGGAATCGTCGATATTCGCAGCAATCATTCGGTTGACTCAACGGTTGAGAAGCTAAAGAGCATTCTCGAAGCCAAAGGCGTTACGATTTTTGCGCTCGTGGACCACAGCGGAGAAGCGGCAAAAGTGGGAATGACGATGCGCCCTACTAAACTCTTGATCTTTGGCAGCCCCAAAGCAGGCACGCCGCTGATGCTGGCCGCGCCCAGCATCGCCATCGACCTGCCTCTCAAAATTCTGGTGTGGGAAGGTGAAGACGGAGACGCCTGGATCTCTTACAACACGCCGGAGTTTCTGCGCGATCGCCACCAGCTGCCGCCGGAATTGATGACCACGCTTTCGATTGTTGAGACGTTGTCAGCAAAAGCCGCGGAATAATAAGTCGCTCGGTCAACTCTCCGCGCACAACCGCAAAAGCTCCTGCCCGAATCGCTCTGCCTTCGCGGCGCCGATTCCATTAATGGCCAGCAACTGGTTGGGAGTTGCCGGCCGCGCCGCAGCGAGCGCCGTCAACGTTCGATCGTGCAGCACCACGTACGCCGGAACCCCCAGCTTTTTCGCCTCTGCCGCGCGCCACTGTTTCAGCCGCGCCCCGAGCTCTTCCTGCGCCGATGTCAAATTCCCCGGAGCCGCAGTCTCCGGTTTCGTCCCGGTATTCGTCGCAACACTTTTGGCTTTCTTTGCCCGCGACGGCGGTTCAACCTTGCCGCCAAACTCCTCCGCGATCCCATCGCCGATCAGCAGCGCCAGCGGCGTCATTGGCCGCACTTCCAGACCAGCCACGGTCAGCCGCACCTTGCGGTAACGTATCGTCTCTCGATCTTTCTCAAACTCCGCGTCTTCAATCTCGATCAATCCCGCCCGCGCCATGGCGTCCAAAAGCGCGTCGAAATCGTTGCGGCTCATCCTGCCCACCAACTCAAGTTTCCGCTGCAGCGTTCCCGCGGCCTTGTAGTCAACCGGCCGCAACTCATCCACAATCCGCTGCGCAATTTCGCGTTCCGCAGCCGTGGCCTTGCGAAACTGCCGCAGCTCAGCGCCTGCCGGATCGCACACATCGCAGCCCCCGCATTTTTTGCTCGCATCTTCAACATCGCCAAAGTGCCGCACCAGCGCCGACATCCGGCATTCGCTCGATGTGGTGTATCGCACCACCTTCTCAAATTGCTCCGCGCGCAATTGCGCCTGAATTGTATACGTCTTCTTCCACTCCGTCCCGCCGCGCGTTACCAACCCGCCGAAATCTACCTGCGCCCCACCGTGAATCTCCAGCTTCTCCAGCGCCTTGTCATACTCTTCTTCACCAAGTTTCGACGCAGCGCGCAACTCCTCAACCTGCCTGGGCTCATCCCCAAGACCGCGAAACACCTGGTTCAGTTGCTCCACCGGCGGATAATCGCGTTGCAGAAAAAAGTCGCGCGTCCTCTGGTCGGCATACGAGTGCATCAGGTAAGTCCGGCTCGGCGCACCATCGCGGCCTGCTCGCCCGATCTCCTGGTAGTAACCTTCGAGCGTTGCCGGCAGCCCGGCATGAACCACCGTGCGAATATTCGCCTTGTCAATTCCCATTCCAAACGCGATCGTCGCCACCACCACGTCAATCTCGCCCGATTGAAACGCCGTCTGAACATGCTCGCGCGTCCGAGCGTCCAGTCCCGCGTGGTACGCAGAGGCGGCAATCCTGTTTGTCGAGCCCGCCGCTCCGAAACCGGAACCTCCGCTAAGACATTGCGCAAGATACTCCGATTGTTTTCTCGAAGGGGCGTAGACAATGGCCGGCCTTCGCTTGGGCTCGATCAAGAGATTGAAAATCGTCTTCCCCCGCTCCGGCACGGGAACTTCAGCAACTTCGATGGCCAGATTCTCGCGCCTGAACCCATGAATGAATTTCGCCGGCCGCACCATCCCCAGTTGTTCCATGATGTCTGCCTGAACCTCGGGCGTCGCAGTCGCCGTCATCGCAATCACTGGAGTGCCCACAGACCTGTCGTTCGAAGTTGAATCAAAAACCGGCGCGTTGATTGAGGATTGGCCATCCGCGCCGCGCAACGCAGGCAGATAACGCCCCAGCATCCGGTAATCCGGCCTGAAGTCGTGGCCCCATTGCGAGATGCAATGAGCCTCATCGATTGCAATCAACGCCAGCCTTTTCTTAGCCAGCATCTCGGCAAATCCCGGCACCCGCAGCCGCTCCGGCGCAATGAACAAAAATTGCAATGCGCCTTGCAGGTATTCCGCGCATGCTTCCCGCGCTCGAGTGCGTTCAAGTCCCGAGTGAATCCGCGCCACGCGCAGCCCCAGCGATGAAAGTTTCGCGGCCTGGTCTTCCATCAGCGCAATCAGCGGCGAAATCACCAGCGCCGTTCCGCCCCTCGCAATCGCCGGTAACTGATAGCAAAGCGATTTCCCGGCGCCCGTCGGCATCACCAGCAGCAGGTCGCGCCCCGCAATCGCCGCGCGGCACACGGCTTCCTGGCCAACCCTGAAACGCTCGAAGCCAAACACTGTCCGCAGCAATTCGAACAATTCAGCCGGGTTGTCGCGCACAATCGAATTGGGGGGTGTGGTCAACGGAATCCGGGCTGAAAAACTCGCTCAAGAATTGCACGAGTGCCTTACTCAACTTTACAGGAGCGCGCCGATGCTTCACTTTGCGCAGCAACGGGCTTCTTGCCCTCTGGAGCGCCAATTAGAGTTATAGAAGCGAACCGCTTCTGCCACGCATCCAACAAGACACTGAGAACTGAATCTGTGAGCGGGCCCGAACAAAACATGCGACCGGAATCAACTGCCGGTACGAATCCTGAAAGGTCGATCCAGCCGAGCGCTGTTTCTCACGCGTGGCGCGCTTTGCGGCATCGCAACTTCAGGCTATTCTTCGGCGGCCAGTCCATCTCGCTCATCGGCACGTGGATGACGCGCATCGCCACGTCGTGGCTGGTGTACAAGCTCACCGGTTCCGCGCTGGTGCTGGGCACGGTGAGTTTTGCCGGCCAGATTCCCACGTTTCTGCTGGCGCCATTCGCCGGCGTGTGGATCGACCGGCTCGATCGCCGCAAAGTGCTGGTGTGGACGCAGACCCTGTCCATGGTGCAGTCACTGCTGCTCGCCGCGCTGACGTTCTCTCACCACATCAACGTTGCGTGGATTCTGGGACTCAGCATCATGCAGGGCTGCATCAACGCCTTCGACATGCCGGGACGCCAGTCCTTCATGGTACAGATGGTTGAAGACCGCGCCGACCTCGGCAACGCCATCGCCATCAACTCTTCCATGGTGAATGTGGCGCGGCTTATCGGCCCCTCGCTCGCAGGCATGATCATTGCCGTCAGCGGCGAGGCGTGGTGCTTCCTCATCGATGGCATCAGTTACCTCGCGGTCATCGCTTCCCTGCTGGCCATGCGGCTGACAGTTGCCGAAATGCGCAGGAAGACCACGTCGACTCTCACCGAACTCAAAGAAGGATGGACATACGTATCGGGCTTTCTTCCCATTCGCACTATTCTTTCGCTCTTTGCCGTAGTAAGCCTGATGGGAATGCCTTTTGTTGTGCTGATGCCGATTTTTGCCGTGAAAGTATTGCGCGGAGGACCGCACACGCTTGGATTTCTGATGGGCGCCATGGGCGTCGGCGCGCTCATCTCGGCACTTTCGCTGGCTGCCCGCAAAAGCGTGCGCGGGCTCGTTCGCATCATTCCTGTTTCGG
>JBEKCW010000098.1:0-13478 GCA_050014675.1 Occallatibacter sp. | reverse complement strand
CAGATTTCAATGCCGCTCCCGTGGCATCGGCGCTGGTGAGCGCGATCCTGCTCGCCAGCGGCGGTTGGATTGAAGGCGAACTGGTTGACGTGCGCGTGGAAGCCATCGAAGCGCGGACGGCAAAAAGAAAACCAGTGACCCTCCACCTGCGCGAGGTGCACCGATTGCTCGGCACAACTCTCGACAAGGAAGGCATCGCGTCAGAAACCGTGGAAGCCTTATTGAGTGGGCTGGGTTGCGGGCTGGTCGCCGATCTCGATGAATTGCGGGAGAGCATGCTTTCGTGGAACGTCACTCTGCCCAGCTGGCGGCTTGACCTGGAGCGCGAGATCGACCTGATTGAAGAGATCGCGCGGGTGTACGGATACAATCGGTTCGCGAATACGCTGCCGGCGTTTGGCGAGGGAGTTCGGGCGCTGCCATGGGCTGAGAAAGAGGCCGCGGTGCGGGGCACGCTGCTGGCAGCGGGATTCCACGAGGCCATTTCGAGCACATTTTGCTCGGCGGCAGAGGGCGCATTGACTGCGCCGCAGCCGGGGTTGGTGGTGCCGCTCGGCAACCCGCTGAGCGAAGAGGCCGGCGTGCTGCGGCCATCGCTGGTGCCGGGAATGCTGGCAATGGTGGCAGGCAATCTGAATCGCGACGTAAGCGATGTGCGGCTCTTCGAACTGGGAACGGTCTTCAGCGGCACGACAGAGAAGGTGGATGAGTGGCCGTCCGTGGCATTTGGCGCCGCCGGAGCGCTACCGCAGGAGTCGGCACTGCACGCGTCGCGGGACATCGACTTTCACGATATGAAAGGCGTTGTCGAGCAACTGCTGTCGCGGTTCGAATTGAAGGCGATTTACTTTGACCGCTTTGCTACTGAAGCCGGCATCACGCCAGAGTGGCTGCACCCGTACCGCGCGGCGCGCGTGGTTGCCGATGGGCTGACGGTGGGATGGTTCGGGCAACTCAATCCGCGCGAGGCGGCGGCGCGCAAGCTCAAAGATACCGTGCTGGTAGGCGAAATCTATCTGGGCCGGCTTTACAAGTTGCCCGTGCGCAATCCGGTTGCGCGCGAGATTTCGCGATTCCAGCCGGTGCGGCGCGATTTTTCTCTGGTGCTCGACGAGGGCATTGCCTGGGAACAGATCGACCATGCGCTCGGGACCTTGCAGATTTGCGAACTTGTCGATTGGCGGGCGCGCGAGGTTTTTCGCGATGCGCGGCTGGGCAAGGGCGAGTATTCTCTGCTGCTGGGCACCACCTTCCAGGCGCCGGACCGCACGCTGCGCGAGGAGGAATTACAGAGCTTTCAATCGCAGGTGATGGAGGCTGTTGGCAAGGTTGGCGCAAGGCTGCGCGGCTGAGGAATTCTTCGACACCAATCCGGGCTATACTCGAACCGGCAAAGGCGTTTTGAAAAAGCGCGGAGGGTTGAGATGATACCGGAATCCCTTTGGGGGACTGAGACAGAAGCAGCGGCGGAACAGCAGGTGGAGTTCGAGCCAGCCGTGGAACATGAGACGAGCGACGAAGTAGCAGTGGCCGAGGCACTTGAACCCCAGCTTGAGGACGAGCCTGAACAGGAACAGATAGAGGCGCATGGGCCGGTCGCGCTGGCCGTCAGCGTTGACGATTTTTCGGCGCTTGAAGAGCGCGTGTTGCGCGCGGTGGAGATGCTGAAACACGAGCGGCAGGCGCGCGCCGCAGCCGAGGTACGAATCGCCGAAGCCGAAGATTGCGCTGCAAAGGCCGTAGCGCAGCTTGGCCCGCTGCAGACAGAACTCGACCAGACGAAGCCGCTCGTTGAGCAGCTGCAAAATGAGATCTTCAGCCTGCGCGCCGAGCGGGACACGGTGCGGCACCGCGTGGAGCGGCTGCTTGAGCAGCTCGACTCCCTGGAAATTTGAGGCGCCCATGGCCGCTGAACCCACGAACCGAGCTGGATTTGTAACGGTCGAGATCTACGACCAGCTCTATCACCTGGCCGGCAACAATGCGCCGCACATTCAGGAGCTGGCGCGCCAGGTGGATGCAAAGATGCGTGCCGTGGCGGCGCAGGGGCGGACCGCGGACTCGTTGCGCGTGGCCGTGCTGGCAGCACTGAACCTCGCCGACGAGCTTACCCAGGCGCGCTCGGCGGATCCCACGCAGGGCCATGCGCGCGCCTCGAACCTGAGCTTGCTGCTTGATGAAGCGATGGGAGATGAACCGTAGCGCAGGGCCTCCAGGCCCGCAGGCCCCTTTGCGGCCGCTGAAGTTGCTCCCAACGCGCACCGTGGGAGCAATGCTTGTCGATCCCAACACATTACCTTTGAGAGATCTTCATTAGAAATTTGTAAAGTCTAATTTTTCTCCTCCGATAACAGCTCCAGTACAGGACCGGCGACTGCCCTCCTGTTATCGCCGCGCCATTCATCTGCGCGGAGCCTGGAGGTCTTCATGTTCGGTTCCACAGCCCGTTTCCTCATGGCCTTGAGCGTGGCCTTCTTGCTCTCGTCAACGGCCGCGCCGGCTCAGCTTTCCCAGAGTGACGATGAACTTTCAGTGCAGACTGCCCGCGCAGGCAGCGGTCAGATCGTGATCCCGCATTCGGGAATCCAGCTGCCCGAAGATATTGGCATCCGCGCGCGCACTCTCTATAAAATCTTCGTTCCCGCCGGCCGTCCGCTCGACATCCTGGCATTCAGCGAGGATGAAGAAGCAGCAAGGCTGCCCATTTCGAGGGGAGACGCGCTCCGGGAGACGGTTACCAAATCGGTGCAACCGATTTCGGGATACTACGCCGAGACTCCCGCGTCGCTCGCCTGCCTCTATCAGTTGGTGAAGGTGACGACGGGTTGCAATCCGGGAACTTTGACGACGGTTGCGACCGGAGGCTCAAAGGCGATTGCAATCGTGGATGCCTACGATTACCCGACCGCGATGGCTGATCTGACAGCGTACTCCAGTCAGTTCGGGCTACCGGCTCCCACTTCTTCAACGTTCACCGTAGCGTATCCCGGAGCGGCCAAGCCGTCGGTCGATCCCGATTGCGCGAACTATGGCGGCTGGAACTGCTGGGCCACCGAAGAGGCGCTTGATATCGAGATGGCGCACGCGGCCGCGCCCTCGGCGCATATTTACCTGGTAGAAGCAAATTCGAGCGACTTCAGCGATCTGTTGGCCGCGGTTACCAGGGCTGTCGCGCTGGTAAAGGCCGCGGGTGGCGGCGAAGTCTCAATGAGCTGGGGCGGCAGCGAGTTCCAGGGTGAGACGCAGTACGACTCGACCTTTGCCGGCACCAGCGTGGTGTTCTTTGCGTCGAGCGGGGATAGTGAAGGCACACTCTACCCGTCGGTCTCTCCCAACATAATTGCGGTCGGGGGCACCACCATCGCGCGCAACCCGAGCACGCTGGCCTTTGAAAGCGAAGTTACCTGGGAAGACACAGGCGGCGGCTACAGTGCGTATGAAACGCGGCCGTCGTTCCAGAGCAGCATTGCAGCCACGGTAAGCACGCACCGCGGTGTGCCCGATGTGGCTGCTGTCGGCAATCCGCGCACCGGGGTATGGGTTTATAACAGCCTCGACAATACCGTGAGCGGAACTCTGTACGCGTGGAACATCATCGGCGGCACCAGCGTGGCGTCGCCGCTTTGGGCGGGCATGGCCAATCACGCAGGCCACTTCAGCGCATCCACTTCGGCTGAAGAGACTCTCATCTACGCGAGCGGCAAAACCGCTGCTGACTTTCGCGACGTAACGGTGGGGACCTGCGGCTACTACGAGGGCTACCTGGCGGCAAGCGGATGGGATGCGTGCTCGGGCTTTGGCGCGCCGCTGGGGGCAACCGGCAAGTAGCGCTCGAAGATCAGTGTGGGCGATGCAGAGTTCGAGGGCAAGCTGAAGAAACTGATTGCGCGCGCGCAGGATGAGGCCAATCGCAAGAACGCTGAACCGGTTGCCGTCAAGCCTGCCGGAACCGGTAACTGAGCGTGTATTCCCGATTGGTTCCGCTCATCCCGAATGCGGGTGCAAGAAACTATCACACCACGCCTCAGTTGCACAAGACTTGCAATTCTTAGCGAAGCGCCCTACTATCCGCAATAGAAACCGGCCTGCAAAGCAGGTGGGTAGTCAACGCTGGATGAACCAACATTCATTGAACAGGGGCTCGACTCGATAATCGGTTCTGTGTGCCGTGTCCGCCAGTCCGGAATGCCTAATGAACCGCGGAGAGCTCCACCGTCTTAGGACGGGTTCACCAGCACACTGCTCACGGCCCAGTGGGTCGGCTTTCTATTTTGCGGTACACTGATTCCGTCGGCATCCCTCCCCGAAAGCCGCAAGGAAATGAGCGGTGAAATGAGCGGGAACGCCTCGGACCCGCATGGCCAGCAACGACTTTATTGGAATGAGATGGTCAATCTCAAAGCGGACGCCTCATATGTCCGTCTCTATAGAGACTCCCAAGGCAGGTGGGTAACGTAGCTTGGCGCGCTCAAGGCGATCGCATCGAGCGCGGGAATTGCGGCGTGGGTGGTGTGGGAAAGGTACGCATTTGTTTGGGGTGCGATCATCGCTGCATCTGAACTCGCCGACGCCCTTAAGGACGTTTTTCCCTTCGCCAAGAAGCATAAAGCCGCAGGCGCACACTCCATGACTCTCGATAATCTTTTCAACGACGTCCAGTTGGAGTGGGAAAATATCTTCTCCGGCCGGTACTCGGACGAGGAGATCATGAATCGGCTGCATCGGCTCAGAAAGCTGCAACTCGATGCGCTGCAACGCAATTTTCCCGATGGACTGGCGGAACGGCCCAAGCTTCTCATTCAGGCCAAATTGATCGCCGAAACCTACTTCAAGAGTGCGTATGGTGTAAACCAGACGTTAGGAGGATGGAATGGCAAGACAAGGAAACGTCAATCCGAGTGGACTAGCTTTTGACAGCCAGATCATGCCGCGTCTTGACATACATGTTCCCATGCCTCCCGGAGCGGCTACTCCCGCGCGTGCGCCCCAGCCGCAGCCTGTGTCGCCCTCAAGGCCCTCGCAGCCGGCAGCGGCGCAGTCGAACCAGTAGTACCCCTTGGCAGCATTGCCTCCCGCACACCGACCTCACTACCCGACCGCGAAATCCCGTATCCTGTCTTGAAGTGCATCCCGTCCTCTTCCACATCGGCTCTCTCATCATTCCGTCGTATGGGGCGATGGCCGCAATCGGCGCGCTGGTTGCTCTTTTTGTGGCGCAGCGCACCGCGCGCATGGCGGGCGTGGATGCCGCCAAGATGTGGAACCTGTGCATAATTTCAATGTGCGCCGCGTTGGTAGCTGAGCGGCTGCTGCTGGTGGCCGTGAACTGGAGCGCGATCAGGTCGCATCCGCAATGGACGCCAGGCCTGGCCATGATCCACCATCCGCTGGTGGCGGGGGTGGGAGCACTTGCCGCGGCGGGCGCGGCAGCCTGGTACGTTCGGGTGCGCAGCATGCCGGCACTGGCCGCGGCTGACGCGCTGGCCGCGCCGATCGCGATGGGGCTGGCCTGCGAACAGATGGGCGCATTGCTGGCCGGCTCCGGATACGGCACAGAGACGACCGTTCCATGGGCGGTGATCTACACCAGCCCCGCCGCTGCGCTGTGGAGCGGGACGCCGCTCGGCGTTCCGTTGCACCCGGTGCAGGTCTATGCGGCGTTCGCGTACCTGACCCTAGCCGTTCTGCTGCTGGCGTGGCTGCCGGTGCGACGCCGCGAGGGAGACATTGCCGGCGGTTGCCTGTTGGGGATGGGCGCAGCGATTTACGTGATCGAGTTGTGGCGCGACCCTGTGGGACGGGGATCGAATCTGAAGGGCGCGCTCGATGGACCGCAGATTGCGGCGGTGGCGATGGTGATTTTGGGCGCGTGGATACTTAGGGAGCGCAAGAGCAGCGAGCCGGCGAGTCAGCAAGTCATCGAGCTGGCGGTTGAAGATGCAGGCTCCCACCCTTTTCACGATGAAGCTGTGAAAAGGATGGGGCAACCGGCGCTTGAAGACGTGTCGGGAATCGGCTCGGGTCACGGGACAACAAAACATGGAGTTTTGCATGAGTGAGCTTCGCACCTTCGAAGTGCCGGTCGAGGCGCGCGGGCAGCGGCTCGATCATTTTCTCGCTACCCAACTCGCCGATGTGAGCCGGTCGCGGGTGCAGATGCTCGTCGATCAGGGCGACGTGCGCGTAAACGGCGCTGCCGCCAAGTCCTCAACCAAGTTGCGTGGCGGCGAGCACATCGAGGTAACCGGCGAGCCGCATCCGGCGCCGCTCAAAGCCGAGCCTGAAGCGATTCCGCTCAACGTGGTCTACGAGGATGCCGACCTGGCAGTGATCGACAAGCCGGCCGGAATGATGGTGCACGCCGGCTCCGGCCAGACCGACGACGCGCGCAGCCGCGGCACGCTGGTGAACGCGCTTCTTTACCGCTTCAACAAGCTTTCGAGCACGGGCGGCGAGCTGCGGCCGGGCATTGTTCACCGTCTCGACAAAGACACCAGCGGGCTGATTGTGGTGGCCAAGAACGACCATGCCCACGCAGTGCTGGGCGAGATGTTTTCGTCGCGGCGCATCAAGAAAACCTACATTGCGCTGGTGGAGGGAAGGCTGGAACGCGACAAGGGAACCATTACGGCGGCCCTCAGCCGCGACCGCATCCGCCGCACCCGAATGACGACGGCGCCTAACGAAAATGCCCGATCGGCAGTCTCTCACTATGAGGTGGTACGGCGGCTCGAGACGCGCTTTGGCCCGTTCACGCTGGTACGTGTGCGGATCGAGACGGGTCGGACGCACCAGATCAGAGTACATATGGCGTCGCTCGGCCATCCGGTAGTGGGCGACACGCTGTATGGCGGGGCCGGGCAGATTGTGGAGAAGACTCCAGCGCAATCGGGAAAGACGGCGGGGCGGCGCGGCTCGGAGGGGGAAAGACTCAGACTGGGTCGAAATTTTCTGCACGCAGCGCGGCTGGAATTTACACACCCGACCACGGGGAAAGCGCTGGAACTGGAAGCGCCGCTGCCTGCGGAATTGGAGGCGTTTCTGGAGCGGCTGGAAGGCCGGGCAGACCAGGGCGCCGGCGGTTGAAGCCGCGGGCCGCGAATGGCGGGTTGCAATTGTTAAAATAAGGAAGCTATGAACCGAAAACTCCTGTGTCTGGCCCTGGCGGTAATTTTTGTGTCCGCCGCGCCGTCTCAACAACCATCGACGCCCGCGCCGCCAGCCCCGGCCTCCTCATCAACCGCACCGGCGCAAGCCCCGGCAGCGCAGAAGACGCCGGCCACGCATCCCGCGCAGGCGGGCGCGGCAGACGATGAGAACCAGAAGCCATTTCAGGTCATCGTCAACGAGGTTCCGCTCATCTTCACGGTGACTGACGGCCGCGGCCGCTACATCCCCAACCTGCAGCAGAGCGACTTTGCCCTGCTTGACGACCAGCGTGCTCCCGCAAAAGTCGATCGGTTCCGCCAGCAGATCAACCTGCCGTTGCGCGTGGGCCTCGTCATCGATACCTCCACATCGATTCATTCGCGCTTCCAGTTTGAGCAGCAATCGGCCATTGAGTTTCTGCTTGAGGTGCTCAAGGCCAAGGGAGACCGCGCCTTTGTGATGGGATTCGACGTCTCGACCGACGTGACCCAGGACTGGACCAACAATCTGGACGGGCTCGAAACGGGAGTGAACAAACTCAAATCGGGCGGCGGCACCGCGCTTTACGACGCGGTGTACACAGCATGCCGCGACAAGCTGCTTACCTCGCGCGGCCCCGAACCCGTGCGTAAGGCAATGATCCTCATCTCCGACGGCGAAGACAACCAGAGCCGCGTATACGAGGACGAAGCCATCAAGGAGTGCCAGCGGGCCGACACGATCATCTATTCCATCAGCACCAACTGGACGCCGAGCCGCGGCTCCGGCGACAAGGTGATGCAGCAGTTGGCCGAGGAGACGGGCGGCGAGGCATTTTTCCCACCCAACGTTGAAGACATGGCCGTGAGCTTCAGCGCTATCGAGACGGAACTGCGCAGCCAGTATGAACTGGACTACACGCCCGCCGATTTCAAGACCGACGGATCGTTCAGAACCATTTATCTGTATTGCAAAGACCGGGGCTACCACGTGCACGCTCGTAAAGGATACTTTGCGCCGAAGGAGTGAGCGGGGCAGTAGCGCGAGGCAGAATTTAGATTTGGTATCCAGACAGGGAGCGCGGCATGCACCGCGCTCCTTCGTTGTTCAGGGGGCGCATGCGATCCGATTCGACTGTTCCAATTCAGGACGATCGAGCTCTCCGCGTCCGCATTTGAATCCTGCCTCAATTGAATCTCGCTTTTCTAATCTTTTCTTCCCCACGGCACGATGAAATGGGAGAAGGCGCAGCACGGGAATGAGGGTTTCCGGTGATCCGGCAGGCAATATCGTGCGACATCTGCGGTACTGAGAAGCGGCAGACCAATCACTGGTTTGTGGCTTACGAGCAGGGTGGCGAGTTGCGCATGAGCGGATGGAGTTCGCGTCTTCGCTTGCGGCCCGGCTCAAAGCATCTGTGCGGGCAAACCTGCCTGCACAAGCTGGTTGACGAGTACATGGCCAAGTCGCTTGCGGTGCGCGCGCAGCGCGGCGATGAAGACGAGCCGGCGTTGCCCGTGGCGACCGATACGAGCTTGACCTCGAGGGCGGCCTATGACGATGCGCCTTCGAGGCAAGCCGTCCTGGATGAAGATGAATCGAGCGTTCGACTGTTATCGCCTGTTGAGGCAAATGCCCCGCGGCCCGCGCAACGCCAACCGGCCGGGCTGGTCACCATGCCTCCGCGCAACGACGGGAGTGCCACAGTGGACATTCCCGATGAGCCGCGCTACAACTCTGCCCACTGGCGCGCCGAGGCCTGGGAACGCGAGCGGGAGCGCGAGCTGCGCGCAGCCGAGCGCCGGCCCGATATTGCACGGCGGCGATCGCAGCAATAAGGCAGCCGCTTATTAGGAGCCTTACATGAGATTCGATCTGCTAGTGGCTCTGCTGGCAGTTATGCCGCTCATGTTCGAAGGCCGCAAACTTAATCCGGCGAAGAGCCCAGAAGCATCGCCAGCAAACCCGCCTCATCAAGCACCGGAACCTTGAGCTCATGCGCCTTGTCGAGCTTCGATCCAGCGTCTTCGCCCGCAACCACGTAACTCGTCTTCTTGCTCACCGAGCCGGAGACCTTGGCGCCCGCGGCCTCGATCTTCTCCTTGGCCGCTTCGCGCGATAGTGTGGGCAGCGTGCCGGTGAGCACAAAGGTGAGCCCCGCAAGCTGCGTTGAACGCTGCTTCTTCTCGGCGGTCATTTTCACGCCCAATTCCCGGAATCTTTGAACCAGCAGCATGTTGGCGGGCTTCGAAAAAAAATCGAATATTTCGTGGGAAACCTCTGGCCCGATATCGGCGACCTGCTCCAGCCTTGCGGTGTCTGCCTGTTCCAGTTCCCGAATGTCTCCAAACTCCTCAGCAAGCGATTCGGCAGTGCTCTCTCCCACATGACGTATGCCCAGCCCCATGATGACTCGCGCGAGGCCCGCTTCTTTTGAAGCGCGAATCTGTTCCTGCAGATTCGCAGTCCCTTTAGCACCAAGCAGCGTGCGCGTCCTCGTTTCGTCGTTCCCGGTCTTCTTGTTCTTGAGAACGAAGGTAGTTGTAAGTGAGATCAGGTCCTCGTCTTTGAGGTTGTATAGATCGGCCACGCTGGTCACCAGGCCCTTGTTGCACAGCTCCTCGACAACCGCGTCGCCCATGCCCTCAATGTTCATCACGCCGCGGCTGCCAAAGTGGAGCAGCGTTTCACGCAGCCTGGCCGGGCAGTCGGCATTCACGCAGCGCCAGTCGGCCTCGCCCTTTTCGCGCACCACCGGGCTATGGCACTCCGGACAGTCCAAAGGGAAAGAAAACCTACGGTTTCCGCGCGGATGGCCGGCGTCTTCGACCACCTCAACCACTTTGGGAATCACATCGCCGCCGCGCTCCACCTTGACCGAGTCGCCGATAAGCAGTCCGAGCCGTTCAATAAAGTCGGCGTTGTGCAGCGTGGCGCGGCTCACGGTTACGCCCCCCACAAACACCGGATGCAGCATGGCCGTGGGCGTGAGCTTGCCGCTGCGGCCCACGGTGATCATAATGCCTTGAAGCTGGGTGATCGCCGCCTCAGCGGTGAACTTGTAGGCGATGGCCCAGCGCGGCGCGCGGCCGGTATACCCGAGCCGCTGCTGCGTGGCGTGTGAATCAACTTTGATGACCACGCCGTCGATGTCGTAGCCGAGCGTGGGTCGCTGTTGTCCGGCATTTTCAATAAACCGGGCCATTTCGTCGACATCGCTCACGCGTCCGCGATGCGGATTCACGCGGAAGCCGAGAGCCGTGAGCGTCTCAAGAGTCGCATCCTGTCCGGCAGCAAAATACTCGCCATCGATGAGCAGGAAATAGGCAAAGAACACCAGCCTGCGATTGGCGACGATTGAAGGCTCGAGGGTTCGCAGCGTTCCGGCAGCCGAATTGCGCGGATTGACGAATGCCGGCAGCCCTTCTTTTTCGCGCTCCTCATTCATGCGCCTGAAGGCAGCTTCGGGCATCACGCATTCGCCGCGTACTTCAAATGCCTTTCCCTGCGGCAGGCGGGCTCTTTCAATGAAATCCCGGGAAATGGACAGCGGAACGCTGCGAATGGTGCGGATGTTGGAGGTGACGTCTTCGCCGTCCTGGCCGTCGCCGCGAGTCAGGCCCAGCGCCAGGCGCGAGGCGCCGTCAGCAGCCGGCTCGTAGCGCAATGCCACGCTCAGGCCGTCGAGCTTGAGCTCGGTGGTGTAATCCACGGGCAGACTGCCGGCCAGATCGCGCACGCGGCGGTCCCAGTCGCGCAGCTCGTCAATGGAGTAGGCGTTGTCGAGCGAGAGCATGGGCCGCGAGTGGCGCACCTTGCCGAAACCCTCGGCGGGCTTGCCGCCCACGCGCTGCGTCGGCGAATCGGGCGTAATGAGCTCGGGATGCTCAGCTTCGAGTCGCTTGAGCTGGTTCATCAGCGCGTCGTATTCGGCATCGCTGACTTCGGGCGCATCGAGTACGTAGTAGAGATGCTCGTGGCGGCGCAGTTGCTCGCGCATTTTTTCAATTTGTTTTGCCGCGGCGTCGGTCATAGTGGGAATTATATTGAGCCACGGTCAACCCCGGCGTCTACTATTGCGAATCGCCCTTCAGCCCCCGAAACTTGAGCATGGGCTCGATGCTGGGCTCGGCGCCCAGCCAGTTGGTGTACATCTTTTCAAGATCCTCGGTGTTGCCGCGAGAGAGAACCATTTGCCTGAATCGGTCGCCATTGGCGCGGGTCAGGCCGCCGTTATCGAGGAACCACTGGAACGCATCGTCGCAAAGCATCTCGGTCCACAGGTAGGCGTAGTAGCCGGCCGCATAACCGTTGGCCCAGATGTGCAGAAAGTAGGACGACCGGTAACGCGGTGGAACGGCTTCGATCCAGAGATGCGACTGTTCGAGTGTCTGCTTCTCGAATACATCGGGGTCCTGGATGGGCACGCTTGCAGCCAGCGAGTGCCACTTCAGGTCGAGTTCAGCCGCGGCCAGCAGTT
This sequence comes from Occallatibacter sp., assembly GCA_050014675.1. Lineage (GTDB taxonomy): Bacteria > Acidobacteriota > Terriglobia > Terriglobales > Acidobacteriaceae > Telmatobacter. The sequence continues at coordinate 1,870 of JBEKCW010000098.1, read as the reverse complement.
CCGTCATCATGTAGCCCTGATTGAAGGTACTCGCCTCTTTGAGCTTTGCCGCCAGTTCGGACGGCATGGGCTCGCCGGTCTTGTAATTGCGCGCGTAGTGATTGAACACCTCGGGAAACGATGCCCAGTGCTCGTTGAACTGCGATGGGAACTCGACAAAATCCCGCGCCGTTTGCGTGCCTGAGAGGCTGGGATACATGGTGTCAGCGAACATGCCGTGCAGCCCATGCCCAAACTCGTGGAACATTGTAATGACATCGTCGAAGCTGATGAGCGCAGGCTCACCCGGCGCCGGCTTGTCAAAGTTGGCCACGTTGAAAACCACCGGCAACTGGGCAAGCAGCTTTGACTGGTTCACAAACACGTCCATCCACGCGCCGCCGTTCTTGTTGTCGCGCTTGAAGTAGTCGCAGTAGAAGAGCGCCAGGGGCGACCCATCGGCATTGAATACTTCGAAGACACGCACGTCGGGTTGATAGACGGGAATGTCGTGCCGCTCCTTGAAGGTGAGCCCGTAAAGCATGTGCGCCGCGTAGAAGACGCCATTTTCGAGCACGTTATTGACCTCGAAGTACTGCTTCACTTCGGATTCGTCGAGATCGTAGCGTGCCTTGCGCACCTGCTCCTGGTAGAGATTCCAATCCCACGGCGCGAGCGTGAATCGGGCCTGTGCGCCGTTCTGGCTATCGATAAGCGCCTGGATATCCTTCGCCTCCGCCGCGGCCTTTGCGGTTGCCGCCGGCGCCAGAGCTACAACAAAGTGCAGCGCCGCCGCCGGCGTTTTGGCCATCTGATCGGTGAGCACCCAGGCGGCATAGTCGGGGAAACCGAGCAGCGCCGCTTTTTGCGCGCGCAGTTGCGCGAGCCGCGCAATCGTCTGCCGCGTGTCATTGGCATCGCCGCGCTCGGTGCGGTTCCACGAGTTCTCAAAAAGCGCCTGGCGGGTTGCGCGGTTAGTGAGATAGGTCAAGACAGGCTGCTGAGTGGTATTTTGCAGCGGGATCAACCAACCCTTCTGATTGCGCCCTTCGGCGGCTTGTGCGGCCGCGGTGAACTCTGAAGGGCTCAAGCCGGCGAGCGCTGAAGCATCGCTCGTAAAGTACGCGCCCGCTTTGCTGGCGGCCAGCAGCTTATTGATAAACGCGGCCTCGATGGTTGAGTCCTCTTCGTTGATCTTCTTCATCTTCTCTTTGTCGGCATCAGACAAGTTCGCGCCAGAATGGATGAAGTTTTTGAAGGTGTAGTCCACCAGCTTGAGCGATTCGGCATCGAGGCCGAGCGACTCTCGCTGATCGTAGATCGCCTTCACCCGCGCAAAGAGACTGGAATTGAGGTAGATTGCGTCCTGCAACGCGGCCAGCCGCGGAGCCTCGTATTGCTGCACCTTTTGCAGAGCTTCGTCGGTGTTGGCAGAGGTTACGCCACCGAAGACACGTATCACCCGATTGAGCAACTGGCCGGACTTCTCGAGCGCCACCAGCGTGTTCTCAAAAGTTGGCGGCGCAGGATTGTTTGCGATAGCCTCAACTTCTTTTAGCTGCTCAGCCATGCCGGCATCGATGGCCGGCTGATAGTCGTTGTCTTTGATTTTGTCGAAAGGCGGCGCCTCGAACGGAAGCGTGCTTTTCGCGTAGAACGGATTCCGCGGGCCGAATGTGTCGGCCGTTGATTGTGCGGTGGCGTGAGAATTGGCCGCTGTAATTGCTCCGGACATGATTAGAACCAGTAAGCTCCCAAAGCTACACTCCAAGCTTTTCATATTTCACCGTGCTTCTCCTGCAACGCTTGATTGTATGAGAAGAGGGGCGCCGCGTGCGCTGGTGTGGGATGCTGTTAGCAGGGCATGCTTATTCCATGGAGCCAGTTACTC
>JBEKCW010000097.1:0-13704 GCA_050014675.1 Occallatibacter sp. | reverse complement strand
TGCAAGCCCCCCAGCCCAGCCGCCGGCCGCAGTCGCGCCGCCCGATCCCATGGCGCCCCTTGATCTGCTGGCCGAGCAGGTTGAGCAGTCTGCCGTGCGCCAGGTCGAGGGCAACATCATTGGCGACGATTCCTACTTCGTCAACGAGCCATGGGGCAACGATTGGGGATGGGACGATACGCAATGGTCCTACGGCGCGCCGGTCTCAGCGCTCTCGTTCAACGACAACTCCGTCGGCCTCATGCTCAAGCCCGACCCCTCCGCTTTCGGCACCGTCATCGGCGTGTGGTCGCCCGACGTCGACTATTTCATGCTCGACAACAACATGACCGTCGCGCCCGCAGGCCAGCCCGCATCCCCCGGTATTGACCGCCAGCCCGGCATTCTTGAAGTGCGCACCTGGGGAACAATCGCGCCCACCGGCCTTCACGTAACCCTCGCCCAGGAAGATCCCGCCGAGTTTTTCGCCACCGCATTCAAGCAGGCTCTGCTCACTCGCGGTGTGCAGGTCACAGGCGCTCCTGAGACTCGCCACAAGCTCAATACCGATACGCTTGACTTTGCTGAAGAACGCGCGCAGCCCGTCACGCTTGCTCCTAGTCGGTTCATCACCATAGCTGCTCCCATTCAAGGCCGGCGCGTGCTTGGCGCGCATGTTTCCGTCCCCGTGGTTGACGACATCAAAGTTCTCCTCAAGACCAGCCAGAACCTGCACGCCGAACTTCTTCTGCGCCTGCTTGGCAAGACCGAGGGATCCGATGGCAGCTTCGTCGAGGGCGCGCGCGTTGTCAGGCAATTTATGGTCGATGCCGGCATCGACGATCGCGACTTTTTCCTCTACGACGGTTCGGGAATGAGCCCCAACGACCGCGTTTCGCCCCGCGCCTTCACCCACCTGCTCTCATGGGCCTCGCACCAGCCCTGGGGCGCCGAATGGCGCGACTGCTTCCCCATCGCCGGCATCGACGGCACACTGCAGAACCGCTTCAAGACCTCACCGCTCAAAGGCAAACTGTGGGCCAAGACCGGCACGCTCAACGAGGTCAACGCGCTTTCTGGCTACCTCACAGCGGCCAGCGGCCAAACGCTCGCATTCTCGATCATCGTCAACGGCCACCGTCCCGATAGCGACGCCGAATTCCAGGCCATCGACCGCATCGCCGAAGCCATCGCAGATGCAAACTAACGCTCGCAGTCTGGATCACCCGGGACCTGGATTTTGTCATTCAAATGCGGCTGTCATCCCGAGCGCAGCCGAGGGATTTGCCGTGAAAATTGTGCTGCACCCAGTAGCGCCGAGCTCCAGCTCGGTTGTCGTGTGGGCGTTCACGCCCGCACCCCGGACTCATGCGCGGCAGAATTTTCATCCTCTCTGGGTGTCGCAACGCGACATGCATGACTGCAATTGTTTTTATTGACCTGGCACCTAAGCCGGGTGCCCCAGGTCCGGATTTTCGGACCTGGGAAAGCACGAACCCCAACCGTCTCTTCTAGATCACGCACAGACTCCGGCAGTCCCACTCCATCAACCGATCTGGCGTAAACTCCAAACCAGCGCCATCCCATAAGTCCCGGTCACATAAACCCAAAACATCGAGAACGCAACGTGCATCCGCGTCCTGAACCGGTCGCCACGCCAAATCGCGCTCTCATAGGCCGTAAACTGCGCCACCAGCCTCGAACCCCAGAACAACACCATCCCCGCCAGAATCGCCCGGCTCAGCGGCTGCGGCTCTACCAGCGCGCGCGCAAACATTAATGAGAAAGCGCCCATCATCGTCACCGTCATTGCCACAAAAAATGTGTGCACAAAAAAGACTCTGCGGGTGAAGAGCGACACTCCGGCCAGTTCCACATCCCATTCAAAGAAGCGGTTGAAAAACGCATGGCTCAGCCCCAGCAGCATCAACAGAAACCCCACTACCTGCAAATGCACTGTCAGTGTTCCCATCACACCCTCCTCAATATCAGCACAAGCACAAACGGCGTTCGATTGAACTCGCTCTCGACCGCAAGCCCCGCGTCATGCGCGGCCTTCAACCACGCCCGTCGCGAAAAGAAGTGCAGCGCTCCTGGACCGAATGCCGCAAGGTTGCAAAGCCCGCGCATATGCTCCATCAACACCAGCTCGCCCCGCACATCCAGCACCCGCGCAACCTCTCTGAAAAACCGCACCCGCTGCTCATGCCTGCGCAGTTCGTGCGCCGCAAATAAAACAAACGCTGTGTCGAACCATCCATCGGTAAATGGCAGCTCGTCATAGCGGGCAGCCCTTGTCGTACTCGCTACGCCGCGGCACTCGCGCGCCTGTCGAATTGAGGCCTCGGTCATCGCGCGTTCGTCGAAGATGTCTACGGTCCGGTGTTCCGCGCCGGCAAACAGCTCTTCAAGAATCGCGCTCGTCTCGTCCAGCCCCGCGTGAATGTTGATCCAGCGGCGCGGCGTCCCAATCTCCCGCCGCATCCACCCAAAGTCGTACAGGCCGGCGCAGTCGTACACATAATGCGACACCGCGATCGAAGCCGCCATCCAATACAGCGCCGGCCCAACACCCGCAAGCATCGCTGCGCGCTCCCACGTGCCCAGCAATGGCCACGCACACAGTGCCACGCACATTCCCGCCGCGGTACCCGCATACATCCGCCAGTTAAATACAAAAATCTGCGCAAGGCCCTGGTACCGTCCCCGCGCGGGCGCAACCTCTGCGTGCATAGCCGTTGCGTTCATGCCACCCTCCGTCCGCGCTCCCAGCTATACGGCACGTCGCGCACATAAAACGCATTCGCCAGCACCGGCTCTCCGCTCGCAAAGGGCTCCCGTTCTAAAAACGAGTTTCTCCACACCTCCACTTCAACCGGCTGCGGATCCCAGCGTTGCCTCCTCGCTTGAATCGCAATGATTGATTGCGTCTCCGCCTCGTAGTCGAAGGTGTAGGGCAGTGGTCCCGCAAACCGCCTCGCCTCGGCCTCGGTCGTAAACGGCGAATCCGCCGGCAGCGACGCCTGCAGCACGCCAATCCGCGCTGTCACCTCCAGGTCGGCCTCGGCATTCAAGGTTTTGATCCGCCACGTGATCGCATCCGGGCTCTCTTCAAGCGCCACCCGGCACACCCGGTAGTTGTAGTGCGTCAACCGGTTGCCGGCCCACGCCATCAGCCGGCTGTCGGTATCGCTGCGCAAAATGCGCAACCCGCGCTTCGCCCCGGCGCCGCCCGCCGGGCCATTTTTGAGCCGAGTGAAGATCCTGTACCCGCTCAAAAAGAAATCCCTTCCCATCGACGCAGGCAAAAATCCGGGCCGCAATCCCTCCGTCTGCACCAGCGCGATGGCCAGGAACCCCCGCCCCTGCCACGTATCGAGCGCCAGCCCCTCAGGCAACAGTGGTTCAAGCGCCTCGGGCCGCAGCGCATAGGTCAGCACCAGTGAATGTCGAAAAAAAGCCCTAACCGCAACCGGATGCCTCTTCAGCAGATACAGCATGGCAATCTCCATCGCGGCCAGGCCTACCCGCCAATCCGCCGCGCCGCAAACACTTCAAATCCGTCAGTTCAGCACGAGTTGAACGTGTTCAAAATTAGAATCCAACGATTCCGCCCGCTTGTCAAGATAAATTTTGAACATGTTCATTTATTGGTTTTCCGGCATCCGGGTCTCCAGGGAAATGCGGCTAGTATCATTAGGGTTAAATGCTCGCCCGGTCTCTGCTCTTATTCGCGTTGCCTGCCGCTTCGCTCGCAGTTTTCGTTGCTGGCTGCCGCTCCCTGCCGCCATCCAAGCCTTCATCGGAGTGGACCGCCCAGGAGGCCCGCGGCGCAGCTGTCTACCAGCAGAAGTGCGCCCGCTGCCACTATCCCACCAACACCAGTCCGCTGCATGGCCCCGGTCTGCAGGCCATCACCAAGGTCAAAGCCATGCCTTCGGGCGCGCCGCCCAGCGACGAACGCCTCACCGACGTCATCCTGCACGGCCGCGGCATGATGCCCTCAACGCCGCTTGACGATCAGCAACTCACCGACCTGCTTGCCTACCTGCGCACGCTATGAGTGAAGAGACCGAATCTTCCCAATCCGGCCAGACTCCTGAAGCCGTTAACGCCACGCCTGACGCCACACCAGCGCCCCCGCGGCGCGAGTTACTGCCTCTGCCCGGCCTCGTCTTCATAGCCCTTTACATGTTTCTTCTTGCCGGTGTGATCGTTTTCGGAGTGGTCTCAGGGCGTCATTATCCGCCCTTCTTCCTGGTCTTCTCGGCCCTCTTCTTCGCCGCTTCAGGGGGCCTGCTCATGCTCTTTCGCTGGGCGTGGGCCATGACGCTTGCCGCCGTCCTGCTGCTGGTCGGCTACAACACGTGGATCGCGGTCAGCTTCCATCAAGCGCCCTCAATCGTGCAGGGCCTGCTCAATTTCGTTTTCTTCCTCTATCTCGTTCGCCCGGATGTCCGCGAAAAGCTGCGCTGACGCCAACCTCCAGCTCGATCGCATCCGAGGAAGCGCGGCTCAAATCCGCGTCCCCTGCGTCGAGCGCGACCAGAAATGACGCCGACGCGCGGTAACCGGCTCCGTTTCGTAGTCTGCACCGTCCTTAGGGACAACTGAAACCCGCTCCACGTACCGCTCGCGGGCGACGCGTGGTCCGCTAAACAGCCCCACAACAGCCGCCAGCGTAGCCCAGATCAGCAGCAAAACGCCGATTGCCGTCGCCGCCAGACCACCGATAACTCCCACGCCAGTGGTCGTCAACTCCAGATGAAGAATTGAGCCGGTGAAGGGATAAGAGGCGCTAAATCCCGTGGTTCCATTGCAGTATCCAATCAGCACACCCAATCCGGCGCCTAAAAAAACGATTGCTAAAATCAGCGGTCCATCTGATCTCGTCATTTTATTAACCTCCAAATGCCACGCCGCGCTCATCCCTCCGTAGCCAGACGGGAAAATACCGGCGCGCACGGTTACTGGCAAAGATGCCCTCCTCTCCGCAAAGGTTTTGAGGCCGGCCTGTGCCCACCTACCCGATGTGGACCCCACTCCACCCGCATGTGACGCCATGAAATCCGGGCGGGAATCGTGGGCGACCCGCCATCAGATTGCCTGCCGCTACAATGGAATTAGTGATCGATCTCGTCCAGCCCGATCTCGTCCAGATCGAGCCTGCGCGCCGCACCCCCGCGCCCAAGCCCGAGTGGCTAAAGGCCCGCGCGCCCATGGGCGAAAACTACCACAACCTCAAATCGCTCGCCCGCTCGCTCTCGCTGCACACCGTGTGCGAAAGCGCCCACTGCCCCAACATCGGCGAGTGCTGGCATCACAAAACCGCAACGTTCATGATGCTCGGCAACCTGTGCACCCGCCGTTGCGGATTCTGCGCCGTCCCCAAAGGCCGCCCCGAGCCCATCGACTTTGACGAGCCGCGCCGCGTGGCCCAGGCGGTTGCCGCACTCGGCCTTCAGCATGCAGTCATCACCAGCGTCAATCGCGACGACGACAACATCGGCGGCGCGCGCGCCTTCGCCCTTGTCATTCAAGAAATTCGCCGCCAGGCCCCCGGCTGCCGCGTCGAAGTCCTCATCCCCGACTTTCAGGGCATCCGCGAAGCCATCCAGATCGTCGTCGACGCCGCGCCAGAAGTTCTGAACCACAACACTGAGTCCGTGCCGCGCCTCTATCGCGTAGTCCGCTCCGGTGCGCGCTACGAGCGCACCCTCGAGTTGCTGCGCTACGCCAAAGAGCTGCGGCCCGAAGGACTCACCAAGTCCGGCGTGATGGTCGGCCTCGGCGAAGAAACCCACGAACTGCTCCAGGTCTTCCGCGGCCTCGCCGCAACAGGCTGCGACATTCTTACCATCGGCCAGTATCTGCGCCCCTCGCGCGACCACCTGCCCATGGCCCGCCTCTACACTCCGCGCGAGTTCGCCGAGCTCAAGCGCGAAGCCCTCGCCATGGGCTTCCGCCACGTAGAATCCGGCCCGCTCGTCCGCTCCAGCTACCACGCCCACGAGCAATCGCAATCCGCCAGCATGTAGCGCCGGGCTCCAGCCATCGGGTTCCCGACGAATGATTTGTATTCGATTGGGGTGGGAGCCCGGTTGTCGTGTGGGCGTCCTCGCCCGCACCCGGCTTCCCGCAATCAATCTCTAAGTCGCAAGTTGTAGAATAACCGTTGGCTAATCAGCGTAACGAGGGCGATATCAAATGGCACTTTTCATGGCCGGACACCCGGCGCTTAAAGACATCTACGGTGACCTCAAGCGGCGCATGGATCAGTCTGTCACCGACTTCCAGGCCAACCTGGCCGCTACCCGCACCGGCCGAGCCAGCGTGCACATGCTCGACCAGATCAAGGTGGACTACTACGGCACCTACACGCCCATCAATCAGATGGCGCAGGTCTCCGCGCCCGAGCCCCAAATGATCGTCATCTCCCCCTGGGACCCCAGCATCCTGAAAGAAATCGAAAAGGCCATTCAGGCCTCAGGACTCGGCTTCAACCCCATGTCCGACGGCAAAGTCATCCGCGTTCCCGTGCCGCCCATGACCGAGGAGCGCCGCCGCGACGTGGTCAAGCACCTCAACAAGGTCCTCGAAGAACATCGCACCGCGGTCCGCAACGTGCGCCGCGACGGCAACGACGCTCTCAAGAAGCTCGCCAAAGACAAAAAGATCAGCGAAGACGAAGAAAAGCGCGCCGCCGAAGAAGTGCAGAAGATGACCAACGACGAGATCCTCCGCATGGAAGACCTCAGCAGGAAAAAAGAAGCCGAAGTCATGCAGGTGTGACGCGGCATCGAATTCGTAATAGTCCGCCGCCGGCGTGGCCAGCCCAGAGGAGATCAAACCGTGCCCCATCCATCGAGCGTTTTTTGCTCGATGGGTGGGAGACCACAAAAGCCAGTCATTGGCAAATCCCGTCTTGTTTCTTATCGGGGCAAGGGAGCAACCAGAAGGAGCCGCAATGTTAGAGCAAGTAGTCCGGCTAACGGTAAACATGACCGTAAGCGACGCGAACCTCGTCGCGTTCAAGAGCCTCGCGCAGTCCATGACCGAGGGCAGCCAGTCAGAGCCTGGCACGCTCGGTTACGAGTGGTTCGCGAGCAACGACGGCAAGCGATTCCGGCTGGTTGAAACCTACACCGACGCCGCTGCCGTCGAGGCCCACTTCATGGGCTCGGTGGTTCAGAAATATGTGCCCCAGCTGGCCGCGCTCTGCAAGGTCGATGGATTCGAGATTTACGGCGACCCAGGCCCCAAGGTAGCAGCGATGGCATCAGCGTTTGGCGCCACAATTTTCTCGTACATGCTCGGCATCAACCGCTGACACAGATTGCCGAGAATAGTCCCGCCGGTCTCCTGACCGGCCGTATTGAGGGCCTCCCGACCCTTAGTAGCTCCGCCAGCGCCGCCAATCAGGCGTAAACGCGGAATCCTTCCAAATTAATCCGCGCAACGGAAGCGCAAACAATCTTGAGCGTATGTTTGCCGCGAACCAGGCCCCGCTTCGAATAAAGCGCCACGCCCAGCAGCAGCGGAAAATCATCCACCATGAGAGAGACGGTGCCCTGCTCTTCGCCATCCAGGAAAATATCCGCGTCGCCCATGCCCGCGGTCTTTTCGCCGACATAGTCGATGCCTGTTCCCGTAAATGAAAACTCGGCAGAGGCGCCCTTCGATTGCGTCGCCTGCGGAAGGTCGCTCACCGCGGCATTTTCACTTGTAGTCCAGGCGAACCACAGGCCGTTGTATTTGATCTCAGAATTCGCAGCGGAAACGAATCGAAAAGATGGCGTCGGATTTGCCTTGAGTATCAGCGGAATGTGCCACATCTTGTATGGAGAGCTGCGGACGTCGTCGAACGGGCACCCCGAGGTAAAGAGCGATAGCTCGATATCGTCTCCGCGGCGCTGCTGAAACGCTGCACAGATGCTGGGCCCGTACATATGCATGCCCGGGCCAAGAAAGCTGTCATCCGCCGATCCGGCCGGCGTCCACGGGCCCCACGGATGAGGCGCCTGGTAGAAGTCGTATCGCATGCGGTTCGGCTCGAACCACCGCGTCATGGTCTCTGTGTTGTACCAGGAGACAAGCAGGTACACGCCCAGTTCGTGAACGAACGTGATGGGAGTCTGCCCGCAACGAGCCGGACGGTCCAGAATGGGTATGGCGCGGTCGATTGACCGAGACCAGCTCGGCGGCGCGCCTCCGTCAGACAGATATTCCCAGTCCGCGCTGTTCAGTCGGGACAACTGCGAGCGAGGAACGCGGCCTATGATCAGGCTGTCGCCGTCATTCCAAAAGCCATTCGTAGAGCATGCATAAACGTACTCGCCGGCGGCATCCTTTTCCACCTGGCTTCCGTTGCGGCCATAGTGCACAAAGAACGGCGCACCAAAACTGGCTCCGGGCCACATGGGGTGTTCATAGTTCTCCTGCGCGCTCGGCGTCCAGGTGCGGCCACGCTCCGTCGACTTAATAAGGCTCGAGTTCACGGCCGTCTGCCGCGTCAGCGGATCGTGGCTGTCGCTACCGTAGGTGTTTCGCGACACAAAGGCGTAGAACACGCCATCGATGCACTCCTGGCCGCAGGCCTTCCACGTCGCATTGTCAGGTCCCTTCTGGCCGGCCTTGCCATACTCGGCCATCAAGTTCACCTGGCTGCCCACCAGCGCATCAGCCGCCTCGCCTGAGATCTTGTTGAACGCCAGGTTCATTGCATCGGCGCCGAAGCCACGCCCATCGCAATTGAAGGCGTAAAGGTTGCCGTCATCGGCCCAAAAGGGATCCCAGGTGTCGCCATTGGCATCGTCCCACTTGTGAATGCGGTTGAGATCAAGCGAGATGTCGGCAATGCGCGCCTGCGAGCCCATTGCGCTCAACGCACCGGGTAAACCGGCAACAGCGAATGCAGCCGCTGAAGACTTGATGAATGTTCTGCGATCGAGATGGCAGTCGACGCGTGCAGCCGCAAAAGCCAAGCGAGTTCTCCCTGCAGGAATTTGGGAAATATCAGGCAGGGAAATTGTAGTGCGAGCAGCGGCCGATTGCGAACAATCCTGCTCACTCCTTCACTCCTTCACCCCTTCACTCCGTCACTAGTAGCGCATATTCTCAAGGTCCACAATCAGCCCCGGCCCTGCAGGCTCCCATCCAAGTTGTGTCCGCGTCTTCGCGCTCGATCCCATGAGATCCAATCCGGCAAACATCGTCAGCCAGCCGAAATGTCCCGCAGCCTCTTCTGGCTTGAGCGAAACCACGGGCACATTCAGTCCACGGCCGATGGCCTCAGCAATCTCCCGCGCGGACACACCTTCTTCAGCAACCGCGTGGTACCGCGCACCGGCATGGCCCTTTTCCAGCGCGAGCCGATAAAGATGTGCGGCGTCGAGGCGATGCGCCGCGGCCCAACGATTCTGTCCTTCGCCAATGAACGCCGAAACACCCTTCTGCCGTGCAATCTCGATCGCATAACTCAAGAGGCCTGCTTTCGTCGTGTCGTGAACCTGTGGCAGACGCACAACCATCGTCCGCACGCCCAGCTTTTCGAGCGCTTCGGCCGCCGCCTCTAAACGCGCGGAAAACTATCGGAGACTGGCGGCGGCGCGTCATCCTCGGTTGCGGCGCGGCCCTGCGCAAGTAGGGCGAGGCCGCCGGTGACAATCAGCGGCCGGTCCGATCCGGCCAGCTCGCCGCCCATTGCCTCAATGGCTCTCCTGTCGATCTCGCAGTTCTCTTTGAACTTCGAAAAGTCGTGAATGAATCCCAGGTGAACCACCGCATCCGCATTGGCCGCGCCGCTCTTCAGGCTGTCCAGGTTTTCAAGGTCGCCCCTTTGCACCTGGGCGCCGGCAGAAATTAATGAGTCTGCGCCCGCCTCGCTGCGCGCAAGCCCCAGCACCTGGTGGCCCGCTTCAATCAGTTCCTTCACGAATGCCGAACCAATAAATCCCGTCGCACCTGTAACAAATACACGCATAGCAATACTCCTAATTTCGGTTTTCGAATGTTGACAATTACCTTCACGTCTAATGCCGCGCCGTTTGCCCCCCAGCACCTTCCAAGTGGATTGCATCCAGCTCCGCCAGCACCTCATCAGGAATCTCGAGCGCCGCCGCCTTCAAATTCTCGCGAAGATGTTCGAGCGACGACGTTCCCGGAATCACCAGGATGTTGGGCGAGCGATGCAGCAGCCACGCCAGGGCAACCTGCATCGGCGTGGCATCAAGGCGCTCCGCCACGCTAGACAACGTTCCCGACTGCAGCGGAGTGAACCCGCCAAGTGGAAAGAATGGAACGTAGGCAATGGCGTCTTGTGCAAGGTCCGCAATGAGCGCATCGTCGGCGCGGTGCGCAAGGTTGTACTGATTCTGCACGCACACAATCGGCACGATCCGCCGCCCCTCCGCAATCTGCGCGGGCGTAACGTTGCTCAGTCCGATATGGCGGATAAAGCCCTTTTGCTGAAGTTCGGCAAGCACCGTGAGCGGCGCCTCGATCGAACCCTCAGCCGGCTGATGCACGCTGTACATGCTGCGCAAGTTCACCACGTCCAGCACTTCCAGCCCCAGATTGCGCAGATTATCGTGTACCGCCGCTGTCAGCTCTTCGCGGCTGAGGGCCGGAATCCACGACCCATCTTCGCCCCGCCGCGCACAAACCTTGGTCGCGATCGTCAAATCGTCCGCATAGGGATGGAGCGCCTTCTTAATGATTTGGTTGGTAACGTGTGGCCCATAAAAATCGGATGTATCGATGTGGTTCACGCCGCTGGCGACAACTTCCCGCAATACGCTCATCGCTTCTTCCACGTCACGAGGCGGTCCCCACACCACTTTGTTGCCATCTTTTCCCGCAAGCTGCATGGCTCCATAGCCCATGCGGTTCACGCTCATCGAACTGCCGGGCAGGGTAAAGCTGCCGGCCGAACTTACTCCCTGGGTCATATTCTTCCTCCCTGGCTCTAGGTTGGACTTCCTTTATGTATCCAGCATTGACGGATTACGGCCGCTTCAAATAAAACGGAGAGTGTCTCCGTATGAATAGATAAGCGGAGACTATCTCCGGTTGCAATTATTTTCAGTCCGCCACCGGTGAAGCCGACCTACGGTAGATGAATGGGTGCCCCACCCTCGCGACGTCTTTGTTTTTGTCGCTAGGGTCGGAGACCACAAAAGTCAGCCATCGGCAAACACGGTCTTTTCTCTTTTCCGCACATGGCCAAAAAGCGTCCACAACCCGCCCGGAGAAAGCCCCGCAGAAAACCTCGTCGAGACGCTCTGCACAATCGCGAGCGCATTCTCGACGCCGCCAGGCAGGCCTTTACCCGCTTTGGCGCCGGCGCAAGTCTTGACGATATCGCCAAACAGGCTGGCGTCGGCGCCGGAACGCTTTATCGCCACTTTCCCACTCGCGATTCCCTCATTGAAGCGGTCTATCGCAGCGAAGTGGAGAAACTCACCGCCGCCGGGCGCAGCTTCGCCCAAACCATGCCCCCCATTGACGCATTGCGGGCTTGGATGTTGATGTTCGTGGACCACGTGGGTCAAAAGCAGATCATCGCCCCCGCGTTGAACAGTGTCGCGGGCGGCGCGTCGAAGCTCTATGAGGGGTCTCGCAGCATGGTCCAGGGAGCAATGGACGCGCTGGTAAAACGCGCCATCAAAAGTGGTGACCTGAGCAACGAAATCGATTCACAGGATTTGCTTCGTGCGCTGATCGGCGTCTTTTATGTAGGTTCCAGTTCAGACTGGCAGCAAAGCGCCAGGCGCTTGGTTGAAATACTCATTGCAGGCTCACGCACGCCCAAATAGACCGCGTCCGCCCCGACCGCAGCCTACCGCACCGGCGCAACCGTCTCCCCCGCGCCTTCGCTCAAATAAATCTCCACGTAATCCAGGTAATTCTTGGCGTATTCGCGAATCAGCTCCCGATCCTTGTCGGTGAGCTCGCGGCGCATTTTGGCGGGCACCCCGGCCCACAGCGTCCGCGGCGGCACAATGGTCTGCTCGGGCACCACCGCGCCCGCCGCAATAATTGAGCCTTCGCCGATCCGCGAGCCATTCAGCACCGTCACTCCCATGCCAATCAGCACCATGTCCTCAACCACGCAGCCGTGCACCGTGGCGTTGTGGCCAATCGTCACCCAGTCTCCCACCAACACCGGGTAAACGTTGCGCTGGCCGTGCAGCACCGCGCAGTCCTGCACGTTGCTGCAGGCGCCAATGCGAATGGAGTTCACGTCGCCCCGGACCACCGCGTTCATCCATACCGATGAGCGTTCCCCGATCACCACGTCGCCCAGAATCTGGGCTGAGGGGTCAATGTAGCAGCCGCTTGCGATTTGCGGTGTCTTGCCCTGGTAGCTGCGGATCATACCGGTCCTCTCGAAATCAGTGTACCTACCGGGTCGGGGCGAGAACTGCTCCTCACCCCAGCCACATAATGCACGACACCCGACAAAGTCAGTCTATCGAAGGGGCTAGCGGAAAGACCGCCGTTGGCACAGAAAGCTGAATTTGGGTATGATAGTTCAAGCCGTCTGGCAGGTTTGGGGGTGTATTTACTTGGCTGAGGTTCGCATTCAAGAAGGCGAGCCGCTCGAAAATGCGCTGCGCCGGTTCAAGCGCAAGGTTCAGCAGGAAGACATTATCAAGGAAGTAAAGCGTCACTCCTACTACCTGAAACCCGGTGAGAAGAAACGCGTTAAGGCGGCATTGGCACGTAAGCGGAATCGCAAGAAAGCTCGTAAGGAGCAAGATTAACGTACCACCTTTGCGAAAGCGCCGGTCACTGGCGGCTCGTGCATCCCAAAGATGCCGGCCGCCGGGAAAGATAGAAGCAAGATCTGGCCGGCGCTTAGCAATGTGACGATTTTTTGGCTAGTCGCAGAGATCACACTCTGTGTTTGTGGTTCTTCCCTCTCCCATTTAAACCGGGGGAAAGTTCTTTTGCCGCCGGTTTCGACCGCGGTCCGGGCCCTTGTTGCGTATCGAGAAAGAGATACAGGGATCCCCGACCGTCACGCCTCTTAAAGGTCCATGGCGTATTCGGTAGCGTTCCCTGTACCAGGGAAGCCGGCCATGGATTTCACCGATAGGATTTTGAAGTGTACTGATTGCGGCGCCGACTTTGTTTTCACTGCCGGCGAGCAATTGTTTTTCCACGATAAGCAGTTCAAAAACGACCCCAAGCACTGCAAGCAGTGCAAGGCCAAACGCGCGCGCGGAAACTTCAGAGTGCGTCCCGAGACGCGCACCACCTGCTCGGAGTGCGGCACCGACACCACCGTCCCGTTTAAGCCCACCCAGGGCAGGCCGGTCCTCTGCCGGTCCTGCTTCCAGAGGGCCGCCCGTCCGCCCGCGGCCGCGCCACCTGCATAGTCCCCATAAGCTCTATGCCAGTGCCGGGCTGAAGAGCAAATCGCCGCGAAATTGCGCCGCGAACCCGGCTGTACGCGCCAGCGTGGCCAGTTGCGCGTAATGGCGTTGGCTGTGCAACAACATGTGCGCCGCCACCTTGCGCCGCGATATGCGCCGCTTATCTTCGGGAACCCAATCCATTTTGAGAATATAAGGCTCGGTCCACGCTGCCTCAGGCCCGTCGATCAGGCCGCGCAGTACATCGCGAGCCTCAATATGCATGGCGAACAGCGCATCCAGCGGCCCCGTCGCGATCTCAGTGTTTTCAATTCCGGCCAGCCGGTTGGCCCAGCGCAGCTCC
>JBEKCW010000096.1:0-13800 GCA_050014675.1 Occallatibacter sp. | reverse complement strand
CGAAACGCAGCGCCTCTCGACGCTGGCTGATAATCTTCGCGCGCAGTTGGCCTCGCTCACCTCAGAGTGGGAGGAGCTGACGGTGCAGTTGGAAGGGGCATAACCGATGAAACCCGCTATCAAGAGGATTTGATGACAACGCCACTTTCAGACGAAGTCAAACTCCGCATCAACCTGCTTTTTCGTCCAGACGAAAGAGATTCTGCATCTGCTTTGCTTGCAGACGAGTGCGGAAGCAACCTTCCGTTTCATAGGAACTGCACGCCTGCCGCACTGGACCCGGTTCGTCTTGCAGCCTTGAAACTGAGTGAGGGCGATTTGGCAAAGCTTCGAGAAGCAGTAGACCTCGCCAAGAGCGATTGGCGCGATGTTCTCGTGGCTGCGGGATTTGCCGGCAATGCCGAAGCGCATGAGGAGTGGCTGCCAGATAACTGGAGGAAATCGCGCACATGACCACTACCAAGGAAAAATCCCGCTGCGCCTGGGCTGAGAGCGATCCGCTCATGCGCGAATACCACGACACCGAATGGGGTGTGCCCGTGCGCGACAGCCGCGCGCTATGGGAATTGCTCATGCTTGAAGGGTTTCAGGCTGGTCTCTCGTGGATCACGGTACTGCGCAAGCGCGATGCCTTTCGCAAGGCATTCAAAGGGTTCGATCCCGTTAAGGTGGCCCGCTTCAAAGAAGCGGATATCGCCCGGCTGCTCCAGGATCCCGGCATCATCCGCTCGCGTGCGAAGATTGAGGCAACCGTCAACGCTGCCCGCATTTATCTTGAAATGCAAGAATCCGGCGAAGACTTTGGCTCGTTTCTCTGGGGTATTGTGGGCGGTAAGCCCATCCAGAATGTGGGGCCACTTCCCGCGCAAACACCGCTCTCTGTCGAAATGTCAATGCAGCTCAAGCAACGAGGCTTCAAATTCGTTGGCCCGGTCATTGTCTATGCCTTCATGCAGGCCGCGGGAATGGTCAATGACCACAGCTCGACCTGCTTCCGCCGCTGACTTGCCGCTTCATTCAGGCATAATCGAAATACGATGGCCCTTTTGTGGAACCCTGAAAGCTGGTCGCAACGGCTCGCGGAACTTGAAGCTCAATCCGGCGATATTAAAGAAGCTCCCCTGCGTCGCGACGTGCGTTCGCTGGGCATGCTGCTGGGCGAAGTGCTGCGCGAGCAGGCCGGCGACGACCTGTTTGAGCACGTTGAAGCGCTGCGCCAGGGCACCATCCGCCGCCGCGATGCCGAGGCCCATGGCCGCGATGAAGATGCCGGCCGCCACGGCGCGGCCGCACTCGAACTGGTTCACTCCATCCCCGCCGAGCGCGCCATTCTGCTTACGCGCGCGTTTGCGTTTTACTTCGAGCTCATCAATCTTGCTGAAACAAACCACCGCAAACGCCGCCGCGTGGCCCTGCGCCTGAACGGTCAGGCCGGCCGCCAGCGCGGGTCTCTTGAAGGTACCTTGTGTGAAATGCGCCGGGTGGGTATCGGGGCCAGCGAAGCTCTCGAATGGCTGCGCCGCGTGCTTATCGTTCCCGTCTTCACCGCGCACCCCACTGAGGCCGCGCGCCGCACCGTGATGTTCAAGCGGCGGCGCATCGGCGAATTCCTCGAGGCCCTCGATCGCATTCCCGTCCCCGAGCAGGACATTGCCATTCTTGAGCAGCTCGTGCTCGCTGAAATCACCGGCCTGTGGCAGACCGACGAAGTCCGCTCGCGCCGGCCAACAGTCTACGACGAAATCAAGATGGGGCTCGACTACTACGATGTTTCCATCTTTGAAACGCTGCCGGGGCTCTATCGCGAAATCTCCCAGGCGTTGCGCGCGGCCTACGATCTCGACATTGAACCGCACGAGCTGCCGCTGCTGGTTCGCTTCGGCTCGTGGATTGGTGGCGACCGCGATGGCAATCCCTTTGTTACGCCCGAGGTGACCAGCGACGCAATTCAACTCGCCCGCGGCCACCTGCTGCTCCACTATCAGCGCCGGCTCGACGTGATCATCGACCTGCTGACCACCAGCGCCCAGCAACGCACGGTGAGCGACGAGCTGCTGGCGCGGCTGAACGCTTACGTGGCCCAGGTGCACACGCCTGAGGCGCAGGTCTTCGGCGCGCAATACGAGTTTGAATACTATCGCCGTTTCGCTATCTGCCTCAAAGCCCGCATTCAGCGGACCCTCGGCGAGACGGGCCATCCGCATACCCGCGGCGAGGCGTTGCCGGTTACGCCCTTTACGCTTTCGCGCGAACACGACAAACTGACCCAGGCGCTGCCTCCTTATGGCTCTTCACGGGAGTTTCTTGACGATCTCGAAACCCTGCGCGCGTCGCTCTCGGCCAACTGCGGCATTCGCATCGCCCGCACGCTTATCGATCCGCTCATTCTCGAGGTGCGCACTTTCGGACTGCATCTGCACACGCTCGACGTTCGCCAGCATGCGCGCGTGCACGCGGCGGCGCTGCAGGAAGCGATTTCAGATACCGTCGCGCCGTCGCTGCCCAGCGGTCTCTCTGCGCAAACTTCAAGCGTGCTTGAAACATTTCGCGTGATCGCCGAGGTAAAAGAGGGCAGCTCGCCCGAATCCATCCGCCAGTACGTCATCAGCGGCGCTTCCACGGTTGACGATGTGCTCGCCGTGGTCCGCCTGGCGCGCCTGGGCGGTGCTCATGTTGAGGGTCGCGGCGCTGACCCCGGACTTATGCCTGTCCCGCTCTTCGAATCAATCGAAGACCTGCGCAATGCGCCCGGCGTTTGCCGCGAACTTTGGAGCCGCGCCGATTACCGCAAGCTGATTGCCAGCTGGGACAACTGGCAGGAAGTGATGCTGGGCTACTCCGACTCAAACAAAGACGGCGGCATGCTGACTTCGACGTGGGAGATTTTCCGGGCGCATCGCGATCTGCACGTGGTGGCGCGCGAGGCTGGTATCAAGCTGCGGCTCTTCCATGGCCGCGGCGGCACGGTCGGCCGCGGCGGAGGGCCCACGCATCGCGCCATCTTTGCGCAGCCCTTCGACGCTTTTGATGGCCAGCTTCGAATTACCGAGCAGGGCGAAGTGCTCAACTTCAAATATGCCGATGAAGTGCTGGCTGAGCGCAATCTTGAGCTGATGATTGCCGCTTCGCTTGACGCGCTTGCCCGCCCTAACGCGCGCGATCCGCAGGGCCACTTCACAGGCGTGCTCAAGCCTGAGTGGGAGTCCGCGTTCAACGAGCTTTCAGACCTGGCCTACGGCTGCTATCGCAAACACATCCTCGAAGATCCCGACGTGGTGACTTACTTTGAGCAGTCCACGCCCGTCGGGGAGCTTGAGAATGCCAAGATCGGCTCAAGGCCTGCGCGCCGGAATGCATCGCCGAAATTATCCGATCTTCGCGCCATTCCATGGGTCTTCGGCTGGACCCAGTCGCGGCTGCTCGTTCCGGCATGGTTCGGCGTTGGCTGTGCTGTGGAGCAGTATCTCGGCGAGACTTCCGCACCGTCCGCCGATCGGCAGGCATTGCTGCGCACCATGGCCAGGGAGTTTCCGCTCTTTATCGACCTTATTCGCAATGTTGAAATGGCGCTGGGCAAAGTCGACCTGACTACCGCGCGCCTCTACTCCGCGCTGGTTCCCGACGCTGCGCTTCGCGAGCGCGTGTACGACTTGTTCGAGGCTGAGTTTCATCGCAGCGTGCGGGCCGTTCTCGCCGTCACCGGGCAAACCGAGTTATTGCAGTCAAACCAGGTGCTGGCGCGCTCTATTAAGCTGCGCAACCCGTATGTTGACCCCATGCACCTTATCCAGGTGGACATGCTGCGCCGCAAGCGCGCCGGCGAAGACACGCCTGAAGTGAACCGTGCAATCGCCGCGACCATCAGCGGCATTTCCGCTGGGCTGCGCAACACGGGCTGAGGCGCGACCAAGCCGGCAATGGCAGCGAGAGCAATACAATGCACAGTTGGGGTATTGGCCTTAAGTGAAAGCGCAATCCAATTCCGCTCGCAATGGCCTGATGTGCGTGGCAGTTTTTACTGCCTGTTATTGGGCTGCCTGGCCTGTTGCTGAAATGGGCTTCATCGACGATTGGTCGTACATACGGTCCGCGCAAGTGTTTGCGCAAACGGGTCATTTTGTATACAACGGCTGGGCAACCGCCATGCTCGGATGGCAGATCGCCTGGGGCGCGCTTTTCGTGCGCCTGTTCGGTTTCTCTTTTATGGCGGTCAAGCTATCCACTCTGCCCTTGGCGATGGCAGCCCTGTTTCTGTTTCATGCCATCCTGGTGCGCTTCGGATGTACGCCGCGCAATGCAGTGGTCGGCTGCCTCACGCTGGGGCTTTCGCCATTGTTTCTACCACTTGCCGCCAGCTATATGACCGATATTCCGGGCGTGTTTGTGATCGTGCTCTGCCTTTACTGTTGCCAGCGCGCTGTCAGTGCCGAAAGCCAGGCGGCTGCCATAACCTGGCTCTGTGCTGCCGCGGCCTCAGATGTGGTGGGCGGAACGGCGCGGCAGATTGCATGGCTGGGCGCTTTGGTGATGGTGCCTGCCACGGCGATCTTTCTGCGCCGGCAACGCTGGGTGCTTCTCTGCGGGCTGGCGTTATGGATAGGCTCCTTGGCGGCGATTTTCTGCTGCATGCATTGGTTTGGATCGCAGCCGTACTCGCTGTCCGAGTCCATATCAATTCCATCGCCGATCGTCAGCGGGCTGGTGATTGGCTTTTGGGGCATCTTTGGCGAATTGCTGTGCCTGGCACTGGTTGTGTATCCGCTGCTCATGCCGTGGCTTCCGCGGCTCCGCGAATTCTCAAAGGCGAGGCTGGCTATTGTTGTGGCGATTCTGGCCGTGTGGACCGGCTTTCAGTGGGTGTGGGGCTGGATGCTGCCATGGCGGCCGCACCTGCTGGTTTCGGAGTTCGCTCGAGCGAGAGATGCCGGGTTAAGCCCTCCTGAGACTTCCAGTTTCTTTCTGCCTACGGCATTTCGGTTGCTGCTTTCAGCGGTGGTAGTCGCCACGGTGATTGCGTTGTTTGCAGCGCGGCCGAAGAATCTGCGGCTCGCTGCGATTCTGTCCAAACGCACTTTCTGGCTGTTAGGGCCGTTTTCGATCGCGTATTTCGCCATTCTCATTCCACGAGCAACGGTGGTGTCGGCATTTGACCGTTACATGCTGGGCGTAATGCCCATGGCCATTATTCTTCTCATTCAATTCCATCAACGACGTATCGCGCCAAACCTGCCTGCCGGTTCGGTGATCGCCCTGGTTATTTATGCGGCTCTTGCCGTTGCGGGCACGCATGACTGGTTTGCATGGCAGAGGGCGCGGCTGGCTGCGATTGACGAAGTGCTTGCCGCTGGCGTGCCGCGCAATCAGATTCAGGGAGGACTTGAATACGATGGATGGACGCAGACTGAAGATGGAGGCCACGTGAACAACGAGTTTATTCGGGTGCCACCCGGCGCGTACGATCCAAATCCAAAGCTCCCGCACGTCGCGGCCGATTGTCGGCTCGAATTTGCATCTTTAACGCCGGATGTAGTTCCCAAATACACGGTCGCATTCAGGCCGAAACCGTGCCTGGCGCCATCGAATTTTCCTCCCGTGGAGTTCCACGCGTGGCTGCCGCCGTTCAGCAGAACGATTGTGGTTCAGAAAATTCCCGGCTCGTGAGATGTAAAGTGGTTGGATATTTCTGCGCGGCTGCTTCTCAAAAATCCGGGTTGGAGATGATGGCGGCCTCTACTGGTTTTCCTGAGCCGCCTCAGAGCCGATGCCATCCTGCCGGAAATCGAACTGCACCTGCCACGCGCCGCCAGCTCCCGCGGCAAATTTCCACTGCCGCGCCGCGTCAACAGCCACCCGGTTGAAGTAATTGCTTCTGCTCGGCGATTGAAGCACTGCGCCTGTCACGTTGCCCGCGGGGTCCACGGTCACGCGCACGCCCACGTCCACATGCCCGCGAATCGACTGCTGTGCCGCGGGCAGCAAATCGGGATTCACTCGCCGCAACACGCCGTGACTCCCGCCGCCGGGCAACGCTGAGAATGCCCCGGGACTTGGCTTCGTCTGCGCTGCTGCCTGCCGGTTCGGCGTTGATGGTGAGGGCTTTTCTGGCGCAGTCTGCGGCGCTGCTGTTGAAACGGAATCACTCGCCGAAGTTTGCTGCGCGCCGCTCTTTGTTGCCGTCGCCGGAAACCCAGTCTTGCGTACTATCAGCGCGGCCCCGGCTAAAACCACCACCGCTGCTACGGCAATCAGAGCTGCCTTCCAACTGCCTGTGCGTGTGCCTGGCTCCTGCGGTTTGGCTTGCTCTGTTTTCCGCGCCTCAAACAGGGGAGTGGATCTACGATCGAGCATCGCTCTCAACTCAACGAGCGTGCACCGCTGTGCCGGGTTCACGCGCAAACAGGCCCTGGCGATTTGAGCAAACGGCTCCGCAATCCCTGCGGGAATTGCCGGATCCTCGCCGGTCCACGGTTCCCACCGTGCGGGCTTCTGCGTCAGTGCCGCAACGAGCGTCATGCCCAGCGCCCACACATCCACGGCCTGCGTGACAGGGCCGCAGCCCAGTTCCGGTGCTTCATACGGGCTCGTTTCGGGCATGCTCGTCTCAGGCACAACCATCTCAGCCGGCTCCGCTCGATAGTCCTTGTCAATGGGGGTGCAATCCCTTGAGAGCTTCAACCGGTCGCCAACTACCAGGATGTTCGATGGTTTGAGCCGCCCATGCACATAGCCCTTCGTGCCCAGAAACTCCAGCGCATCGAGCAGCGGTGCGAGCATCGCACGGGTCTCGTCCGGAGTTAAAGATCGCGCAGGAAGAATCTCGTCGAGAACCTCATCGGCGAACTCCATGATCTCGTAAACAAAATGGGAGTCGTCAATCTGGCAGTGGCCGCAATCGAAGGTGCTAATCAGATTCTTGTGGCTGAGCTGCCCAGCCGCGATCCATCCGGCCAGGCGAAGTTCAGCATCGGGCGCGCCGGCGGCTACCAATTTGAATGCAGCCATTCGCGGCGGGTCGTCGTCGTACGCAGTCAGGTAAACGGCGCTCGATTTCGAGCCTCCTAACCTGCGCAGAAGCCGAAACCGCCCGTTGACAACCCGTCCTTCGAGTTGGGTGAGATCCTCCGCGGCGTCCATTGCATCAATCCCTCGGGCCGCCGCTTGCCAGCTTTCATTGCAAACAGGCAGGGCGATCCGGCACGCCTCTATTTTAGGCCCGCCTGGGTGAGTTGATGCGTGATCTACTCTGCCGCGGCGCTCGGTCAGCCAGTCAATTCGTGGCATCGCCTGGCCGAAGACAAGGTCGCCTGGCTCGCATTTGAGTTGCATCCTCTCAAATCTTAATGCCACTTTGCTTGCCACGTGACGCCCGGCGGGTCTAGGCTATTTGCATGCGTCGATGTCGCTAACACCGTGCCTGGTGCAAGCTCCGATGCCGATGTGCGCCTGATGGCGCGCGCTTTTTTCCTACCCGACAGGCTGCACCGTTTCCTCAACCATCGATATTTCAGCGCTCCGGGCGCATTGTCCCCGGACAAAGGAGATTTTTCAAAATGGCGCGCATTGCTGCAAACGTGACTGAACTGATTGGCAAGACCCCTCTTGTGAAACTTAACCGCGTAACCGCCGGGCTTGGGGCAACCGTTGTCGTCAAGCTCGAGAGCCAGAACCCCGCCTCCAGCGTGAAAGACCGCATCGGCTTTGCCATGATCGAGGACGCTGAGCGGAGAGGCAAAATCACGCCCGGCAAAACCGTCCTGATTGAGCCCACCAGCGGCAACACCGGCATCGCACTCGCTTTTGTGGCTGCCGTCAAAGGCTACAAGCTCATCCTCACCATGCCTGAGACCATGAGCCTTGAGCGCCGCGTCACTCTGCTCGCCTATGGCGCCGAAATTGTTCTTACGCCCGGTCCCAACGGCATGAAGGGCGCTATCGCCAAGGCCAACGAGATTCTGGAGAAGACGCCGGACGGCTACATGCTGCAGCAGTTCGACAACCCGGCCAACCCGGCCATCCACTTGTGGACGACTGGCCCCGAGATCTGGGACGACACCGACGGCGAAGTCGACATTCTCATCTCCGGCATCGGCACTGGCGGCACCATTACCGGTGTCTCGAACCACATCAAGCCCAAGAAGCCATCGTTCAAGGCCATTGCCGTGGAGCCGACTGACAGCCCGGTGCTGAGCGGCGGCAAACCCGGCCCGCACAAGATTCAGGGCATCGGCGCAGGCTTTGTGCCCAGCGTGCTCGACACCAAGGTCATCGATGAAGTGGTGCAGATAACCAACGATGAAGCTGTGGAGACGGCTCGCCGCCTGGCGAAGGAAGAAGGGCTGTTTGTGGGCATCAGCTCCGGTGCGGCTGCGGCTGCGGCGCTCAAGGTTGCAGCACGGCCCGAGAATGCGGGCAAGCTGATTGTGGTTGTGCTGCCCGACTTCGGCGAGCGCTACCTCTCGAGCGTGCTCTTTGAACCGTTGCGCCAGCAGGCGCTCGCGCTGCAGGCCGAGCCGATCGCGGTAACGGCGTAAAGAAGGCAGGGAACAAGGGAGCAAGGGAACAAGGATCTTAACCGCCTGATATTTGTATGTTGGGCTGCAAGCTTCTTGTTCCCTTGTTCCCTTGCTCCCTCGTTCCCTATGTCCCTGTTTTCCCGCATTCGCGAAGACATCCACTCCGTGCTGGAGCGCGACCCCGCTGCGCGCTCCACTCTCGAAGTGCTGCTTTGCTATCCGGGTCTCTGGGCGGTGTGGATTCATCGCGTATCGCACAAGTTGTGGCGGGCCAAACTCTACCTGCCCGCGCGTCTTGTCTCGCAGATCGCCCGCTTCTTCACCGGGGTCGACATCCACCCGGGCGCGCTGCTCGGCCGCCGTCTCTTCATCGATCACGCTGCCGGCGTGGTGATCGGCGAGACCGCCATCGTCGGTTCCGATGTCACCATGTACCAGGGTGTCACGCTCGGCGGCACTGGCAAGGGCAACGGCAAGCGCCACCCGACCATTTGCGACGGCGTCTTCATCGGCAACAACGCCAACATCCTGGGCAATATTGCCATCGGCGAAAACTCCCGCGTCGGCGCCGGCTCAGTCGTTCTTAATGACGTGCCGCCCAACTCCACCGTTGTCGGCGTGCCCGCGCACATTGTCTACCGCAACGGCGAGCGCGTACTCATCACCGACCCGCACGACGTCAAAGACCCGCTCTCTGACGCGCTCATCGCGCTCTCAGTCCGTGTGGAGGAGTTGGAAGAACAGTTGTGCGCGCGCGACCATCGCGTGTCAGATCGCCTTCAAGACCGCCGCGCCCAGCCTTTTGCCAATGAGGAAGCCGAGCGCTCAGCCTATCGCACAGAGATCGAGCAGCAGGGCGCTTATGTCTCCATGGGCGAAGGCATCTAGAAAAATAGGCTTCTCGCGGCTTAAGGCACTAAATTACGTAATCCTCATCACAACTGGCCCGAAAGGCCGACCCCTAGAATCAATTTACCTTTTTTGCGAGTGGAGTTGTGGCGGCGAAAGATCAGGCCGGAAGAGTGGTCTGTCTGTCCGCAGGCCGCTGACACGGCCTGCGGGCAGTGCTAACGCAAAGGAGGTGAGGGCATGGATGAGAAATCGTCCTGGATGCGAGCTGCCATAACCATCGCCATTGACTGGGGGTTCATTACTGCGCTCGTTATCCTCGTCCTCGCGCTACTGCTCAAGTAGCCAACCCCCGGCCGGGGTCCACTCCCTGCCGGGATAAGCCAAGTATAGCAAAATGGCGCGTAATGATCTTTTCAACCGCCGCTCGCTGGTCGATTCGCTAATCTCCCGCCGCCGTCAATGCCAGCCGCGCCAACTCCTTGAACGTCCCGCGCAACTCATCGGGGCTGTGCACCACGATTCGCCGGCCAGCGCTCAGCAGCATTGCCGCAACCATCTCCAGCCGATCGCGCGCACAGCGCAACCGCGTTCCGCCGTTCTCTTGCTCAATTGCCACCCTCCACATCGCAAATATTTGTTGCGCTTCCTCAATCGGCAACTCGATCCATACATCGATCCGGTACTGCGCCTGGATGAACGGCATGCTGGTCTGCATGTAACGCCGCGCCTCGAAATCGGCGGGCCTCTTGAACTTGCCCGCGCCCATCGCCAGCTCCGATACGCGATCGAGCCGGAAGGTGCGCATCGCCTTTCGCGTAAGACAGTAACCGATCAAGTACCAGCGCCCGTCGGTATGCATCACCGCATACGGCTCAATCTGCCGCCTCGTTCGCGCGCCCTCACGCGACTCGTAATCGAACCGCACCCGCCGGCCGAGGCGAATGGCCGATGCCGCGCCAATCAAAGACTCTACCGAAGTCGTAACCACCCACGGGCCCGGCTCAATGGCCACTACGTCGTCCACGGTCCTGATGCTCTCTCGCAGCGCTTCAGGCATCACGCGCCGCAGCTTCGCCAATGCGCCTTCGGTGGCCGGTGCAAACGCTGAAAGCCCGACCTGGCGCAGTGAATGCAGCCCGAGGGACAGCGCAAACGCCTCCTCATTGGTCAGCAGCAGCGGGGGCAACCTGAACCCCGGCTTCAACCGATACGCACCGCCTACGCCCCGCGACGACTCAACCGGAATGCTCAAATCCTTGAGCCGCACCATGTAGCGCTGCACCGTGCGCAAGTTTACCTCAAGCCGCTCGGCCAGCTCCGCTCCAGACACAAAGTCGCGCGCCTGCAAAACCTCCAGCACTGTCAGCACACGCATGATCGGGTCGTAAGTCACAGCCTTTATCCTGCATTTAATTTACGACAAGTTCTGTCGGGAATTGCCGCTATCTTCAATCGTGAGCCTTGAAGGGCCATGGAGGCCCCAAGGGCACATGGAGGTTTGACATGACAACTGCAACAGGAACCGTAAACGTGGTCTCCGCCGAAGAGCTGCTCAAGAACTGGCAGGGCCACCGCAGGCTCACGCGCCGCACCATTGAGGCGTTCCCTGAAGACAAGCTTTTCAACTTTATTTTGGGGGGCATGCGGCCATTCGCGGTAATGGCCTCGGAGTTTATCGGCATGGCCGTGCCCATTGTCGACGGCGTGGCCACCGGCAAGTGGGTGGAGTACGGCGGTGGACCCAAGCCCACCACCAAAAGTGAGATTCTCGAAGTCTGGGATCGCCAGACCCGGGAGCTCGACGAAAAGTTCCCCACCATTCCGCCGCACCGCTTTGCCGAAGTCGATACGGCGTTCGGGCAGTGGACGATGCCGGGAATCGCGATGATTCAATACGCCATCGACAACGAGATTCATCACCGCGGCCAGGGCTTTGTCTACCTGCGCGCACTGGGCATTGAGCCGCCGCACTTCTGGGAGCGCGACTAAGCGCGAGTGCGATGCCAGATGAAACGGAAGTGGATGCCCCATCCCTGGCGCGTCTTTGTTCTTGCGCCAAGGGTGGGGAATCACGACTCACCGTTCACCGTCCACGAACCGAAAACTATTGACGCGTCAACGCACCCTGGAGAATCAAAAGCCTGTACGTCCGCGGGCTTCGAGGGTACTGTCATGGCCGCCGCCGAAATGAGTTTCCTGCACAAGCAACTGGAGGAGCGCAAGCGCCGCCTTGAGGCGGTTGTTACGCATGCGCCCGATGACGCGAGCCTTGAGGCGCTGCTGCGCGAGGTGGATTCGGCGCTCGATCGATTTGCAGCCGGCACCTACGGCATTTGCGAGATGTGTAATGACACCGTGGAGCGCGACCGGCTGCTCGCCGATCCGCTTATTCGCTACTGCCTCGACCACCTCAGCAAGCTCGAGCGCGCCACGCTGCAACGCGATCTTGACCTGGCCTCGGAACTGCAGCGCGGCCTGTTGCCGCCTGCCGGCCTCACCGTCGACGGTTGGGAGACGAGCTATCACTACGCTCCACTCGGGCCGGTCAGCGGCGACTATTGCGACCTCTATCCATATAACGGGCAGCTCTTTTTCATGCTTGGCGACGTCTCAGGCAAGGGCGTGGCTGCTTCGATGCGGATGACGCAGCTCCACGCGCTCTTCCGCAGCCTGATCGGCATGGGCCTTCCGTTGAGTGAAATTGTGGTCCAAATCAACTGCTTCCTCGCGAGCAGCGGGATCGCCGGGCAATACGCCACGCTGGTTTGCGGGCGCGCCAGCGCTCAAGGCGATGTGGAGATTTTCAACGCCGGCCACTTGCCCGTGATCGCCGTTCAGCAACGCAATGTGCGATTGCTCGAGTCAACGGCGTTTCCGCTGGGAATGTTTCGCGATGCTACGTTCAGTTCATCCCAGGTGCAACTGAGCGCGGGCGATTTGCTTTTTCTCTTTACCGACGGCTTCTCTGAAGCCAACGGAGATGACGGCGAGTACGGCGTGGAACGCGTAGCGAATCTGGTGTGCCGCCTGGGTGCGTGCCGCGCGGCTTCGGTCATCGCCGCGGCTCTCGAAGACCTGCGCTGCTTTGCCGGCGCCAACCCCGGTGTGGACGATGTGACGCTGCTGGCGATTCGGCACGCCGCATAATTTCGTTACGCCTCGCGCATGAGCTGCGCAAATTGCGCGGTAAGTTTTTCAAACTTGTCTTTATTGCACACTTTGCAAACCGTAGGCATGCGACGGCCTATAAAGAGCGTCAAACTGCCCTTGCATTTGGTGCAATGAGCGAATTCGATGCTCGCTCGCAGGGGCTCATCGAGTTGAGCGTTCAGCTTAGCGGCAATGTGCGCAAGTTGCGATCGGTCAAAGCGCCAGGATATCGTCAACGATCGGAGATTGGGGAATGACGAAGCAATGAATGAGATATCGTCGTTTTCCAATTGCATGTTGGTGACTTCAAGCACTCTGAGCTTCGATAGCTTTGCGATCGGCTTAATTGATTGCAGGCGAAGAGGCGGGTCCATACTGCCGCGATTGCCCGACAAGCGCAATTCAGTTAGGTTTTGTAATGCTTCAATCCCTTCTATGTCCCGAAGCTTTGGGAGATCGTAGAGGTAGAGAGTCTCGAGCCAATCCATCTTGAGCACGGGCTTGATGTCAGTGATCTTGTTGGCATATTCAATTTTGAGAATTGAAGTGGATCGCAGCTTTTCAATGCCTTCCAGCGATTTAATTTTCAGATAGTACAGGCGAACCTCAGAAGCTTTGCATCGCGAAGTAATCGCGCTCCAGGCTTTGTCGCCGATGCTGCGCAAATCGAGCGCGTCTGAGTTTTCAAGGGCTTCCTGAGAGAAGCCCGGCTCCATATAGATCATCACTGGCTGCATATGCTGATGAGTGTAGATCAACAGTGCGCGGCGGCGCATCGATGTTACAGCGATGCGCATCGGCCGCGAAAACCGGTGGGCTGATTCAAGCTTCTGCGTCGTCGGAGCAATCGTCGGGACCGAGGTCGAGGGCGTCGTTGGAGGCGAAGCGGTAGCTGGCCATGACGGTTTGCAGGGTCTGAAGCATGACGGAGGCTCTGCCTTTTGAGAGCCGGTTGGCGGCCATCGCCTGAAGGATCTGATTACCGATGGTGGGGATGTCGGAGGGCTCGGTGAGAGACTCGATTTCGAACTCCGACTCCCTGGATTTGGAGGCGTGCCGTGCCTTCACTTGCGGGCCGTGATAGTAGCAGTATGCACTGCCGCGCATGGCGGGCGACTTGCAGGTGCGGCCATTGGGCATGAGGTGACGACAGGTCTTGGAACTGGACATGGTGCTTCTCCTCTGCGGGGTTGACTCAGGCGCCCCCCCCCACCCCCCTTGCTCCCCCCCCGGCCCCTGCCAAAAGTCTCAAGGTCTATTGTTTTCAGCATGATGGAGGGTGGAC
>JBEKCW010000095.1:0-19541 GCA_050014675.1 Occallatibacter sp. | reverse complement strand
GAAGTTACAAGGGCAAATTTCCAGGTTTTCATTGGGGGAATCCTCCGCACCGGCTGCGCAATCTATTTTTGATGCGCGAATTCAGAACGGTGACGGCTATAGAGGAAGTAAATGACGAGGCCGATAATCAACCAGGCGAAGAAGCGTATCCAGGTAATAATCGGCAGTCCGGCCATGAGCAGGAAGCAGAAAATCACGCTCAGCACAGGAATCACCGGACCGCCGGGCACTACGAATCCCCGACGCCGATTGGGCTCGCGGTAGCGAAGCACGATGACGCCGATTGAAACCAGGACAAACGCAAACAGAGTGCCGATATTCGAGAGATCGGCCAGCGTGCCGATATCGAACAGGCCCGAGGGGACTGCCACCACGAAACCCGCGACCCAGGTTGAAAATGCGGGCGTGCGAAATACCGGGTGAACGTCGGAGAACACTTTGGGCAGCAGTCCGTCGCGCGACATTGAGAACCACACGCGTGACTGGCCAAGCTGGTAAACAAGGATGGAAGAGATCATTCCCATGATGGCGCCGAACAGCACGATCAGCCGCACCCAGTGCAGGGGATGACCGCCGGGGAGAATCGATAATTTCTTGAGCGCATTCACCACCGGCGCCGCATCGCCTACCATGGATTGCCACGGCACCAGCCCGGTGAGGCACACCGCCACGGAAACGTAGAGCACCGTGCACACCAGCAGCGTGGCGATAATGCCAATGGGCATATCGCGCTGAGGATTGCGGCATTCTTCGGCCGCCGTCGACACCGAATCGAATCCAATATAGGTGAAGAAGATGATGGAGCCGCCAGTAAGCACGCCGGACCAGCCGTTGGGCATGAACGGGTGCCAGTTGGAGGGATGGATGTAACTGATTACCGCCATCACGAAGATGACGATGGCGACCAGCTTGAGGCCCACCATCACGTTGTTGGTCTCGGCCGACTCGCGAATGCCGCGCACCAGGATGACAGTGAGAATGAGAACGATGAGGAATGCTGGAATGTTGAAGCCGAAGTGCCAGCCCGGATGGTAGATCCAGTTGCCAGCAAGGTCTTGCAGGCCGTCAGGTAAATACGCGGGCGATATCCATGTTGCCGGCGGGTGGAATCCAAACCAATCGAGAAGGTCGACGACGTGCGCGGCGAAGCCAACGCTCACCGTCATGTTCGATCCCGCGTACTCCAGGATGAGATCCCAGCCGATGATCCAGGCGATCAGCTCGCCGAGTGTCGCGTAGGTATAGGTGTAGGCCGAGCCGGCGATCGGAATCATTGATGCCAGCTCTGCGTAACACAGGCCGGTGAGCGCGCAAACGATGGCCACCGTAATCATTGAGATTGCGATAGCGGGTCCAGCACCCGGGCGGCCGGCCATGGCCGTGTGGTGAATGATAAAGTCGGCGAGCGGCGTGTTGACGAGGCTTGAAGTATCGAACTGCTCGCCGGAGATTGCGGTGCCGATGACCGTGAAGATGCCCGACCCGATCACGGCGCCAATGCCCAGCGCAGTCAACGACCACGGCCCAAGCGTCTTCTTGAGCGCGTGCTCCGGCTCCTCCGAGTCGCGGATGAGCTTGTCAATTGACTTGCGGGCAAGCAGTTGGCTGGGCAGTGCGGTTCTCCTCGCAAAGACAGTAATCAGTGATTAGTGGCCAGTGGTCAGTCGTATTCGGAAAGTGCTGGAGACGTACCCATCTTACCCTGAGACGTTTGAAGCCTGCTCCAGCAAGATCGAACTGACCACTGATCACTGACAACTGACCACTGTTTTTCTTACCGCTTGGACTGGCCGCGTGCCAACTTCTTCACTCTTTTCTTGGTCGCGCCGCGCGGGGTGGTCCGCTTGGCCTTGGGCGCAGCTTTTTTGCGCGATGCGCGCTTTAGCTTCTTGCGTTCCAGTTTATCTTCAATCTTGGTGGTATCTGCCACGTATAACCTCTTTCAATTCTGTGATTTCTCAAGTCCGCGCGTGTTGCGGTTCGCGTCTTCAAGAATAGCAGGGAATCAGGCCATCGCAAAAGCCAAAAGGTCTTCGCGCCCTGAAACTTGTGACCAGCTCTTGCGCTGAGCCTTGCCTGGGCTGACGTAGATCACTCCGGGCGGAGCTTTCGGCGTGTAAACTCATCTCCGTTTGCGCCCTATAGCATTTTCTGAAATGACGTAGATCGGAACCACGACCGCTGAGTGGGTTTTTCCTTAAGAAAAACCCACCCGTGCCCCCTCAAAAGTTCACAGTATTTCAGAAAATGCCGTTTTTGGGGCGCCGTTGAGAGGTGCAGCTTGAGCAGCATCCCGAACCCGGCATCCGGCCACGTACTGGTGATCAACCCCGGAACCACATCGACAAAGATCGGCATCTTTACGCGCGAAGGCGAGGAGTTTTCGCAAACCATCCGCCACGGAGACGAGGAAATTGAGCGGTTCAAGGGCCAGCCGATGCTCGCGCGCCTGGATTACCGCGCCGCACTCATCGAGCGCGCCCTCGCCGAGGCAGGATTTGCTCCAAAGAGTAAAAGCGCGGAGCGCGCGGTGGTGGGGCGGGGAGGATTGTTGCCGCCCATGGAGTGCGGCACCTACCTGGTGGATGACGTTATG
The DNA here is from genome assembly GCA_050014675.1 of Occallatibacter sp. Lineage (GTDB taxonomy): Bacteria > Acidobacteriota > Terriglobia > Terriglobales > Acidobacteriaceae > Telmatobacter. The sequence continues at coordinate 16,945 of JBEKCW010000095.1, read as the reverse complement.
GTGGAGGCGCTTCGCAAAGCACCACTCGGCGACCACGCTTCGAACCTCGGCGCGGCATTGGCGCTTCGTTTTGCCCGCGCGGCAGGCGTCAACGCATACATCGTCGATCCGGTTACCGTGGACGAGTGGCAGCCTCAAGCGCGTTTCACCGGCTCTCCGCTGGTGGAACGCACCAGCATTGGCCACGCGCTGAACACCAAGGCCGTGGCCCGGCGTTTTGCCCGCGAGCAAGGCCGCGCTTACGCCGATCTGCGTCTGGTCGTCGTTCACATGGGCAGCGGCATTACCGTCTCAGCGCATCGGGGCGGACGCACCGTCGACAGCAATTCCATTGAGGAGGGCCCGTTTGGTCCGGACCGCACGGGGTCGCTGCCCGTTCGCGCGCTTATCAGGCTTTGTTTCAGCGGCCGGTTTACCGAGACCGAACTCGATCGCCACGTTTTCGGCGACGGAGGCCTGTTTGCTTATCTCGGCACTCGCAACTTGATGGAGGTCGAGCAACGTATTGCTTCAGGCGATGAGCTGGCAGCACAGGTTCTCGACGCATTGATTTACCAGATTGCGAAGGAAACCGGGGCGATGGCGGCGGTGCTTTCCGGCAACGTAGGCGCGATCATTCTGACCGGCGGCATGGCGCATTCAGAACGGGTAGTGAACAGGCTCATCGAGCAGATTGGCTGGATCGCGCCCATCACCGTTTATCCCGGCGAAGACGAGCTGAGGGCGCTGGCTGAGGGGGTGTTTCGCGTGCTGGATGGGGAGGAAGAAGCCCGGCGGATGCGAGCTGAAGTGTAAGATCGTTGCCTTCATATTTTCCGCAGATTCGCGAACTTCTCCATCAGCTTCTTAAGCCCGTGCCGGTCGAATATCACTGAAAGCTTGGCGTCTTCGCCGTGGCCTTCGCGCATCATTACCGTTCCGTCGCCGTATTTGGCGTGACGCACGCGATCGCCATTCTTCAACCCTGTGGCGCCTTGTGGAGCGGCAATCTCCATGGCCGGCCGCGCCAGCGATCCGGGCCGGCTGACTGCGGCCTTGCCGCCAAAGAACCGGGCAATATTATCGATTGAGTGCGGCGCTTCCGCGCTCTCACTCTTCGGACCTGATTCCTGACGCGGCGCATCGCTCTTCTTAGGCGCCGTCATCCACGATGCCACGAACGGCTTCGATGGATCGCGGCGCGATGTTGCGCTACGCGACCGCGCCGCCGGGTTCACTTCCTGGCTCTCATCTTCGTAGTTGTAATGCCGGCTCTCGCCTTCGCGCGCCGAGTCTCTCGAATCGCCGCGACCGAAACCACGCCGGCCTCCGTATCCATAAGCGGGCGTCGACCACGCCGGGCTGCGTCCACCCAGGTTCTCAATCAGCGCCGGCGGAACTTCTTCAAGGAACCGCGACGGAATGCTCATCTCGGGCGCGTCGTTGCCGTAGCGGCGGCGATAATGCGCGCGCGTCAGAAACAGCGTATTCATCGCGCGCGTCATTCCCACGTAACAAAGCCGCCGCTCCTCTTCCAGTTCTTCAGGATTGTTGAGCGTTCGCGAGTGCGGAAACAACCCCTCTTCAAGGCCCGCAAGAAACACCAGCGGAAACTCCAACCCCTTGGCCGCATGCAGCGTCATCAGCGTTACGCGCGCGTCGGGATCGAACTGATCGGTGTCAGACGCCAGCGCCGCGTGATCGAGAAAATCGGCCAGCGTTTCGCCGCGCACCTCGGCATCGTGCGCCGCGTTGGCCAGTTCCTTCAGGTTTTCAATCCGGCTGAACGCCTCAGGCGAGCCTTCTGTCTCAAGCGCCTTGATGTAACCCGTGCGATCGATGATGAACCGGATCAGCTCGGGCAATGTCGCCGGATCGCCCGGCTTCCGGAACCCTTCAGGCTTTTCTTCCGCGCCGTTGCGGCTCGTCTCGCCTGTTCTCATGCTTTCAAGCAGCTTCGCCTCTTCAATTTGCCGGGGTGACGCCTTGAGGAACGACTTGGCTGGCTTTTGCTCGAATGGCGAAAAGTGCGCGGGATCAAGCAATGCCATCTGACCGTTGGAGTTCGCGCCAAATTCAAAATCCGCGCCTTCAATCAGAGCATCAACCGGAGGCGCTGAGTCCGCCGGCGACTGCTCCGCGCCAAACGAAAAATCAGTGTCGCCCTCGCCGGCCTCGGCAGCCGCTGCATCGGCTGAAAGCTTGCCCGCAAAATCAGAATCCAGCATCGCCTGGGCGTCCACAATAATTTGCCGGAACGTGTCGAGCGCCGAAAGCGCGCGCGCTGGAATGAGCCGGTTCTTGATTGCCACCGCAATCGCATCCCACGTTGACTTTCCGGTCTCGAGCGCAAGCCGCTCCATTGTCTCGATCGTGGTTTTGCCAATGCCCCGCGCCGGTGTGTTGACCACCCGCTCCAATGCCATGGAATCATGCGGATTCCGCACCAGCCTCAGGTACCCAAGCATGTCCTTGATTTCCGCGCGCTCATAAAAACTGAACCCGCCCACCATGGTGTAACTGATGTTGTAGCGGCGCAGCGCCTCTTCAACCAAACGCGATTGCGAGTTGGTGCGGTAGAGCACCGCGCAATGTTGTCCCCCGCCCGACCCGTCATCGGCGGCATGGTTCTCGCGCTGAAATGCCTGAATCTTGTCGGCGATAAACAGTGCTTCGTTCTCTCCGTCCGGCGCTTCGTAGTAGCCAATCAGCGAGCCGCCCTGCCGCTCGGTCCACAGCTTCTTGCCTTTGCGCCGGAGGTTGTTCGCCACAACCGCGCCGGCTGCTTCAAGAATTACCTGCGTCGAACGATAGTTCTGCTCCAGGCGGATAATGTGCGCGTTGGGAAAATCCTGCTCAAACTCGAGAATGTTGCGGATATCTGCGCCGCGCCACGAGTAAATGCTCTGGTCTTCGTCGCCCACCGCGCACACATTCTTCTGCTCGCCGGCCAGCAGCTTCATCAGTTCGTACTGCGGCCGGTTGGTGTCCTGGTATTCGTCCACCAATAAGTAGCGGTATCTCCGCTGGTAGCGCTCTCTCACTTCGCGCGAAACCTTCAGCACCCGCACCGCTTCAAGCAGCAGGTCGTCGAAGTCCATGGCGTTGTTCTTCGCGAGTTCCGTCTGATACTGCTTGAAGATCTGCGCAATGCGTTCGCTGTTGGGATCTTTGGATTCGAGAAAATATTCCTGCGGATCGACCATGTGATTCTTGGCCCACGAAATTCGGCCCAGCACCGTGCGCGGCGTCAGTTGCTTGGTGTCGATCCCCATCCGCTTCATGATCTGCTTCACAATGCCCTGCTGATCGTTCTCGTCGAAAATCGCAAAGCTGCGCGTGAGACCCTTGCCGCCAACCTTCAGCGCTTCAATATCGCGCCGCAAAATGCGCACACAGAGTGAGTGGAAGGTCGCAATCAGCGGCTTCGCGAGCGAGCCATGCCCCAGCAGGCGATCGACTCGATCGCCCATTTCACTGGCCGCCTTGTTGGTAAAAGTGACTGCCAGAATCGCATCCGGCGCCACGCCTTTTTCTTCGATCAGCCACGCAATGCGGCTGGTGATGACGCGGGTTTTGCCTGAGCCGGCGCCGGCAAGGATCAGCAGCGGCCCTTCCGTGGCCTCGACCGCGGCGCGCTGTTCAGGATTCAGATTGGAGAGGATTGTTCGCAAGGCGATGGTCCGGACGGCAAAGGTCCTGTATTAAGTTTACCTGTGTCGCGACGGGCGTGCAGAGGCGGTGAATTCAGCTGCTAAACTGCTATATTTTCTTAACGCTCAGCGCTCTATGCATCAGGTCGGTCACAAACCGAGCTTCAGCGCTCAGCTTCATGGCCTCGGCGCTGGCGCGGCTTAAGAATGCGAAATAATGTATCTATGATCAAACATTCGAATCTGCCCTTGCCCGCGAGTTGCGGGCTCGCTCGACGGCGGCTCGGGTGAGTGACGCGCCCACACCGCCGATTGTCGAGCCAATCCCCTGGGCGCCAAAATCGAACCCCTGGGCGATTGCCGCTGCCGTGATGACTTCCACGTTCATGGTGGTGCTCGACTCCTCCGTCGCCAATGTCGCGCTGCCGCACATCGCCGGCAATCTTTCCGCCTCCACCGACGAGGCCACCTGGGTCCTGACCAGCTATTTGGTTTCAAACGCAATCATGCTGCCGGCGACCAACTGGATCACGCGCCGCATGGGCCGCAAGCGCCTGCTCATGTTCTCCATCCTGTTATTTACCGCCGCGTCGATGCTGTGCGGCGCGGCCGTCAGCATGCCCATGCTCATCCTGGCCCGCATTGTGCAGGGCGTGGGCGGCGGCGGCATGCAACCCCTTGCTCAATCCATTCTTCTTGAAAGTTTTCCACGCGGCCAGCACGGCAAGGCCATGGCCGTCTATGGCACCGGCATCGTGGTTGCTCCGGTCATAGGCCCCACGCTCGGCGGGTGGATCACCGATAGCTACTCGTGGCGCTGGATCTTTTACATCAACCTTCCCGTCGGCATACTCGCTCTCTTTCTTGCCGCCACATTTATCGAGGATCCCCCTTACATCCGCGCCAAAGTTCGCGAATCCATTGACGCGTTCGGCTTTGCGTTCATGGCTCTCTGGCTGGGCTCGCTGCAACTGGTCCTCGACAAGGGCCAGGAGGCAGACTGGTTCGGCGCCATGTGGATCCGCTTTACCGCCGCTGTCTCCATCGCCGCGTTCATCGCTTTTATCGCGCGCGAGGTCCGCTGCCGCGAGCCGATTGTGCAGCTTCGCATCCTGCTCAATCGCAACTTCGCCACCGGCACGCTCATCACCGGTCTTTATGGTTTTGTCCTCTACAGCTCAACAGCCCTGCTCCCGCTGTTTTTGCAAACCTTGCTCGGCTATTCCGCGCTCGACAGTGGACTCTCCGTCAGCCCACGCGGCATCGGGTCCATGCTCTCAATGCTGATGGCCGGCGCGCTCGCCAACCGCATCGACCCCCGTCACCTGCTCGCGTTCGGCTTCATCGTGCTCGGCATTTCGACCTTCATGCTCGGCCACGTGAATCTCGAGATTTCAATGTTGACCGTCGCCGTTCCAAATTTTTTCAATGGCTTTGCGGGCGGCTTCATTTTCGTTCCCTTGACCACCATGGCCATGAGCCGGCTGCGCAAACAGGAGATAGGCAATGCCGCCGGCATCTATAACCTGGTGCGCAACATCGGCGGAAGCATTGGCATCGCCACAACCACCACGCTGCTGGCGCGCCGTTCGCAGGTGCACCAGAATTTTCTCGCCGCCGGCGTTTCAGCATCTGACACGTCAAGCAGTATTGTACGCGGTCTCCAGGCTAGCCTCTACAACTCAGGAACATCGTTCAACGACGCTCATCAAAGAGCCTTGGGGGCAATTTACGGCCTGCTGCAGCAGCAGGCATCGCTTCTGGCTTATGTGGATAACTTCCGCATTCTCGGCTATCTCTCCCTTGCCTGCATTCCATTTGTCTTTCTTTTCCGCGTGTCGCAAAAGGCGCGCTAACCTGGCCGCAACCTTCCGGCGTTATCCTTGAATTGAATGGAGCAATTGCAAACTTTGATTCAACCTCGGGTCCAATCTTCAGCTCAATCTTCTGTTCGTCGTGTCGCTGTCTATTGCGGATCAGCGGATGGCTCCAGTCCCGAATACCTGGCTGAAGCTCGCGCTCTGGGCCACGCAATCGCTGCCGCCGGCATGGGTCTCGTCTACGGAGGCGCGTGCGCAGGGCTCATGGGCGCCGTCGCCGATGCCGCGCTCGATGCCGGTGGAGAGGTGATCGGCATCCTGCCCAACGTCCTCTCCGGCCGCGAGATTGCGCACACTCGGCTCACCACTCTCGAGGTCGTTCCAACCATGCACGAACGCAAAATGCGCATGCATGCGCTCGCCGATGCATTTATCGCGCTGCCCGGCGGCTATGGAACGCTCGATGAGATGATTGAGGCCGTCACCTGGGCGCAACTTGCGATTCACGCGAAGCCCTGCGTCCTTATCAACACGCTCGGCTACTGGAATGGCCTTCTCGACTTTCTCGACACCGCAGTCAGCGCCGGCTTTCTCAAGCCCGCAAACCGCGCGCTTCTGCGCGTCGCCGCTGACTCAGCCGAGGCTGTCGCCTTTATCGCGCAGTAATAGAAACGATCCGCCGCTGAGAGCCTCAGCCGTAGTAGCACGAGCGTCAATGCGCGCGCGCATCCCGCCGCCGGCGCTATCATTTCCTTATGTCGACTAAGTTTCGATTCGGAGTTCTCAGTACCGCGGCCATTGGAATGAGGCAAGTGATTCCGGCCATGCAACAAAGCCAATTGACCGCCGTTACGGCGATCGCATCGCGCAATCTGGCCAAGGCCCGCGAAGCTGCTTCAGCACTCAATATTCCTAAAGCCTACGGGTCTTATGAGGAGCTTCTCGCCGACCCTGAAATTGACGCCATCTATAACCCGCTGCCCAATCAGCTTCACGTGCCCTGGAGCATCAAGGCGGCTGAAGCCGGCAAGCATGTTCTATGCGAAAAACCTCTCAGCATGAACGTCGCTGAGGCGCGGTCGCTCATCGCGGCCCGCGATCGCACCGGAGTCAAGATCGCCGAGGCATTCATGATTCGCAGTTTTCCGCAGTGGTTGCGCCTGCGCGAACTGCTCAACGAACAGCAAGTCGGCGAGTTGCGCTCGGTCACAGGCTTCTTCAGCTACTTCAACACTGATGCCGCTAACATCCGCAACTGCGTCGAAACCGGCGGGGGCGGCGTCTACGACATCGGCTGCTATCTCATCCACTCTTCGCGTTTCGCTTTTGGCCAGGAGCCGACGCGGGTAGTCGCAACTCTTGATCGCGATCCCCAGACGGGCATCGATCGCCTCGCCTCGGCAATTTTGGAGTTTCCCTCGGGCCATGCCATCTTTACCTGCAGCACCCAGCTCATTCCTTATCAGCGCGTTCATTTCCTGGGAACCCGCGGCCGCATCGAGATCGAAATCCCGTTCAACGCGCCTAATGAACGCCCCACGCGCCTCTTTATCGATGCGACGGGCGATCTTACCGGATCGGGGATTTCAACTGAAATTTTTCCAACAGGCGATCAATACATTTATCAGGGAGATGCTTTTGCGAGAGCTGTTCTCAACGGCACACAAGTGCCAGTTACCCTCGAGGACGCTCTCGGTAACATGGCAGTGATAGAGGCTATCTTCCGCTCAGCTGAGTCGGGTAAGTGGGAGATTCCGGAGAGGTGAACCTGTTAGCGAGTTACTTGGCGCCTGCGACAGCTTTTCGTCTTGCATCCCAGCGGCGCTTTTGAGCTTCGGCGATTCTTTTGCGGCCTTCCGGAGTGAGATTCCTCTTCTTCCGTTTCTTTGCCGGCTTGTTTATCAAGGCCTTCACCACAGCTGCCGTCTTACTGGGTCTTCCTCTTTTTTTTGCGCCACCGGTTCCAACTGCGAGCAACGTGCGCGCTCTCTGCAACGTTGCAATTTCGCGGTCAATCGAGGTTAGAATCTCCGCTAATCCCATACTTATGCTCCTGGGGTTTTAATAGTCCGCCATTTCAGCTAAGTCGTTGCAGGGGGAAGTTCGGCTTATGCTTCGAATTAACATAACCTTATCCGTAGCAATTAAGCAATTGAATTGTATAGATATAAGGCAATTATAAAGACGGATTCAGATTGTCTTCAATATCCATTTCGAGAAAAGAACAAACAGAACGTTAGCTTCGCGATAACATAATGCGCGCTTAAGTCCCTTTGGAACCAAACCAGAACGCCTTTGAGTCACTTACTCTAATTAACTCATAAGTAAATAGCCGGCAGGATCGCTGCCGCAAATGAACGCAAATCCTGCCGCGCCCAGCGAGCATACACTTGATGCGTATGAAAATTACACGTAGAAAGCATCTTGGCGGCCTTTGCACTGCCGCATTGTCTTCAATTGCGCCGCGCTGGGCTTTTGGCCTCAACGCTGGCAACGCACAGCCCGCGCTGCGCGAGGCTGCCGCCCGCGCCGGTCTTGTCTATGGGTCGTGCAGCGATAACCAGTTCCGCCATGAGCCGGATGCGTATCAGGCGCTCTTTGTCAGAGAGTGCGCGCTCTACGCGGGAATTCTGGCGTGGAAACACATTGCGCCCGACGCCACGCATGAAAACGATAGCTTTGACCCCAACGTCGCAGTTGCCCTCGATGCCGGCCTGCGGCTCACCGGCGCGCATTTCCTGTGGTACGAACAAACGCCTGCCTGGCTTGAAACACTTCCGCGCGAGCAGGCACAAGCTGCTGCCATGGCGCATATCAAGCAGCTCGGGGGTTTTTATCGCGGCAAGTGCTTCTCATGGAATGTCGTGAATGAAGCTATCGATCCGCGCGAGCACGCCGCCGACGGACTCCGAGTTAACTCGCCGTTACTGCGCGCGCTCGGCCCAGATTATTTTGAAACCGGCTTTCGCGAGGCACGGGCAGCCGACCCCGCGGCGCTTCTGCTGTACAACGAATACGATTTGGAACTCGATACGCCGCAGCAGGAGGCTCGCCGCTCAGCGCTCTTCAAACTGCTGGACCGCCTGCAAAGGCAGCAGATTCCCATTGATGGCGTGGGACTGCAATCGCATCTCAAATTTGCGCACTTCGGCGACTTCAACGAAAAGAAATATCGCGGCTTTCTCCACGATCTGTCGCAGCGCGGATTGAAGATCGCCATCACCGAACTCGATGTGGACGATCGCGGCGCGCCGCCCGCACCGGACGAGCGTGACCGCGCGGTCGCGGAGACTTACACGCGCTTTCTCTCCATCGCGCTCGACGAACCGGGAGTGATTGCGCTGGTTACATGGGGCCTGTGCGACCCATATAGCTGGTTAAATCACTCGGCGTCATTTCCGCAATTTGTGCGCCCTGATGGCCAGGCGCAACGGCCGCTGCTCTTCGATGCGGCATTTCATCCCAAGCCTGCGTACGATGCCGTGCTGCGCGCGCTTGAGCAGGCGCCCAAGCGGGGAGGCGTAGCGGGTTTATCGCAATAACCGTGCGGACTAAGCTGCGCACTCTCTCAAGTCGCGGCAGAACGCGTCAATGCGCGCGGGATCGCTGTCCCAGGCAAACATGAATCGTGCTGCGCCGCCAATAAAGGAGTAGAAATGCCACCCCATTTCGTGCAGCCGCTCCAGAATCCTGGGCTCGGCTTGAATGAACACCGCATTTGCTTCAACAGGCTGCGCCAGCTTTACGCCCTGAACTCCTTCGACCTGCGCTGCGAATCTGCGCGCGCACTCATTGGCGTGCTGCGCATTTTTCAGCCACGCTCCGCTCTCGAGCATTCCCACCCATGGAGCCGACAGGAACCGCATCTTCGACGCCAGTTGTCCGGCCTGCTTGCAACGGTAATCGAAATCGGCCGCCAGCTTCTTATCGAAAAACAGCACTGCCTCGCCAACCGCCATTCCATTTTTTGTGCCGCCAAAGCACAGTACGTCCACGCCGCTGCGCCAGGTCATATCGGCAGGCGAACAGTCCAGGCTGGCGCACGCATTTGCAAATCGCGCGCCGTCCATGTGCAGAGATAAACCGTGCTTTTTGCAAATTGCTGAAATCGCGCGCAGCTCTTCAATCGTGTACACGCGCCCGGTTTCTGTGGGCTGAGTAACCGTCACCGCTCTCGGCTTGGGATAGTGGATGTCACTCCGCTTGGTCGCCAGCTCGTGAATCGCATTCGGCGTCAGCTTTCCCTCGACACTCACTGCTGCCAGCAGCTTCGATCCGTTCGAGAAAAACTCGGGCGCGCCGCATTCATCGGTCTCAACATGCGATTGGTCGCAGCAGATTACGCTGTGGTACGACTGGCACAACGATGCCAGGGCCAGCGAGTTTGCAGCCGTCCCGTTGAAGACAAAGTAAACCTCGCAGTCGGTCTCAAACAGCACGCGAAACGCATCGGCCGCCTTGCCGGTCCACGGATCGTCTCCGTAGGCAGTGGCGTGCCCGCTGTTGGCGGCCTCAGTCGCCGCCCAGGCCTCCGGGCAAATTCCCGCGTAATTGTCGCTTGCAAACTGTTGTTTCAGATCCCGCTCGTCAATTCGTGTCATGCATTAATTATTTCATCCGCCTGAGCGCGAGTCTCGCAGCGTGATAGCCGCACATTCCGTGGACGCCTCCGCCGGGCGGCGTTGACGCCGAACAGAGATAGATGTCGCGGGCGCTGGTTCGATAACTGTGCACCGTGGGCCGAAGCAGAATCTGCCGCAGCGTCATTGCCCCGCCGGCAATGTCTCCACCCACCAGGTTCGCATTCATTTTTTCAAGCGTCGCCGGCGAAGATACATGCCGCGCCAGCACGCAGTCGCGGAACCCGGGCGCAAACCGCTCGATCTGCGACTCGATTCTCTCGGTCATATCCGCGCGCGATCCGTTCGGCACATGGCAATAGGCCCACAATATATGCTTGCCCTCCGGCGCGCGCGACGGATCGAACAATGTGGGCTGCGCGGCGAGCACAAACGGCCGCGCAGCTTCGCGCCCCTGCTCCACAGTCTTCTCGGCCTCAGCGATGTCTGCATAACTACCGCCCACATGAACTGTAATCGCGCGCCTGCACTCAGCCGCCTTCCATGGCACCGGCTCCCGCAACGCGTAATCTACTTTGAACACGCCCGGCGCACGCTTGAAACGGGCGAACTCATTGCGGTATTTATGGCTCATCCGGCCAAGCACAATCGCCGCCATTTGCCTGGGGTCCGTGTCAAAAAACTTCAACTCATATTCCCTGTCGAGTTCGCTGAACATTTCCTGATTGACGTGCGTGGAGGTGTGCACTTTTCCGCCCAGGGACTCGAGCAGGCGAACCATCGCCGCGGCAAGCGCCTTTGCACCGCCGCGCGGAATTGGCCAGCCCGGCCCATGGACAGACGCGCCAAACATGACGCCGACCGTTCCGCTGAGCGGGCGATCGAAGCTAAGGAATGAGTGCCCCGCCAAGCCGGCAAACACGGCGCGCGTCCGTTCGCTTTTGAAGTAACTCGAGGCCAGCGTCTGGGCCGGCTGCAAAACCGTAAGCCCAAACTTTGCCATCAGGAATGGGTGCCGCGGAATGCGCAGCAGTGGGCCAAAAGCGTCGGCGGCAAAATCGTTCCATCGTTCCGCGACCGGCCCAACTAAGCTCCGCCAGGTCTTGCCGTCCACGCCGAGCGCTTTCTCTGCCGCACCGATCCAAAATCGTGAATAAACCCGGGCAAGGTGAGCGGCAGACTGCGGATAGCTCCTCCGGCCTCAGCCTGAGCCTCGAACACGTCCACTTCAAGGCCTGCCTGCGCCAGCACAATTGCCGCAGCCAGTCCATTCGGACCCGATCCAATCACGCATGCGCGGCTCATTGCCAGCTCCTCCCAAACACTGCCTTGCTCCCTTGCTCCCTGTACTAATCGTGTGGCGGCAGTTCGGCAGCCCACTCCACCACCGCGTAGTCACCATCTGCAGTCAGCGTTAATTCCGGAGCGTAGAGGCCCATGTACTCGCGGCGCCACCAGTTACCGGTCCGCCGCTTTTCATCCGATGTCGTAAACCAATACTGCCACAGCACCGCCCGCACATATCGCGGCGGCGCATTGGGGAACGGGTTGTCCTTGAACAACGAAAGCGCCGCGAGACTGCTCACCAGCAGGCGTTCTTCGGTTGCAGGGACAAGTTCATTTTGCTGCCAGTCTCCCAGCGAGGCGAACCACAGGTTCCACTCGAAACGCGGCTGATACGGCGCATAAATCCCAGGAGCCTGATGCAGCGCCTGGGGCTTGAAGCGGAAAGGATACGGCGTCCAATTTGTTCCGTCATTCGAACCTTGAAACTCAATTTCGTAGCGGCCGCGCGTCATTACCGCAAACAGGCCATATTGATTCGCGATTCTGAACGGTTCGAGAGCCCTGACCGGCGCAACTGGCAGCGGATTGCCGCGCAGGGGGATGCCGATCATCTCCATCGTCGTGTCATATGCGATCCAGGTCAACATTACCGCGGTCACTACGAGACCCGCCGCTCTCCATCCAGTTCTCGTCCGCCGCCACGATTTCCGCTCCTCCGTCAGCTCGCGCACCCTGGCAATCAGAGCATTTTTTGTCTCGTCTTCGAATGGTACCCCGGCTTCGCGCACATTCACAATTGATAGCGACAGCTCCTCCTGCGGTTCGGCTTCAATCGCCAGCTCAGGCTCATGCGGCCTGTACCGCGCCGGCAAAAAGCGCATCAGGAATCGATCGTCGAGCAGCAGGAATCCCAGCGAAAGCACCAGGTAATTCAGGAACGTGTAATTAGCCGTCAGAATCACGCCCAATTCCCACGGCGTGACGATAAAAAAGCAAATCAGCCGCACGCGGCGCGGGAAAAACATCATGAACACCAGCGCCAGCTCCATCGCCAGAGTAGCGCCCGCCGAAGCCGCATGAAACCAGTGCGGCAGGTGCTCCACGTACCATCCAATCCAGGTTGGCAGCGGGCCGTTCTGGTAGTACTCGTCCATCGCGGTAAAGTTGCGCCATTCCACATCGCCGCTCAGCAGCTTTACCATTCCCGACTCAAAGTAGATGCGGAACCACTCCCACTGCAGCAGGAAGAGGCTCATGCGCACTGGCGGCTGATCCGCGCCCCATCCCGGCAAGATTCCGCCCGGCGCAAAAAACAGCGCGATAAATCCTGCCTCCAGCAGCATTCCGTCTGACTGGTACATTGAGAAAACCTGGGTGGCCGTTACAAACGAGAGAAAGCAGACAAAGCAGATAAAGAAGCTCAACCTCGGCCATATATTTGTGAGAGCAACGATCGATGCGATCAGGCCGATCCAGGTCACGGCCAGCAGGGTCGCCGCGCTTGAAGATGTCCAGAAAAGTGTGGGCGCGTACCAGTAACGCAGTGGGCCCATAGCCTGCGCGACTGCGCTCAGATACTTTTGCGCCGGCAACACGCCCTGGGGTCCGATGAGGCCGTTGATTTGAAAAATCAGTGAGAGAAATGCCGAGAAGTAGATGAGCGCCAGCGCGCGCAGAAAAATCCATCGCGATACGAGCCGGCCCCTGGGGCCGTGGCGCGAGTCAAAAAACCAGCGAAATATGTTCCGTGGCCTTCGCCCCATCATAGTGCGACCAGAATAGCGCTTCTATGAGGGCCCTGCTCAGTTATCCTTTGGATATCGCTCGGCTTGCGCTCTGTGCGGTCTGTCGCCGCGACGAGTCGATTTACGGTGATCCCTTATGCGTCGAATCCCATTTCTGGTTCTGGCTCTTATCGCCGTTTGCGCAACCGCCTCGGCTGCGCCAGTTGCTCTTTTCTACCTGACCGACAGCCCTGACGGCATCCGGTCGTTCCTCGCCCACTCCGGCAAAATCGACCTGCTTGTGCCAACGTGGTACCAGGTTGACGAAAACGGGCTGTTGACCGGCGGGCCGAACCCAACCGTTCTCGACCGGGCGCGCAGCGAAAACCTGCCGGTAATGCCGATCGTGGCTCTCTTCAACAAAAAGAAATTCCACACGCTTGCCACCAGCACAGAGGCCCAGGATCAGATGAACGAGGCCATGCTGCGCGAGGCAAAACTGCATGGCTACGTTGGCTTCCAGTTCGACCTTGAGAATGTGGACTACCTTGACCGCGACAATCTTTCGGCCCTCGTGGCACGCTCGGCCGACGTGCTTCATAAAGCCGGCCTGCAGATCAGCATCGCTAGCGTCCCCAACGCGCCCGGATATCCCGGCCAGGGCGGTTTTTCAAAGTGGATCTTCACTGACTGGCGCGGCGCCTACGACCTGGCTGCACTCGCAAAATCCGTCGACCTGCTCTGCTTGATGACCTATGACCAGCAGACTCGCTGGACCGAACCGGGCCCCGTCGCCGGCTGGCAGTGGACCGTTGAAAACCTTGATTACGCGCTCAAAGTCGTACCCAAAGAGAAACTTTCGCTCGGCATTCCGGTCTACGGCTATCACTGGTACACCGGCGCGCCCATTGAAGACAAAGTTACCGGCGAATACAAGTCGAATCACAGCGCGGATTACATCGGCACGCCCGATGCTCTCCAGTTGGCCAATGCCTACGGCGGCAAGCCAGAGTGGGATGCCTTCGACCACACCGAGTTCTTCTGGTTCTATCGCGACCAGATGCGCGAGTGGGTCTTCTACACCGACGTGCATACGTTCAAAGACCGCTATCAGCTCACCACAGACCGCGGCCTTGAGGGCTTCTGTTCATGGGTTCTGGGGGCTGAAGATCCGGGCATATGGGATTATTTGCCAGACCGCGCAAAAAAGTAGTTCCGTCGGTTTCTACACCGCCATCACGCGCACATCATGTGCCTCGAACGCGCTGACCGCTTCTTCGGTAATTCCGTCGTCGGTAATCAGCAGGTCAACGTCGCGCAACGGGCAAATCACGGCCGGGCTCACCATGCCCACCTTGCTCGAGTCGGCCACCACCACCACTTCGCGCGCCTGCCGCACCATCACGCGAGACAGTGCCGCTTCTTCCGGCTCAATCATGGTGGCGCCGCGTTCGGCGTCTACCCCGGTCACGCTCAAAAACAGCCGGTCGAGCACAAACATATTCAGCGTCTCAATCGCCGCCGGTCCCACCAGGCTGAAGGCTCCAGCCCAGCGCATGGTGCCGCCGGTCAATGTGGTGTCGAGGCTGGTGACCGAGCTCAGCTCCATGCCGATGTTCACTGCATTTGTGACGATGCGGATGCCGCGCCGGTGCTGAAGCTGCCGCGCAATCAGGGTTGTGGTTGTGCCGGCTGCCAGCCCGATGGTCTCGTGGTCCTTTACCAGGCCCGCCGCGGCGTGGGCTATGCGCTGCTTCTCGGCGGCAAAGCGGTCTTCGCGCACATGGAACGATGCGTCGAACCGGAACGGCTCATACACCGCCTTGCCCGTAAGCATTGCGCCGCCGTGCGTGCGATACACCAATCCCTGCTGCTCAAGCCGCGAAAGGTCGCGGCGAATGCTGGCCGGCGAGGCTGTCAGCTCGGCCGTCAGATCCTCGACCGAGGTCTTGCCCTGCCGCAGCAGCAGCCTGAGAATCTCTTTCGCTCGTTTATCGGTCTTTGAAGACATCGCGCTCGTTCACCGCTACGTTAGTCGCGCTAAGGTGGGTGCCCCAGGTCCCTCGCATCTGGGGACCTGGGATACCACTAACTCACCTGTCTGCGATGTTAGCGGCGGTTCACGGTCATTGTACGAGAGCGCTGCCATTCCTGGCAGCCGTTTCCAGCGCCCGCCGCAGCTTGCGCACATCTTCTTCGCGCACCACGTAGCGCGCCAGCCCGTCGGGATGCGTCCCAAAGCTGACTGAGTGATTCCAGTAGGTCACGGGGCTCATGGTCCGCGCTCGCAGCGCCGCATGTACTTCTTTCACGCCCGTGGTCCGCACAAATTCACGCACATTGCTCGAGCGGATCCCTCCTGCGCCCACC
Source organism: Occallatibacter sp. (assembly GCA_050014675.1). GTDB lineage: Bacteria > Acidobacteriota > Terriglobia > Terriglobales > Acidobacteriaceae > Telmatobacter. The sequence continues at coordinate 1,532 of JBEKCW010000095.1, read as the reverse complement.
AGCTCCACCCGGCCGCGCGCATTTTCCACCAGGCCGGCAATCTTTTGCGCGCCGCGCACGCCATCGGACTCGCCGCCCGAAGTCAAAATCCGGTCCGCGCCGGTTAGAACCACTTCTTCCAGCGCCTTCTCAAGGTCGGCGGTTACGTCGAAGGCGCGATGAAACGTCACCTTCATTGGCCGCGCTGCCGCCACCAGATCGCGCGTCCGTTCCACGTCAACTTTTCCGTCCGGCATCAGCACGCCCAGCACCACCCCGGCCGCTCCTGCTGTCCGCGCTTCCATTACGTCCTCGTGCATCACGTCGTACTCATCTGGCGTGTAGCAGAAATCGCCCCCGCGGGGCCGCACCATGGTAAATACGTCGATCTTTACGGCTGCAATCACCTGCCGCAGCAGTCCGGCACTGGGTGTGATTCCTCCTTCGCGCAGCGCCGAGCAAAGCTCAAGCCGTTCCGCGCCGCCGGCCTGTGCCGCTATAGCCGACTCCACAGAATCGACACATATTTCGAGAATCATGATGGCTCGATTCCGCTTCCCATATTCGGTGCCGCTATCTCAAGTTAAATAATCGAGGGCTGCCGCGCGAAGCAATTTCTTCGCGCGAATCCGGCGGCTGCAAGCCTGGGCCGCAACCGCCGGAGATTCTGTCTCGTTTAAAAGTCGTAATGCAACGAGAACTGCAGGTGACGCTCCTGCGAGCGCGGACCCTGCAACGACACATTGCCGAAGTTGGAATCGGTGAGGCCTGTGTCGGGATTGCCGTAGCTCACGATGTTGAACGCGTTGAAGGCGTCGAAGCGGAATCCTATAACTTCCTCCCTGAAGGTATGGAAATCTTTGAACGCCGACAGGTCGCTGTTGAAGTATCCCGGCCCGCGCACTGCACCGTTGCTCTCGGTGCCGAATGTGTTGTTGGAGGGAATACCGAAGGCGCAGGTGCCGTCGTTGACGGCAATACCGTTGCTGTTTTGTCCGCAGCGGTCGGTTATTGAAGCATCGGTGCCGAAAAAGTGTGCATTGCTGCGACCTTTGATGACCAGCGGGCGGTACTGGTTCACGCGGTTGGTTCCGTAGCTGTTTGAATTGCTTCCCCCGCCGGTGATGACCTCAGGGAAGCCGGAGTAGGCGACGACTGCAGTGGAGAGCTTCCAGCCACCGACTACCTCGTCCATCAGCCGGTTCGAATTGGCGAGAAACTCACGTCCGCGGCCAAAGGGCACCGCATAGACCGCCGTGGCCGATAAGTCATGCTTCACATCGTATCCAGCCGGACCGTCGTCTGCCCCGCTGTTGTAGTAGTTCTGGAACGCGCCGCTGAAGCCGTTCACGTTCAGGCCATAGTTGCCCAGGCTGTTGGTCATCGCCTTGCCCCACGTGTAATTCACCGTGTACTCAAGGCCATGATTCAGGCGCTGGCGAAACACCGCCTGCAGCGCGTTGTAGTTCATCATGGCGCGCGATTCGGTAATCAGCAGGCCGCCGTTGCCGTTAACGCCCAGCGCCGAGTCGGACATCGGATCCGTGTTACTT
>JBEKCW010000094.1:0-13936 GCA_050014675.1 Occallatibacter sp. | reverse complement strand
CCCAGATGATCTCCGCCCAGTATCAATCTGGACTGATCGAATCTTGTACGCGAGGCAATCCCGGCGACCAGCCGGCGGAAGTCCTCGGGCAGCATCCCCGTGTATCCACCCAGATGATTGACCTGGTTTGAAGTGGCCTCGATCAGCAGGTCCGACTCGTCGTCAAGTGCCTGGTCGATGGCTGCTTCAAGAACCCAGGGGTGCGCGGAGCAGACAGAGTAAATTCCTTTTGACCGGCCCTGCCGGCGCGACTCAGCCAAGCGCTCGAGTGCATTCGACACAAGTTATCTCCATATCAGGAGGCGCAGAATTCCTGCCAACAGGGGGTCTTCGGGGGAGGACCCGCTAATGATTAAAGCATACATCAAAACGAAATAAAACGTAACTTTTAATGCGCATAGAAAACCTTCGCGGGCTATACTTTATTTCGTCGAGTGACGGAACCGCAGTCCCCCCTGAGGTAGTTCGAAAATGAATTCCGAAAACGAATACCGCGAAGACAAATTTGTGGCCATGACGACCGCGAAAGCTGAGGTGGATTTGCGTCTGAGCGATTACGCTCCGCGCGCCCAGCTCAAGGTGCCGGCACACGTAATCGAGAAGCCGCGATTTCCGGCCGTCGATTATCACAATCATCTCGACGCGCAATCGCCGCGAGAGGTGCTGAGCGTGATGGACGCGTGTGGCGTGGAGAAGATTGTAAACATCACCATGCGGACGGGGCAGGCGGCGCTCGACACCATCGCCAAGTTTCATGGCGCGGCTCCCGATCGCTTTGCCACCATCGGCTGGATGGACTGGAGTGGCCTTGAGCGCAGCGATTTTACGAAGCTTAGCCTCGATCGCCTCGAGCGGCTGGTGGAGCACGGCGTATGCGGAATCAAGTTCTGGAAAGACCTGGGCCTGACCGTGAGGGACGGCAGCGGCGCATTGCTGCGTATCGACGATGAGCGGTTGGCGCCGATTTTCGACAAGGCCGCGGAGCTGAAGATTCCGGCAATGTTTCACACCGCCGACCCTGACGCGTTTTTCTCGCCCATCGACCGATTCAACGAGCGCTACGAGGAACTGGCAGCTCATCCGGATTGGAGCTTTTACGGTTCGCAGTTCTCAAAGCACGCGCTGCTGGAACAACGCAACCACGTGATTGAGCGGCACCCCGAGACGACCTTTGTGTGCGCGCATCTCGCGGAGAGCAGCGAAGACCTCGACACCGTGGCAAAACTGCTGGACCGTAGCCCCAACCTGTATGTGGATTTCAGCGCGCGGGTTGCGGAGCTGGGCCGCCAGCCTTATTCGGCGCGTGAATTCATGGTGAAGTATGCAGACCGGATTTTGTTTGGCGCAGACCTGATTCCGGATGTCGAGATGTATCGTCTCTACTATCGCTTTCTCGAAACCGCCGATCAGTACTTCGATTATCCCTCGCACGCGTCGCGACAGGGGCGCTGGAATATCCACGGAATTTTTCTGCCGGAAGATGTGCTGCGCAAGATTTACCGCGAAAACGCGCTCAAGTTGCTGGGCGGCCACGCGGGCTGACTGCCAACTCAAAAACCGCCGGGGCGCATCCTCACTACGCTGAGCGCCGCCAGAATAACCGCGTTGCCGGCGATGACGGGCCCCCAATCGTTGTTGAATTCGCCGGAACCGCCGCGGAAGCGAGTGGTGCATTTGAGATGGATTTCGCGAATCACTTTGCCGCGCCGGGGATTGATCCACTCGTATGCGAAAAATGTGATGGGATTGGCGGCCTCGCCTGAAACCGTGACTGCGTCTGCTCCGTAGCAATAATCATTTGCCCTGACGCGCCTGTCCCAGTCCCACTCAAGAATGTTCACGCCGTAACGAATGGGAATGGTGGTGACAAAACCATCCTCATAAACAACTTCATACCATCCCAGCAGGTCGGCCGTGTCCGCCTGATCCCAGATCAACCGGTAGCTCTCCCGATTATTTGCGCGCCGGGCAGATGCGTGAAGAAAGACCAGGCTGGTGGGAGATTCCGCCACCCGAATGCCGGTAACCTCAGAGGGAAGACCGATGGCCTGGTCGCCTCCGGTTGCGACGACGATGGCACGCATTCCATTTGCGCGTTGCAGATTAAAAGGGACTCGGTTAGCCTCAACCGATGCAGCCATCATGTCTTGAAGATTTACGCCGAGCGAAGGCACCGTGTCCGCCGTATTGAATTTGCCTGAAATATCCACCGGCGCAATCGACGTTTCTGTCTGGCTGGGGGGAGTGATTCCGCTAAGCCTGACGCGAATGCCCGGAAGCATGGATTGCACGCGGGCCGACAGGGCTTTGCCGTCGAGGACATTACCGGTCCAGAGTATGTTGCTGCAACCAAGGAAAGACGCCATCACATCTTTGCCAAAACCAACTTCGTTGGTGGCAAACCAGGCCGACGGTGCGCCGCCCAGCAGGGTGGGGCGTTGCTTGCGCTCCTCATAGTCCTGGATATCCGGCTCAAAGTTGCCGAAGACTTGCTGAAAGCCCATCCTGTCGAGCGTTGCTTCATTACGCGTGGCTGTACCGGGATGATCGGGATCATCGCTCCAAAACCAGTTAAAGATCAGGCAATCTTTGGGAATCAGCCGGTCAACCTGTTCCGGGGTAAGGCCGCCGGGAGAGTTGTAGGTCCAGCCATCCGGAGCTTTTTTCTTCTCCATCCCGATGCCTCTGACCGACTGGAGCAGCATGTCGCCCCAAAGCTGGGTCCGAATGCCCCGCGACGCAAGATAGTTGTGGATCTTGTTGACATCCTCTCCGAACAATTCGCCAATATCCTTGTCGCTGCACTGCGGAGAGACGTCCACGGGAAGAAATAACTCATCGTGCCCGATGTGAACGCTGCGGGGCTTGAGAACTTCGATGAATTCGTTGTAGACCTCAAAGGTGAGGGCGTAGGATTTTGGATTGACCGGGCAATAAATGTCGGGCCATTTGTCCTGAGGCACTGCGGCTAGATCCATGTGTTCGGTCAACAGATAGTAACTATGGGTGAATGAAGGTAGCACGGGAACCAATTCGATGTGGTGTTTCGCGACCCAGCGAGCCAGATCTGCTACCTCCTCTTTTTCGAGGAAACCCCCATCGGCGACATCCTGATGCGAGGAATTCTGCTCCATGCCGTGGAAGGGCATGCGGGGATAATTGCGGCAGCTCAAGTCCACGTCTCTTGCGAACTGGACCCATCCATAATTCAGCTCCGGATGGCTGTCGAGCCTCATGCAGGCGTTCATTTCCATCATGAGGGTGTTGTATTTGTAGAGCGCCATGAAGTCGCGGACGAAGCGCTTGAAGAACGGAATGTTGTCGCGTCCGGGAAGAAAGAGGTAGATTCCTCGGAACGGCTTATCGGGCCAATCGAGAATGTTCACGCCGCGAAATCGCGGTTGGTCTTCTTCGCGTACGAGCAGTTGGCGCAGAGACTGCAAGCCATAAAAGGCGCCGCGATCGTCGTTCCCGGCGACCAGAACTATGTTGCCGCCGGTGCGAAGCAGATAGCTTTCCGGACCGTGAATCTCGACGTCCGGCGTTAACTGCATTTTCGTGCAGTAGTCCTTGACCAGTGGATTTTCCATCGCTCCCATCAGAATTGCGCGCCTGCCGGGGCTCGGATCAGCTACCGATTCGATCTTTAGATAAAGGCCGTACCTGTCGCTCAATTCGTTTACCAGCGAACGGGCGAGGAACAAGTCTTGATTCGATGGATTCGAGGGGACGAGAACCTGCACCTGCTCGTCGAGCACAAAGTTGCTATCCGATGCGGAAATCTGCCGGGGCTGGGGAAATACGAGAGACTGGAGCGGAAGGTGGGGCTGATCGCGATTCTGGCGGACTGCCGCGGGTGATGCGACTAAGGGTTCGCTATGGAGCAGCGATTGATGACCGGCAACCGTGTTGCCGACCGCGGCTCCGGTCACCGCTTGCAGGAATTCCCGGCGTGATAAGTCCATCATCGGGGAAGCTCCTTTCGGACGCTCGTGAAATGCCCTTGAACCGCAGATGGAATTCTACCGGGCCACAGCGATAGGCACCCGCGATTGGTCTGCCTCAGGCGGGTTCGCTGAGCCTGCGCCCGGTCCATGCCACACTCCGCCGCCGTACGTGGTGACGTAAATCATGCCGGGGTTGTTGGGGTCGAGAATCACACGATGGCCCCATTTAAAGTCGTAGCCCTCAATGCGCTGCCAATGAGCGCCGCGGTCGGTGGAGCGGTAGGCCGCAGCGTCAAAGCCGCAGATGTAAAGTGTGTCAGGGTGATGGGGATCGATGGTCAGGTCGTAGACGTGCTGCGACTTCGTGAACAGCGTTTGCCACGTCTTGCCGCCATCGTCAGAGGCGTACACGCCGCCATTCTCATCGGTGATCGTGCCTTCCTGACCCCATGCGGTGAGGTAAAGACGTTGGGCATTGCGTGGGTCAACCTCGAGACCGGTTGGCCCCGTGACGCCCGCCGGCAGATCCATGCGTTGCCAGTGTTCCGCCTTGTCGGTCGAGCGATAAACAGCTCCATCGCCGGCCGGAGCATGGTTGAAGCGTTCGTTGCGGCGAGAAACTACGAGGTACAGCGAGCCATCCTGCGAAGCCGTGATGCGCCACGCGAATGGTTCGGCGCCCGCGATCCCGGCGTTTTTCTGCGTCCAGGTGCGGCCGTTGTCGGTGGACTTGTAGACGCCGCGGCCAAAAGCGCAAGCGTAAAGGGTGCGGTTGCCGGCTGGGCTCGATGGATCGAGCAGGATGTGCGTGATGGAGTCGACCGGTAGGCCAGAGGTGCTCGGCGTCCAGTGATTGCCACCATCTGTTGATACCGCTACGCCGCCTTCAAAGGCCAAAGGGCTTTTGGTTCGCCAGTCCTTGGGTCGAGGCAGATCGTGTTGGCCGCTGAAAGCGCCCCAAATAAGGCCGCGCTGCGCCGGATCGAACGCCAACCAGTAAGTGGTGTTGCGCCAGTTATCGGGAACGCCATCGGAAGTGCTGCGCCAGGATTGGCCGCCATTAGTGCTCTGGAAAAGGCCGATATCGGTGTAGTCAATGTAGATGTGCCGCGAGTCGAACGGATCAAACTGCACGCCGTAGTCGGTGGTTACATCCAGGCCGCGCGACGTCCAGGCGCCGTCACTCAGCTGCCTTGAGTTCATCTCCTGCCAATTTGCGCCGCCATCGAGCGTGCGGTAGGTGCGGAAGAGGTCGGTCGCGTAAGCAACATCCGGATCGGTCGGCGCAACGCCCAGGCTGTAGGGCGAGTCGAACCAGATGTCGTCGCTGGCCTGCTGGGCGCGCTGCTCCAGCCAGCTTGCGGTCAGGTTGGTGGCGGGATGGTTCGATTCTTTGAAAACAATCTTCCAACTCTGGCCGCCGTCGATTGTCTTGGCAATCCCGTTGAACAGGTTCTCTTTGCCTTCCCCGAGTTGAAGGCCTCTGAACCCGACATAGGCAACCTCCGGGTGGCGCTCGCTTGCGGCGATAGCTTGAAAGTGGCCCGCGGTCTGCGCGAGTTGTGGCGTGATCGGTTTCCAACTCGCGCCTGAGTCCTGCGAGAGATAAACATCTCCTTTCTGGCCGGTCGCATAAATCCAGAGCGAATTGCCGCTGCGGGCCGCGCTGGCCGCGCGAATCGCAGACATCATGACGCCCAGTTGCGTGACGGCGCCATCTGAGGCGATGCGATAAGCCGAGGAGCCAGACACAGCAATTAGGCCGGAATCTTGTGCCGCAAGCAGCAGAACTCGCCCGGGGAGCGTGGCGAGCCGGCTCCACGAATTGCCGCCATCCGGAGAAAAGACGATCACGGAGGGTTGGCCGCCGTCCTGCGCGTAAGAAAGATAGAGATGCTCGTGGCTTTCCTGACCGGCTTCGCGGCTGTTTTGGGCAGCGACGGCGATAGCGGTGATTTCGCCGCCGGGATAGGCGGGATCGTCCGAGGTAAGGTCGTAGTCAGAGTGGTCGCCGAGTTGATGCTCCTGGGTATTGCGGGCGGGGTTGGGGAAGACCATTTTCCAGGTGCGGCCGAAATCGCTGCTGCGCCAGAGAGCGGCATTGCCTGCATAGATCACAGAAGCGGCAGCTGGATCGAAAGCCTGAGCATTAATGCCGCCGCGAAGATTGAACATGTGCCACGACTCGCCGTTGTCGCGCGTCACGTAACCGCCGGTCATGTCGCAGTGTTCGACCTCTAGCTTTGAATCGTGGGGGCTGATGACCGGGGCAATCATGGTGCCGCCCCCGCCGGGGCCGATCACTTTCCAGCTGTCTTGCCCGGCGGTTTGAGCGAAACAGGTCGGGACAGCCAGAATCAGCAAAATTGCAAAGCAAGGCACTTGTCTTGATTGAGCATTCGGCTTCATCCGCGCATGTTCTCCATTTTCCGGCAGTCAGACGGGGGTGCAGGCCTCGATGGCCGCACAATGACCTGTAGCATTGGTCAAAAAGAATTATAAACGAACTCAAAAGCTCATCTATGATAAGAAAACGGAATGTTATCTGGCTAAGACTGATGAATATAATGAGCCCAAGTTCCACGAATGCGGGCCAACCCAAAAGCGGCGAGGGATGTCGATTGTGAAAAAAAGCTCTTTTTGTGTTTTGTTGCTGGCGGGATTTTCTATCCTGTTTTGCGGTTCCCTTAGAGCCCAGGTCAAGGTCTGGCAGGGCACGTTTACGCTGCCCACCTATGAAGAGGGCCAGCCCGATCCCAACCCGCCATTCGATGCCTACCAAACGAGCCGCTTCAATTATCCCTACACGCTGAGAACCAATTTGACCGGCGAGAAGACCAATCATGCCTGGCGCGCGGTTTTTCTTGAGAACGAATATTTAAAGTGCACGGTGCTGCCGGATATCGGCGGTCACCTCTACACCTGCATCGACAAAATCAGCGGGCAGTCAATGTTCTATGCCAACCCTTCAATCAAGAAGGCGCAGATTGGTTATCGCGGGGCGTGGGCCGCCTTCGGAGTGGAATTCAATTTTCCGGTGTCGCATAACTGGGTTTCAATGTCGCCGGTCGACTTTGCGTATGCGGCTCATGACGACGGCAGCGCCTCAGTATGGGTGGGCAATATCGATCGGGCCTACGGCATGCAATGGGGCGTGGAACTGATATTGAAACCCGGCTCAACGCTCCTTGAAGAGCGAGTGACCCTATATAACCCCAGCGACGTCCGCCATCGTTACTACTGGTGGAACAACGCTGGTGTGCAGGTGTGGGACGATTCGCGCATTGACTACCCGATGCGGTTTATTGCTTCGCATGGATACACCGACGTGTACCGCTGGCCGGTCGATGCCGAGGGCAAAGACCTGAGCATCATCAAGAACCAGACCGATGGGCCGGTGTCGTATTTTGTGCATGGAAGCCATGAACCGTTCATGGGCATCTGGAGTCCGCATACCGATACCGGTGTGGCTCACTACGCCGAATATCGCGAGCTGCCGGCAAAGAAAATCTGGACATGGGGCGTGGATCCGGCGGGCCTGGCCTGGCGCACTGCCCTATCAGACAACCAGAGCGCGTACGCCGAAGTGCAGGCCGGCCTCTTCCGCAACCAGGAGACGTATTCGTTTCTCGAGCCCGGCCAGAGCATCCGTTTCAGCGAGTACTGGATGCCGGTTCGCGGCACGGGCGGAATTTCGCGCGCCAACAGGTCCGGAGTCGTTCACTTCGCTACGCATGGCGCCGACGTCACAGTCGCATTGAATGTGAATGAGCGCGTGAATGGCGGGCAAATCGCGCTAACGCAGAATGGTGCCACTCTTTGGACTGAAACCGCGGATCTAAAGCCGGAGAACACATGGTCGCATTCGATCACTCCCAAGGCTGGCGCTGGAAAAGTGACCTTCGAGCTGAAAGATGCGGCGGGCCGTTCGCTGCTGAAGCAAACCGATGGCGAGTACGATTGGGATCCGGAGTCCACGATCAAGGTAGGGCCTCAGCAAGCGGAGCGGGTTCCTGAGCCGGCAGATCGAACTGAAGACGACTGGCTGCAGGTGGGCCTGAATCAGGAACTGAATGGCGAAGTAATACTCGCAGCCGAAACCTACGGGAGTGCGCTTAAGAAATTTCCGCAGAGCCAGTCGCTCGAGATCGCGGCGGGAAGGCTGGCAGCATCGCTCCAGCGATATGACGATGCGGCGCGATTGCTCGATCAAGCGCAAAAGCGCGACACACCCAACTCCCAGATCGCCTATTACCTGGGAATTACCGATGAAGGCCTGGGACACAGGCGCGATGCTGAGACGGCCTATGAGATCGCCTACCGTCAGGCAAGCCTGCGTGCAGCAGCCGCGATCAGGCTTGCGGAAATGCGGGCGCGGGCCAACGACCTTAAAGGCGCAGCCTCATTTCTAACTGATGCCGTGGCCGCGGAGCCAGCCAATCTTCGCGCGCACGAGGAGTTGGAGGCGGTGCAGCGGGCATCAGGTCAGCGCGACGACGCAGACCGGATCGCGAATCTGGCGATGAGTGCCGACCCGACGAGCGACTTTCTGAAAGAAGATACAGGCAAGCCGGATCTTGATCATCTGGCAGCCGATCCTTATCGCGTATTGCGCGTGGCAGCCGAGTACATGCGGCTAGGCCTTTTTCAAAAGGCATTGGACGCGCTCGGTCGCACCTACCCCCAAGTCAAGGAGGATGAAAGCGAGCCCGGCTCGGTGCTCCCGCAGAATCATCCGCTAGTGCTCTATTACGCCGCGTACTGCATGCAGAAGCTGGGCGCAGACGCGCCCTCGAACTGGCAGGCGGGCTCAGCGCTTTCTACGAGCCTCGTCTTTCCTTCATCGGAGACTGACAAAGCCGTGCTTGAGGCCGCGCTGGCCGCAAACGAGAATGACGCCACTGCTCATTACCTGCTTGGCACGCTGCTCTTTTCAAAAGGGATGGTCGATGCCGGAATGGCCCATTGGTCCCAGGCCAAGCAACTTTCTCCGCAACTCAAGGTGGTGAATGCCGATCTTGGAGACGCATACCTGAAGTTGAAAGGCGATCCGCAACATGCGCTCGCCTCCTATCGCGAGGGACTGCAGACAGACCGGGACAATGAGGATATATACGCAGGACTAGACGCCACAATGAGCCTGACCGGTGCATCGGCGGCCGACCGCGCAAGCGCACTGTCGCAATACCCCTCCGCCGATGCTCCCGACTCGAAGATGCCCGCTGACCTTGTTTATCAGCTTGCATTGACCCGCGCTGAGGCAATGCAGTTTGAGCCGGCGCTGGCGCTCTTCAAGAATCGATTTTTCCCCAGCGAAGAGGGCGGAATCACGTCAGGCCAGGTGCTGTTCGAGATCAAGCTGATGCAGGCCGCTGCGTGGGCCAAGGCAGGGAACTGCAAAGCCGCTGAGGGTTTTCTCAACGACGCGCAGGCGGAGATAAAGCTCAATGGAGATTCAGCGCGAGACGCTGTGAAACTGGGCGAAATTGCGCAAAACTGCAGGCAGACGAAGCAGGCCACCGGGATGTTCGAAAAGGCTGCGGCCGCTACTGATTCAACCAGCCTGCCGTGGGTGATCGATGCACAGAAATCTCTTGGCACTTACGAAGCAAAGAAGGCTGACCAACAGCTTCGCGCGTCCCTCGCGGCAGCACTGAGCCACTCTGACACCAACTCCAACTCCGGGTCCTGGTGGTATAACGTCGGCCTGTTGCAAGCTGCGCTTCAGCGTAACGACGCGGCAAGAGAGTCGTTCAAAAAAGCGTTGATCCTGCCCGATACCCGCATGTCTCATCATCTGGCCAGGGAGGCTCTGGAGGAGCTTTCAACCGGCAAGTAGCCAGAGGCCCGGCATCGAAAATGAGGAGGACTAAGCGTATGAATCGCCGCCAACTGTTGTACGGAACGGGCATAGGGCTGGTATCTGGCGTTGCGGCGCGCGCGGGTGTCAAGGCATCCCCGGGCAACGATGAACAGCCCAAGCCCGCCGTGCTCAATCTTCCCGACTATCAGCCCACCAGCATGTTGCACACGCGCGAGACAAGAGTTGAGAGAGCGCGCTTCCCGGTAGTCGACTTCCACACCCACATTACCGAGTCGAGCAAGTCCATCAACGGTGTTGACCTGGGCGCGGCGCGGGACTTCCACGCCACGCCCGACGAACTGCTCGCGGTAATGGACCGCAAAAACATTCGTTCCATGGTGAACCTCACCGGAGGATACGGGTCGGGCTTAACTGAAACTATCGCAAGATACGATCGAAGTTATCGCGATCGTTTCTACACTCTTACCGAACCATGCTATGAGCGATTCCTGGAGCCCGATTATCCGCGCATACAGGCCGAAGCAATTGAGCAAGCGCACCGCGACGGGGCGCACGGACTCAAGATTCTCAAGACGCTCGGCCTTTACCTGCGCGATAACATCACCACCGGAAAGCTGGTGAAGATCGACGACAAGAGATTCGATCCCATGTGGGACGCGTGCGGGCAATTAAACATGCCGGTCGCAATCCATATCTCCGACCCCATCGCGTTTTTTACGCCCACTGACCGGTTCAACGAGCGATTCGAAGAGCTGAACAATCATCCTGACTGGTCCTTCTACGGCAAAGACTTCCCAAGCAATGCGGAGTTGATCGAGGCCAGAAACCGGGTCATCGCGCGTCATCCCAACACGCACTTTATCGTGCTGCACGTGGGCAACTTTGCTGAAAATCTCGACAATGTCTCCCAGAATCTCGACCGTTTCCCGAACATGCATGTCGACATCGCGGCGCGAGTCGGTGAGTTGGGGCGCCAGCCGCGAGCAGGCCGCGCATTCTTCGAGAAATATCAAGACAGAATTCTCTTTGGCACCGATGCCACGCCCCATGCCACTAACTATCCGCAGCAGCTTTTCGGCGACGAACTCTATGAAATCTATTACCGGTTTCTTGAGACCAACGATGAATATTTCGATTACGCTCCGGCCAAAGTGCCGCCGCAAGGCCGTTGGCGCATTTACGGAATCAATCTTCCAGAGGACATTCTGCGCAAGGTATACAACGGAAATGCCGCGCGCGAACTTCGGCTGTCAATATAGGGAGCCAACAATCCTCCAGCGTTTCAAAAAGGCTGAGCGGCCGGGTTGGATAATTGTCCGAATGAATCCGAATGTGCAAATTCGACGAGCCTTTTTCCTGGCGGTCCTGCTGTCTTTCGTCGCAGTTGCCAGTCATGGTCAAAGTTCGCGAACAGCGCGCTGGACAATCATCGGTCCAGGCGGCGGGGGCACTACATATTTTCCAACCATCAGCCCTCACGATTCCCGTACGGTAGTTGAGCACTGCGACATGACCGGCAATTACATCACGCGCGACAGTGGCGAGTCGTGGCGCATGTTCAATCTTCGCGAGCAAATCGCGACATTCGTCTTCGATCCGGCGGACCCCAAAGTTATTTACGCAGCGAATGCCGCGTTGTGGCGGAGCAGCGACTCGGGGCGCACCTGGACGATGATCTTTCCCAATCCGGCGCGGGACACAGTCGAGCATTTAATCGGCGACCGTGCTAACTACAGCCTCACCACCAGCGATCCCGCCTATCCCGGCGGAGATATCACGGCCATCGCTATTGCTGCCGACGGCAACCGGAGCGATAGCCAGGGAAGCCAGAAACATATTTATCTTTCATTTCAGCCGGGCGGGCACTCCAGACTTGATGCAGCGAAAGAAGGACGAGGCGATGGAGCCGTGTTGGTCTCATCGGCGGACGGCGGCGTCTCGTGGAAACGGCTCGCTGCGCTGCCACACCGCGTCCTGCTGCTCACTGCAAATGGCTCCAGCGTGATCGCAATATCTGGGGCGTCAGCGTACGGCATCGGCCCTGATGGCGGAGTTACGAAACTGGGCAGCATTGACTCAGAAATAAGAGCGGCGAGCGCAGCCCAATCCGGCAATGATGTCTGGATTTACGCGACCAGCATGGATGGCAAGGTGTATCTCTCAAAAGACTCCGGCCGCCACCTGAGCGCAATCACGCCTGCGCTCGAACAAAGCTCAGGAAATTTTGAAGCCATCGCCGCCAGCGATTTTCATCCCCAGGTTGCCTATGCGGGTTTCAGAGGCATTCAACTCGGAGAAGGCAATGAAAACCTGTTCAACGGCATTGCCAAAACGGTGGACGGCGGCCAGACCTGGAAGATTGTTTTCAAGGAATCGAACCAACCTGCCGCCAACCTGAAATCGAGCTGGATAGAGCATCGCGCCGGACAGGGCAATCCCAACATCTGGTTCGACGCGCCCGACAGTCTCGGCGTGGCGCCCACTGATCCGAATGTAGCTTATGCGACCGACCTATTCCGCACTTATCGCACGCTAGACGGCGGCGCAACCTGGCAGCAGATGAACTCAAAGCAACTAAACGATGGAAGCTGGACCTCTCGAGGCATGGATGTAACCACCAATTACGGGATGCAATTCGATCCCTTCGATCCACGGCATATATATATGGACAACACCGACATGGGTCTTTTCCAGAGCATCAATGGCGGTCAATCGTGGCGAAGCACATCTGCAGGCGTACCCGATAACTGGCGCAACACCACTTACTGGCTGGCTTTCGATCCTGCTCAGCGCGGTCTGCTCTGGGGCGCGTTCAGTGGCGTACACGATCTGCCTCACCCTAAAATGTGGCGCGGGCGCGATGTTGCGACTTTCACGGGCGGAGTCGCGGTGTCGACCGATGGCGGAAATCACTGGCAGCCGAGCAGCATCGGCATTCCGCAGGACTCCATCACTCACATCCTCCTCGATCCATCGAGCCCCGCCGGCAACCGCACCCTTTACGCTTGCGCATTTGGCCGCGGCGTCTACAAGTCCACCGACAATGGCCGCACCTGGACGCAGAAAAACGTCGGCATCGCAGGCGCCGAACCTTTTGCCTGGCGTATCACGCCCTCGCACGACGGCTCTCTGTATCTTGTTGTCTCTCGCCGCAACGAAGGCTTCAATCATTCTCCGTCAGGCGATGGAGCCGTTTATCGCTCAACCGACAAAGCCGAACGCTGGCAGCGCATCGATCTGCCGGCGGGTGTTACCGGCCCAACAGGCCTCGAGGTTGACCCTCGCAATCCCCAGCGGCTGTATCTCACCGCATGGGGGCAGATGGGTGATGTGGCCGATCAGAATGGCGGCATCTTTGTCTCTGACGACGGCGGCAAAACATGGCAAACGCTCTTCACGCATGCGCAGCATGTGTATGACCTCACCATTGATCCGCGCCACCCCGACACTCTCTATATCACCGGCTCTGACACCGCTGCATACCGTTCAACTGATCGTGGCGTCAATTGGAAACGCATCGAGGGCTACGACTTCAAGCAGGGTAATCGCATCATCCTCGATCCGAACGACAGCAGCAAAATTTACATTACTACGTACGGCGGCGGAGTGTGGCATGGACCAGCGACAGGTGCCGCGAACCCGCAAGAAGCCGATGTAACACCCGTTCCGATCGCAAATTGACCCTGCGCATGCCAGCCACTTACTTATCTTTTACAAGTGTCAGCAGTCCAAATTTCTCCGGGGTGTGAAAGGTTTCGCTCATAGGGGCCATCCAGGCAATCGATTTGTGCCGCTCCGGCGGCCCTTGACCGCGAAACAAGTTAGCGCGAAACGTCATGCCGGCAACCGGAGGCCGCGAATCGAGTGCAGCGAAGGGAATGCGCATCGCGCCATACCATATTTTTGTTTTGGCATCGATCCGCGCAGCAACTTGAAAACCGGAGTTCCAGGTCCATCCCACGGTATGGTCGGGGAGATCGAGATTCACATCCAGATCGATCCATTCCCGCTGCGGCGAAATCTCAAACTCCTTATACCTGCGAATATTGTGAAAGTCAGATCCGATGAACAGCTCGGCAACATCCCAGTTCCATAACTCATTGGTCTCTTTCACTGCGTCCGACGAAGGCTTCAGATAAAGCTCCTCGTAGGGACATTCGTACAG
>JBEKCW010000093.1:0-14006 GCA_050014675.1 Occallatibacter sp. | reverse complement strand
GTCGTTCAGCAACTCGCACCAACTTGGCAAGTATTCCCAACTTGGCAAGTTACCCCCCAACGTCTAGGCCAGTAATTCCCAACCACAAATCCGAACCGGAGGTCTGCATGAAGATGGTCGAAAGCAGGTTCCAGGCGGCAGTGCTCGTTGCAGCAGCCGTCTCCGTACTCGCATTTGCCGCAACAGCAAATGCGCAGAATCAAAACCCCAACAATCAATGGTCGAACGGCAATTCCGCGCCGAACCAGAATCCGTGGCCTTACGCAAACACGAACCGCACGGCGCCCGTGCTCGCGGTGGTCGGCGACGTCTCTTGCGAGCCTGGCGAACAGCAATCTGGTGAGTCGGCGCATGAAACCTGTGGCACTCCCAAGGCTCCCTACTCCACCACCTCTCTTTGGCAGTCACAAGAGGCCACTGCAAATGAGATTGAGGCGCTGCAGCCTGATCTCGTCGCCATCGCCGGGGATCTGCAATACCAGGTTGGACAATTCGACGACTTTGAGAACTCGTACGATTTGACCTATGGCGCTTTCAAAATGATCACGCGGCCGGCGCCCGGCAACCACGAGTTTTATGACGAGCATGGCGCCACCGGCGTTGCCGGCTACGGCTATTTCTCATACTTCAACGGCTACCAGGTCGATACCACTGGGCAACCGATCACGACTACTCTCGCTGACCCGTGCCCATCAACGATGACCGGGTGTGGCTATCCGGCCGCTACCACTCCCAACCCCCAACCTATACCGCGGTCTGATGGACAGGCGGGACACTTCGAGCAAACGGGTGGAGTCGGATCCACCGTACCGGCGGGCGGCACAGTCGGAGTCGGAGACGGCTGGTACTCCTACAATCTTGGCTCCTGGCACATTATCTCGCTCAATATAGAGTGCGAGACACAGCCCGGCGGTTGCTCCACAACAGGCTCCTGGTTTGCCTCCGAACTTGAATGGCTGAAGAAGGATCTCGAGGCGAATCACTCCGCTTGCACAGCCGCGTACTGGCATCAGCCCACGTTCAGCGCTACCAACGGCATCACCGAAGAAGGCATCACCGCTCAGGCCTTTTGGCAACTGCTCTATCAGTACAACGCCGACCTGGTGATGAACGGACACGACCACCTCTATGCTCGCTACCAGCCCGTCGATCCCAATGGAACGCCTGATCGTCGGAGGGGCATACGTGAATTCATCGTCGGCACCGGCGGCGAAACACTCGATCCGATCGTCCTGACCCCTGTCACGAGCGGCGCGGGCGAAACAAACCAGGAAGATCCTACCGGCAACGTGAATTTCAACGCACAGAATCTCGAGGCGTATTCCGGGTACTACTGGGGCGTGATGGGCCTGACACTCAGTCAGAACGGCTACTCGTGGGACTTCGAGTCGGCACTGGCAGGTCCTCCAGCGTTAAGCAATGGCCCTACGCTTCCTGCGCCGAATGCAAATGGTACCTATAGCGACAAGGGCTTCGGCACCTGCCACGGTTCACCCACCGGATGGTAGCAACCGGAGCGACTTCGCCATCTTTGCTTGAGCTTGCATCATTCAAAATTCCCCCTTCGCGGAAAATCGCGAATGGGGGATTTTTCTTGGGCGGTGGCCCTCTTCCCCATGCAACAATCTGGGTGCCCCCGGTCCCACGCTTTTGGGAACCGGGGATAGCCCGAAATCCTGCGAGCCAATGGGTAACCCCCGATAATCGCTGTACCGTGGTGAGTCCAAAATCAATCTAAAGGCAAACGCAAGTTCCTCGACTCCCCGCCGAGCCCGTACCCGGGACCGCTTCCACCCCGCCACATTCTGCCTCAGGCATCTTGCAGGTAATTTGAGCTCACCCGCGCGCACAATGGACTCAGGAGCGATTCCGTCTGCTATTTGTGAGGTGAGAAGCCCACCCGCAAAGCTACGTGGGTCACTGTGCCATTGGCATTGTGCGCGGTCTGGTGGCAGACCAGCACGCAACTGTTCGTAGCGTGGCTGTAGCTGATCGGCTGGCCGTTGTTGGGGGCAACCACGTTGGCGTCGAAGTTGATCAGCCGCTCGCCGGTAATGGTGGCGATGTTGGCGCCCATGCCGTGAGCCGTGTGGCAGGTGGAGCAGGAGAAGCCATCGTTGATGTGGTTGCTGTGGTACTTGAAGCTGGTATTGTTCACCACCTGCGTGGCCAGGTTATGGCACTTGTCGCACATGGCGTAGGGGCCGGTAATGGTGAGGTCGGGAGTGGGAAACAGATTATTGATCAATCCGCCCGGCGTCGCGGTCTGGCTGAACTCGTAGCGGCGCTCGAGGATATGCGTCCATTTCGATCCGTGCGGCCCGTTCGAGCCCGTGCCTCCGAACTCGCGATTGTCGTCGCTGTTGTGGCAATCCATGCAGGATATCTGGGTGCCCATGGCGCGGCCTGAAGTTACGCCGTCAAGCTGCAGCATGCGCGTGCGCAAACTCGGCTGCGAAAGAACGCTGTTGCTCACATGCATCACCGGGTGGCTCGACGTGGCTGTAGTGGCAAATTGAGGAATGAGATTGAGCGGGTCGCCGGCCGCCACAATGCGGTTAGGGAAATATCCGTAAATAGGCAGCACCTGCTTGCCCGTGCTCGTTCCGTGGCAGCGGAAACAGTTTTCATACTGATTGACAGCGGGCCTCAGGATGGTTGTGCCGTCGGTTGCGCTGATACCAGTGATATCCCGTTGCGAAATCCGCATGAGTGGGGGCCGGGGAAAGGTTCCCACAATTTGAGCGCTGTGCGCATTGTGGCAATCCATGCACGTGGCATGACGATTGTTGTTCAGCAATACGGCCTCAGCGGCGTCATGAGGATTGTTTGAAGATGGAAACGGATGGCCGACCTTGGGCGAAGCATACTCGGCAAAGACGTCGGTATAGGCCGGCATGGGCGACACATTCGATCCGTTGTGGCAGCCAATGCAGTCCTGCTCGTTCAATCCGCGAAGCAGGCGCGACCCCGCGGCGGAATTGTGTTCGGCGTGGCACGATTCGCAGCCGTTTGCCATCACCGTGGGGTAGCTGCCCAGCGAGGCGGACACCGAGATTTTTGCCGTAGACATGGCGTGAGCGCCGGTCGTCCAGTCTGCGATTGGATTTACTTGCCCGCTGATTCTGCGATTGGGATTATGGCAGGCGAGGCAAAGCTGCCCGCTCGAACTGTTTAATACCAGGAAGTTGAGAGCGATCGGGTCTTTGGCCTGTACATGCGGGTTATGGCACGATGTGCACTCGACGTTCCCGTTCACAAGCGTGACAGATCCCGTGGGGTCGTTGGTGCGATGGTTCGCAGCCACCGAGGCATAGAGGTCGATGCTGTCTTTAAGCGGAAGCACCATGCTGAAGGGATGCGTCGGCTGCATATTGCTGCCGAAGACATCCTGCGCATTCATCGACCCGTGCGTGGTGACCTGGCCATACACAACGGTAGAGCCCATCGCCACCGTGCCATCGTGGCAACTGAGGCAATGATTGCTCGGCCCGCCCACCACAGGTTGCTGCGTTGGATTTTTTTCAGTGTTGCTCGAGTAGGTGGTATAGATCTGCCGGGTGAGTTTCTGATTCCACAATCCCGTGTTCAAACCCGAATGCGGCGCGTGGCAGTAAGAGCAGGAGTCGGGACGCATACCGGTGACAGGTGATGTGCCTTTGGGCGCGAAGTCGTGTACGCCCAATGCGTCGCCCACAATCTGGCCCGGGGCAGCCGTTGCCGACCAGCCCAGTGCAAATATGGTCAGGAGTATGCGGAGCCTCATTTGGTCGCCTCCCCTGCCGGCTTGCTCAATCCAAAATAGTGAAATACCTGCACCCGGTGGTTGAATGAGTCGACCACGTAAACCTGGTCGTCATGATCAATGTACAGTCCAGAGGGCAGTTGGAATTCTCCGGCACGCGTTCCTTTTTCGCCGAAGTAATACAGTAACTGACCCTTTCGATTAAAAACCTGCACGTCTCCGAGCGAAGAATCGACTACGTAGACGTCGCCTTCGGAGTCGAAGGCGACGCCCTTAGGGCGGTAGAGCGAGCCCACACTATCGCCCAGGTTTCCCATCGACGACTCAAATTTGCCGGAGCGATCGAAAAACTGCAGGCGGAAGTTCATCGCATCGACGACAACGAGATCGGGACCGATGAGGCGCAGCTCGGTCGGGAAATAAAACTCGCCGTCGTCCTGGCCTTTTTTGCCGATCAGTTGAATCACCTTGCCCTGCATATCGAGAATCAGCACCTTGTTGCGCAGGGTGTCGCTCACGTAAATGCGTCCCGCGGCAGAATCGACCGCGATTCCGGTCGGCCGCTCGTAGTAGCCTTCGCCGCCGGCCAGGCTGCCAATCGACCGAAGGTACTTGCCATTGGCGTCGAAGACAAAGATGACGCCTGCGTTGGAGTCGGTTACGTAGATGTTGTCCTCGGCGTCCACTGCCACGCACTGCGGCGAGAGCATCGCGTCGCGCTCGTTTTTTGCATGCTGGATAAATTTGTACTTGTGCGCGCTGAAATCAAAAATGTGCACCCCCGCCGCGCCCGGGTCGGTGACGATGATGCGTCCGCGCGAGTCTGTAACCACGCTGAAGGGGCGCACCATGGCGTGCATCTCGGGCGCGCCCGCAACCACGTCCACCAGCTTCCCCCAGAAACCAACCTTCCTTACCTCGGATTCCGAGCTGAAGCTGTGCTCCCACACAAGCCTGCGGCCGCCGTCGAGCGAGAGTTCCCACTGCTCCGGAGGCGTGACGGATTTGGGTTTCGGATATGCAACGACCGGGACCATCAAGACAAGGATGAGAACCGGTATTGCCCAGCCGTTTTTCCGCCGCTCTTCGTTTAGAAGAAGTTGAACCAACGCGTTATCCCCATGTAAAACGAAGAAACTGTCTGCGCCGAGCTTGCAGAGCCGCCAAATCCTTGTTCCAGCCGCGCGTAGCCGCTGGTGAATCCCATCTTGCGAACGCGATATTGAACTAATGCACTGTACTGTTCATTCTGATTGCTGCTGCTGGTTCCATTGTCGCTGGTGTCGGTGTTCGATCTGCTGTAGCCGGCGGAAAGGGAGAGCCCTTTGACTGGCACGCTCGAAAGCGCGCCCGAATAGCTGGTTCCACCGTAAAGAGCAACCAGGTCAGAGGGCAGCGTGGGAGATGGAATCGGCAACGATACCAGTCCCGCGCCTGTTGCCAGCGCAAGCCCGCTCGATTTGGAGTAGCTGCCTGTGGCGTCGATCAATGATGTGTAGCCCAGGCTGGCGTTGTAGCTTTCGCTGCTGCTTGTGGTGCCCGACTGGCCGGTCAAGGCGGTCCTCGCGCTCGAACCTCCGGCGCTGACTGTGAATTGTCTGATTCTTCGATGGGCGCTGGCCGAAAAGTCGTAAGTCGAGTTCATGTCCGCCACCAGCAGGGTGGCCATGTTCTGGGCGTAACTCGCCGCTCCGTTGAAGACCCACCCCTCAACCTCGCCCGAATAATGCGCAGAGGCCGCGAAGCTCAGGGAGTCTGCTCCCTGCTGCGCCGCGGTATTGGCGGCAAGCAACAATGACGAACTGAAGGTGCCGCTTCCAAGCCGGTGCGTGAACGTTCCGCTTCCGCCGTAGGAGTTGGCGCTGTAATCCTCATCCAGGTAATACTGGTCGCGGCGCTCCGCATACAGCGAGGTTTGAATCGCCTCGGATACGAGATAGGTCATGGTGACCTGGGCATCGACAGAATAAGAGGTCTGGTCGGCAAGGCTGGCCGGAACCGCGCCGCCGGCGCTTACCACCGCCTCAGCCAGTTGCCCGGCCAGATTGTCTGAATAATCGAAATTGCCTGAGATGGTAAGCTTTTGCGCCGGAATAATGGCTCCGACAAGGTTGAACAGATCAACCGTGCCGGTTTCAGTTGAGCCAGCGGCCTCGGTATTGAAGCTTGAACGGCTGGCGCTGGCTGTTACCGAACCATGTAATGGGAGACTGTGCGAGATCCCAAAGCCAAACCCGTCGGAACTTGAGTGAATCTGAGTGTTCGATTCGCCGCTCACCACTTCTGGAACCAGGGAATTGTTCCCGCCAAGGGTGTAGGTGCCGGTCATGTTGAAACCTTGAAGCACATAGGAAGAATGGAGATTGAGCGAGTGAAATGTACTGTTGCCCTGGTCATTCGATCCGTAGACCGAGTAAGTGTCCGTACCCAGTTGAAAGCCCGCTGAAAGGGAGGGCGCATTAGGCAGATTCAAGCCCCAGTTGATGCCGAATTCTCCGTTGTCGCCGTGAGTTACATAATTGGGAGTGCCCGGGATGCCGTAGTTGCCCTCGCTGTCGAAGCTTTTGGAATAGGTGATGGCGCCCGGGAACCGGCTGCCGCCAAAGATATTCGTGGCTAACGAAACGCCGCTGGAATCGGAGATGGATTGAAATGCGGAGTTGGCGCGCGACTGATTGAGGTAGATCGACGCAGCGTAGTTGAGGAAGTTGGGGCTGTAAAAACTTCCCCCCAGGTTGGTCGTCCCGCCTGCGGTCCAGCCATGGTCCGATGAAGTCTGGTTGCCAAAGTCGGCGGTATAGCCCGATGACACATTTCCATTCAAAGTGTTGCTGAAGTCGCCCAGCTTCAGCTGCGCGGCAACGGGCGTTGCCAGGAGCAGCAGCCCCGCGGGGACAAGCAACGCAACTCGAATGTAACCGGGCACTGTATGCGATCCATCACTTCACTTGGCTAATTCTTGCGGTTGACTTATGCGTTCACGGCTTCGAGCGGTTTCGAGAGGGCTTGCAGCCTGGCCGAAACCCCTCGCAGCCGTCTATGGTTCCTGGACCTTTGCGTTTTGCCGTAGTTTCTGGTCCAGTGCGGCGCGGAGCTGGTTGGTTTTCTGCTGTTGGAGATCTTTGGCGAGCGTTACCCGTATGGCTTCAAACTTCTGCTTGCCTTCCGGAATATGCGCATTGAGCCGAAGAATGGTGAAATCTTGCCCGACCTGGATCACGTTGCTCACGTCGCCGACCTTCATCGAACGAAGGGCCTGAAGGATCATTGGCGGTAACTGATCCACCGGAGTGGCCTGGTGCTGACCCTCCATCACCCGGTAGTCGTCGTCGGATCCCTTTTCTGCCAACAAGCCGAATGCATCGTTGGTCTTCGTCGCCTTGGCCTGAGTGAGGTCTTTCTCGGCCCGCGCGCGCGCCTGCTTTGACTGCTCGGCAGTCGCTTTGTCGGGCACGATCACTGACAGAGTCTGAAAAATATAGGACTCCGGAGTCTTGAAATGCTCCGGATGCTTGTCGTAATAGCCCCGCGTTTCCAACAGGCTCACCTGGCTCTTGCTCTGGATTTCGATTTTGAGCAGAGAGTCGATCAGCAGTGAACGCTGGATTTTTGCATCGAGTAAATGCTGCGATCCGTGAAATTCGCTTTCGATGAAGGCGTTGTACTCTTCGGGCGTGGCGAATGTCTTGCGGAAATCCATCTCGGCCTTCTGCATGCGCGCAGGCGGGATGGTCATTTTGCGGCGGAGCGCCTCCTGATACACCAGCTCTTCAAAGATCATCATGCGCATCGCGCCCTGGCGTATCTCGGGCTCCATGTCTTTCGGGATTCCGTTGTGCTGGCGGGCGTATGGGAAAATCGCGTATTCCTCGCGGACCAGGTCGGCCTGGGTCAGAACCGTGCCGTTGACACTTGCAACGGGCTCGGCGGTCACCACGATCGGGTCCATCATGGATGCGGCAGAGGCAGGCGACGCGGATGGAGCAGGCGCCGGCTTGAGCGCGGGCGCGTGCGAGGCGATCTGAGCGCTGGCAGCGGCTGCAGCCAGGGCCAGGGAAAGGCCTAGGTTTGAAAGTTTGAAATTCATGGTTGACCCCCTGTTGGAAGAAGCCGGGGAGGGTGGGAAATACCTGTCCCTCCCCGCTGATTGCCAGATCGGATTAGAACGAGGTTGTAGCCGATCCATTGTTCATTTCGTTCGACTCTCCACCATGGCACTGGCGGCAGAATTGCGCTGCGCTGTTGCTGGTTGAGCTGTTGTTGGAGTAAGGCGCACGGATGAAGAACATCGTGCGGTAGTAGCCGGTGGCCAGGCCCGAAGGAGACCCCGCGGCGGTTCCGCCTGCGACGAATGTGGAAGCGGTCTGCGTGACGCTGACAACATTCATCAGGTGCTGGTTGTGGCACGTGGTGCAAACCACAATCGGCGCGCCGCTGGCGTTGGTGCCGAGCGAAACAAAGAAGCCATAGTTGTTGATGAACTTGGCCATGTTCGGTCCGGCGGTCACAGTTGAGCCGCTGATGGTGCAATCCCAGTTGTAGCCGCTCTCGCCATAGGTCTGGCCGCTCGGCACTTTATTGCAGCCGAAGGTAGCCGCTGCGCCCACCGGGTGATCGTTCAGGTAGTTGCCCTGGGTAGTGCCGTCGTTGCCCAGCAGTGTGGGAATGGCGTTGTAGCCACCGTAACCGGCAGGCAGAACCTCATAAACCGAGTTCTTCATCATCGCGCCCTGCGCGTAGTTGCCGTCGTGGCAGCTCAGGCAGGTCAGCAGGCCCGTGGCCTCTGAGCTGCCGGGCAGGTTGCCATAGGTGGTTACGCCGCCGGTAGTCGATTGGTTGGTGGGCAGCGTCTCGGAATAGCCGCCGCCGCCGGTGAGGATGGTCTTCCCGTACAGGCTGCCGACATCCTCGCCCCACAGGGCTACGTTGCCTGAAGTGGTGTCCGCGGTCTTCGCTGCGCCGTTGCCGTATGCGCCGCTGTGCGGTGCGTGACAGGCCGCGCAACCGCGACCGTAGTTGAGGTGGGCGCCCAGGACGTCAGTTCCGGGCGAGTATGTGTTCTGGGCGGCCACAAAACCGGCTGTTGCCACGAACATTACTGCGATAAGAAGATTGCGTTTCATTGGTAATGCCTCCTGGTGCACATTCTGTTGCTCGGCTGAACCTCGAATTCGACCGTGTTGATGCTTTCTAAGTTCAGGTTCCTCAAATCACCTGCACAGGAATCGTGCTGTTTCTGCGAGATCGAGCTCAGGTACCTCTCAAAACTCGCATTCGGTTGATGCCAACGACGGTTCGAATTTCCAGCGAAAAGAAATGCGTTATGGGTGAGCGAGAACAGCTTTGGGCGCGGTAGCCACGGAGAGCGGTAAAAATCGCCAAGGTCACTCGATTTTGCCTTTGCTGTTTCCAAAAGTGAGAACCGTCACTTTCTTCGTCTAACTTTGACCTCCCTTGCTGTGTCGCCACACTTCTGGGAGTTCCGTTTGCATGTTTACAGGTGATGAGTCTCACGAAAGTGATCGTAGTCACACATCCTTAAAACCCTCTAAGAATGTGATCTCCGTCACGCCGAATCCGCCCGCTTGATGCTCCACTAAAGCTGTTCATGCTGGGCAGTTGAGCGAGCCGGAAACAAGCGGTGCGATCAATCCGCCCCGGGGCGGAAAGCGCCGTGAATGAGGATCGGGGCCTTAGGGGCAAGCACCAGGGGTTGTTCGGAGGCAGCACCGATCGGAGGTGAATACGGCATGCGAAATGACTCAAACAAGACACTTGCCGCCGAAGTTGATGGCGGGGTTTATCTTGAGGCGACGCGGGTTTACGCAATGGCGGCAATCTGCCTGGGCGCCGGCCTGGCGGTCGGATATCTGGTACGGACGGCGATGGCGAACCCGGTTTCCGCAGTTCCGGTTGCCAAAACTGCCCTCACTTCACCTCATTCCGGCGCCATGACCGCGGCCGGAGCCATGCCGAGCCCCGCCGAGATGCGCCAGATTGCCAGCCAGCAGGCAGCGCCGCTGCTTGCAAAGCTCAAGAAGGACCCCAACAACAGCGCGCTCCTGATGCAGATTGGCGCGGTTTACCATGGTGCACACCAGTTCAAAGACGCCGCCACCTATTACGCAATGGCCGTTCAGCTGGACTCGAAAAACGTTGCAGCACATACCAAGCTGGCCATCAGCCTCTATCGATCCGGCGCCGTTGACCCGGCGATTGCCGAACTGAATCGCGCATTGAGTCTTGACCCTAAAGATCCCAATTCGCTCTTCAATCTGGGTTTGATCCGCTTGCAAGGCAAGAGTGATCCCAAAGGCGCGCTGGCTGCATGGCAGAAACTCTTAAAGTTGAATCCGCAACTGGACCCCGAACGCAAGGCCCAGGTGCAGAAGATGATTTCCGACGTAATGACAGCCTCGAATGCACCGAACGCCGCGAAAGGATCGGTAGCCCAGTGACGCACGTGAAAATGACCGACGCAAAATTGACTGGCACGCAGCGGAAACCATCGCAACAGTGGACGCAAAAGCAGGCCGTGATTCTGTCGCTGGCTTGTCTGGCAGCGGGCATTGGCGGAGGGTTATTGATTCACTGGTCGGCGAAGAGCGGCGAGGCGGTGGCAGCGAAAAGCGCAGATGCAACCGCGTCAAAAGGCCCATTGGCAGCGCAGGCCAACGATCCCGCCCAGTTGAAAGCGATGGCTGATTCCCAGGCAGCCCCGCTCGTCGAGCACCTCAAGTCGCAACCCAACAATGCCGAGTTGCTGACCAGTGTGGGCAATCTCTACTACGATGCAAAGCAATATCCCACGGCGGTGGACTACTACGGGCGCGCTCTGAAAGTGAAGCCCGACGACGCATCTGTGCGCACCGACATGGCAACCGGCTACTGGTACTTGGGTGACGCGGATCGGGCGATCGAAGAGTTCAACCGTGCGCTCAGCTACTCACCCAATAATCCGAATACGCTGTTCAATCTGGGCCTGGTGAAGTGGCAGGGCAAGAAAGACGCGGCAGGAGCGCTGGCCGATTGGCAGCAGCTTCTCGCGGACAACCCCAATTACCAGGCGAAGGACCAGGTCAACCAGATGATCGCCCAGGTGAAGGGTCAGCGGAAACAGTGAAGCGGTGAATAAGTGAAGCAGTGAAGTTTGTAAGGCAGTGAAGCAGGTTCGAGCCCTGAGTCCGGCTAACTCTCCGTGTGATAGCACAAACCCAAACTAACCCACCTCAACCCAGCACGCCAGCCCCAGCGTGATCGGGTCAACTCCGCCCTAGTAAACTCATAATTATCAGCCCAGTTGAGGCTGATCTGCGCGACGCAGGATTCAAGCCCTCGATGGGCCCAAATTCCCTTGATTTGTGATGGTGAACAATGCTGACTGGTTTTTCAATCGTCGATGGCAAGCCCCTCGAACTGAAAGGCGGAAGCTTTCACGGCATCGATCCCGCAACCGGAACCAATCTCGAGCCGGCCTATCATTACGCCTCGCTTGAAGATCTCGATCGTGCGGCAAATCTGGCCGAGGATGCGCGTGAAATCTACAGCAGTTTGTCAGGCCGCGAACGGGCTGCGTTTCTTCGCCACATCGCAGCCGGTATTGAGGCCATCGGCGCGGAGGTTGTGGAGCGCGCGCATCGCGAAACCGCATTGCCTGAGGCGCGACTGAAAGGCGAGCTGGCGCGAACCGTGAATCAATTGCGGCTTTTTGCGCAGGTAGTTGAAGAGGGCTCCTGGACCAACGCCCGCATCGATCCAGCCCAGCCCGAGCGCAAGCCGCTGCCGCGCGCCGATATCCGCTCAGTGCTGCGTCCGTTGGGGCCGGTTGCCGTTTTTGGGTCCAGCAATTTTCCGCTGGCGTTTTCAGTGGCCGGAGGAGACACCGCATCGGCCCTGGCCGCAGGAAACCCCGTGATTGTGAAGGCGCACTCCGCGCATCCGGGCACCAGCGAGCTGGTTGGCCAGGTTGTTGCTGCAAGCGTGCGCGCCTGCGGACTACCCGCAGGCGTGTTCGCGTTGCTTTATGGAGCCGGTGCGGAGCTAGGCGCGGCTCTTGTCTCCCATCCCGCGATTAAAGCAGTCGGATTTACAGGCTCTCTCACCGCAGGCCGGTCGCTGATGAAAGTTGCCGCGGCGCGCCCCGAACCCATCCCCTGCTTCATGGAAATGAGCAGCTCAAATCCGTTTGTGGTGCTGCCTGAAGCGCTTGCAACTCGCGGCGTCGAGATTGCGAAAGGTTTGTTTGGCTCGTTCACGCTCGGCCTTGGCCAGTTCTGCACCAAGCCGGGGCTGGTGTACCTGCCGCGTAACCAGGCGGCTGATGCGCTGGTGGCTACGCTCAAATCTCTCGTCGAGCAGTCGCAGGCATCGCCTATGCTCACTGAAGCCATCTGCCGCAATAACGCCTCGGGCGTAGCAGCGCGAAAGCAAAACAGCGCGGTTCAAACACTTGCCGAAGGTGCTGTGGCATCGGGTTCGTATGCCGCGCCAGCGCTCTTTCAAGTGAGCGGCAAACAGATGATGCGTTCGCCTGAACTGGCCCACGAGATCTTCGGCCCCAGCACGCTCGTAATTCGCTACGAAGATCGCGCCGAGTTGGTGGCGCTCTTGAATGTAGTCGAAGGACAGCTTACGGCCACGGTGCATGGAACCGATGCCGACATCGCCGCCAACGCCGACCTGATTCGAATTCTGGAACGCAAGGCGGGCAGGCTGCTTGTCAACGGCTTCCCAACCGGAGTGGAAGTATGCCACGCAATGGTGCATGGCGGACCGTTTCCAGCAACCAGCGAGAGCCGCATGACGAGTGTGGGCACGCAAGCCATCTACCGCTTCGTGCGCCCGGTTTGTTATCAGGATTTTCCTCAGGCCGCACTGCCCGACGAGTTGAAGAACGAGAATCTGCTTGGAATCTGGCGGCTTGTCGACGGCGAGTTTACGCGGGCCGCGGTTCCAGTAGATGTGCCGGTGTCCGCAGGCAAAGCGTAAGCACTCCCGCTGCCAGCAGCGCGATCGACATGCTCAAAAAACCGTCGCGCGAGTTGCCGGTAAGCGCCTGCAGCCAGCCGACCAGCCATGTGCCTGCAAATCCGCCCAGCGCGCCGCAGGTATTGATGAGCGCGAATACTTGCCCAGTCACCGTGCTGGGCAGCATTTCAGGCACGATTGCGAAAAACGGGCCGTAGGGCGCGTACATTGCGCCGCCGGCAACAATGAGCGCAGCGTAGGCGATCCAGAAATTGTGACCCGCCGTGGCGTACGAACAGAAGAGCGCGACACCGGCCAGCATAAGAAAAGGCCACACAAAGGCCCTGCGTTTGAGAATGCGATCGGAAAAATAAGCCACCATCAGCATCAGGATCACGCCCAGCAGGAATGGCGCGGCGCTCAACACGCCGACCGCCTCGATTCCACGCGACAGGCCCGAGTGGATCATCGCCGGAATCCAGAGCACCAGGCCGTAGACTCCAAAACTCCAGAAGAAAAACTGGAAGCACAGCAGGACCACTCCCGGGACACGCAGGGTTGCCATCCAGTGGTCGTAATTAGGCAGCGCGGTTTGTTCGTGGGCGAGCGCGCGAGTGAGCTCCGCGCTTGATTCCGGTGAAAGCCACTTGGCCTGCACCGGGCGGTCGCGCGCCACCACGATCCAGACGAACGCCCAAACAACCGACGGAATGCCCTCAAGGATGAACGTCATCTGCCAGCCAACAGCGCGGATCAGATACCCGGTGGCAGCGGCCATCCAGGTCACGGTCACCGGGTTGCCGAGGATGAGCACCGCGTTGGCCCGCGAACGCTCTGTCCGCGTAAACCAGTTGGTCAGCAGGATCAGCATGGAGGGAAAGATCAGGCTTTCGGAAACGCCAAGAGCCAGGCGATCGGCCACCAGCAGCCAAAAATTGTGGATGACTCCAGTGAGCGCCGAAAAGATTCCCCAGCAGATGAGAGCCCCAAAGATAAGCCGCACCGCGCCCCTGCGAACCGCGTATGCTGCGGCTGGAATCTGAAAAAGAAAATAGCCGAGAAAAAATGCCGAGCTTAAAAATGCCGCGCGCGACTCGGTAATGTTGAGTGACCTGGCCAGCCCCGCCGCAGCGCCGAAGCCGAAGTTGGAGCGGCCCAGGTAAGCCAGGCTGTAGGTCACAAAGACCACCGGCATCAGGTAGAACCAGCGGCGTCGCAAGTCAGGCCGGTTCTTCAAATTCGAGTGAGATGCTTCGGCAGGCACACAAGGTTTATACCACTCGATGAAGGAACG
>JBEKCW010000092.1:0-14037 GCA_050014675.1 Occallatibacter sp. | reverse complement strand
CGGCGATGGGAATTACCTCACCACCTCTTCCCCCAACTTGACCAGCACGCCTCTTCAGGTGATCGGCCAGACAATCTCGCTCTCGCTCACTACTTCAGCCTCCACCGTCACCCCCACGTCAGGCTCGATCGTCAACATCCAGGTGCAGGGCGCCGCCGGAGTTCAATTGCCCACGGGTGAAACCGTCTCGCTCAGCGGTCTGCCATTCCTGAACAATCCCACCCTCACCTTCAACTCCAGCGGCATTGCCAGCTTCAACTACGGAGCATTACCCCCTGGAAGCTACACCGTCTGGGCCAATTACCCCGGCGACAGTATCTACGGGGCTGCTGTTTCTAACTACGTAACGTTCGCCGTGAATCCCACCCCGGTCACTGTCAATCTGGGCTCCAGTGCCAACCCCATCACCTATCCGGCCCCCGTCACCCTCACTGCCAATGTCACCGCTGGCGGCCTCGGCGTGCCGGCGATCACCGATAGCATCGACTTTTACGACAATGGCAGCCTGCTAGCCCCAACCACCGGGGTACCGCTCACCATCGTCAACGGCAACAGCGGCCTGCTGATGGGCAACACCTACGCCAATAACGGCTTTAGCAACATCGTTACCGTGACCGGCGACTTTAACCACGACGGCATTCCCGACATCGCCACGTTGCAAAAGAATGGCGAATCGACAGCCGTCTCCCTGGTCGTAATGCTGGGCGTCGGCGATGGCACATTCCAGACGCCGATCGTCTATGGCACAACTACCGGAACCACCGCAATCGACATAACTTCAAATTCGATGGCAGCAGCCGATCTGACCGGCAGCGGCTACTCCGATTCTCTGGTCATAGGCGCCAGCGACGGTACCGTCGCAATTCTGCTTTACAACAGCGGCAATACCGCCGGCGTGCTCCAGGCGGCTCCAGCCCTCAGTTACCCGGGCACCGTTGGCGTGGCCAGCGGCGAATTTACCAGCAACGGCCTGGAGGATATCGCTGTAATTTCATCGACCAGCGTGGCTATGTACCTGAACCAGGGTAGCGGCGTCTTCCTCACCTCTGGTCCATCCTGGTCAGCGAACTCGCCCTACATGTACAGCAACTACACCGACATTGCAGTCGCCGATTACAACGATGACGGCTATCCTGACATCGCCATCAGCGACAATTCGGGCGCCACCGGCCCCGATGTCGCCGTGTATCTCAACTCCGGCGAAGGTACGTTCAATACCCCGAACACCTACGCTGTGGGCGTATCGGCAACCGGGATTGCAGCCGGCAACCTGCAAAACAACAAATATCCCGACCTGGCGGTGCTTTCGAGCACCGACAGCACCGTCGACGTGCTCATCAACAATCAGGCCGGCGGATTCCCAACCGGAACCATCTACGGTGTAGCAGCAAGCCCGGCTGGCATCGCCATTGCAGACTTCAACGGCGATGGCTTTGCCGATATCGCCGTGGCCGGCGACAGCTCCGGGGCAGGCTCCGGCACCAGCATCCTGCTCAGCTCAAGCACCGGCGCAATGGCCGGCGAAGTGCTTCTCCCCGCCACCTACGCAAGCTCCGTGGCCGCGGCCGACTTCAACAAAGACGGCAATATCGACCTCGCCGTGGGATCAACCGGCGTTACCATCTACCTCGACAGTGGCGCGCAGGCCATCGATTCGAATGTGCTGCTGGATGCCGGCACACAACCGCTTACCGCGGTGTACACGCCCGGCAACGGAAGCACGTTTGCCGGCAGCACTTCATCCACGCTGAGCCAGGTGGTCAACCAGGCTTTGCCCACCATCGCCTGGACGCCGGCCTCCATTACTTATGGTGCGGCTCTTGGCGCAAACCAGCTCAACGCCCAGGCCTATTATCCTGGAACATCAAATATCATGGCCGGCGTATATTCCTACTCGCCGCCTTTAGGTGAACTTGTAACATCGAACACTCAGGTCTCCGTCACGTTTACGCCCACGGGCGAGCCCAATTACCAGGCCGTTACGCAAACAGTAACTCTCACTGTGAATCAGGCCATGCCCAGTATTTCCTGGGCGCCCCCAGCGGCAATCACTTACGGCACGGCCCTGAGCGCGACCCAGCTCGATGCGTCCGCTACCTACAATATCGGCGGAAACAATGTGCTGGTTCCAGGTACGTATACTTACACCCCCACGGCTGGAACGACACTCGCAGTCGGTGCTTCGCAAACGCTGAGTGTGACCTTTGTGCCAGGCAACCCCGCCGACTATGCCACTCCGCCAGCGGCAACCACCACGATCACAGTCACCAAGGCCACGGCGACGGTCACCCTGGGCGGCCTCAACCAGAACTACACAGGCTCGGCTATTTCGGCCACAGCCACTACTACCCCGGCCAGCCTGGCGGTCGCTTTCACCTATAACGGCAGCGCGACCGCGCCGACGGCGGTCGGCACCTACACCGTGGTGGGCACCATCAACGATGCCAACTACCAGGGCTCGGCAGCGGGAACGATGACCATCACCAAGGCCACGGCAGCGGTCACCCTGGGCGGCCTCAACCAGAGCTACACCGGCGCGGCTATTTCGGCCACAGCCACTACTACCCCGGCCGGCCTGGCAGTGACCCTCACCTATAACGGCAGCGCGACCGCACCGACTGCGGTCGGCACCTACACCGTGGTGGGCACCATCAACGATGCCAACTACCAGGGCTCGGCAACGGGGACCATGACCATTGCCAAGGCCACGGCGACAGTTACTCTGGGCGGCCTCAACCAGAGCTACACCGGCGCAGCTATTTCGGCCACAGCCACTACTACCCCAGCCGGTCTGGCAGTGACCCTCACCTATAGCGGCAGCGCGACCGCGCCGACGGCAGCAGGAACCTACACCGTGGTGGGCACCATCAACGATCCCAACTACCAGGGCTCGGCAGCGGGAACCATGACCATCGCCAAGGCCACGGCAACGGTCACCCTGGGCGGTCTCAACCAGAACTATACTGGCTCGGCTATCTCGGCCACAGCCACAACTACCCCGGCCGGCCTGGCAGTGACCCTCACCTATAACGGCAGCGCGACCGCACCGACGGCGGCCGGAACCTACGCCGTGGTGGGCACCATCAGCGATCCCAACTACCAGGGCTCGGCATCGGGGTCCATGACGATTGCCAAGGCCACGGCGACAATCACTCTAGGCGGTCTCAACCAGAACTACACCGGCTCGGCTATTTCGGCGACAGCTACAACTACCCCGACAGGCCTGACGGTGACTTTCACCTATAACGGCAGCGCGACCGCACCGACGGCTGCCGGGACCTACACCGTGGTGGGCACCATCAGCAGTCCCAACTACCAAGGCTCGGCAACGGGGTCCTTGACGATTGCCAAGGCCACGGCGACAGTCACGCTGGGCGGCCTCAACCAGAACTACACCGGCTCGGCTATTTCGGCCACGGCCACAACTACCCCGGCCGGCCTGGCAGTCACCTTCACCTATAGCGGCAGCGCGACCGCGCCGACGGCAGCAGGAACCTACACCGTGGTGGGCACCATCAACGATCCCAACTACCAGGGCTCGGCAACGGGATCCATGACGATTGGCATGGCCACGGCGACAGTCACTCTGGGCGGCCTCAACCAGAACTACACCGGCTCGGCTATTTCGGCCACAGCCACAACTACCCCGGCCGGCCTGACGGTGACCTTCACCTATAACGGCAACGCGACCGCACCGACGGCGGCCGGGAACTACACCGTGGTAGGCACCATCAACAGTCCTAACTACCAGGGCTCGGCAACGGGGACCATGACCATCGCCAAGGCCACGGCGACAGTTACCCTGGGCGGCCTCAACCAGAACTACACCGGCTCGACTAATTCGGCGACAGCCACAACCACCCCGGCCGGCCTGACGGTGGCCTTCACCTACAACGGCAACGCGACCGCACCGACGGCGGCTGGGAACTACACTGTGGTGGGCACCATCAGCGATCCCAACTACCAGGGCTCGGCAACGGGGACCATGACAATTGCCAAGGCCACGCCGGCCATCACCTGGCCGAGTCCCGGCAATTTGCCTTATGGCACACCGCTCGGCGCCACGCAGCTTGATGCCACAGCCACGCCCACCGGAGGCACATTTGTTTATAATCCGCCAGCGGGAACCACGCTGCCTATCGGTACGCAAACCCTGAGCGTCTCTTACACCCCACCCGACACCACCGACTACGCCACGGCCACATCCACCACCACCGTGAATGTGATCGCCGGCCTCTCGCTCACGGCGATTGCTCCAACCAGCGCGCCTTACGGTTCGGGAATTACAACCATCACCCTCACCGGCGACGGGTTCACGCCGACCTCGGTCGTCCAGCTCAATGGCGCAGCCATCTCCAGCACCTATGTGAGTCCGACGCAGATGACCGCGCAAATTCCGGCCAGCTTCTTCCAGCAGCTTACCGCCGGGGCTATCGCCGTTTTCGACCCGACCAAGAGTGTGACCAGCAGTTCGGTTCCCTTCTCGGTCACGCTGCCCAACCTGCAACTCACATTCAGCGGTCCCAGCACCACCGCAACGGGCGAGCAGCCCACCCTCAACCTCATCTTGTCGCAGCCCTATCCGGTTGACATCACGGGCACCATGACGCTTACCGTAAATCCGCTGTCACCGGGAGGGCCGGTCGATCCATCGGTGCAGTTCTCCACCGGAGGAACGACGTTCAACTTCACCATTCCTGCCGGCACCACCACTACGCCGAACGTGCAGATCCAGACCGGCACGCTCGCCGCTACCATCACCGTAACGCTTTCGCTCGAGGCCAACGGCCAGCCCATCGACCAAGACATTCAGCCGGTGGTCACGGTCGTCCCTGACGCCGCGCCGGTCATCACCAGCGTCAACCTCGCGCGCAACGGCAACACGCTCACCGTCACTGTTCAGGGCTATTCAAGCACTGACAACATGAGCTCTGCCGATTTCGAGTTCACGGCGGCTCCCGGCTCCACCATCTCCGATCCGGCGATCACCGTCGACGTTTCCTCTGAATTCACCGCCTGGTACTCAAGCCCGACGGCGGTGCAATACGGAAGCTCGTTCTCTTATTCGCAGGTATTCAACTTGAGTAACAACTCCGCTACCATCGGCAGCGTCAGTGTCGAACTGACCAACTCCGAGGGCCAATCGAATCAGGTTACCGCGCAGTAAGCGCAAGGTAGGATGAAGTGCCCTATGGCCAAAATCGTTGACTCACGAATCAGCCCGCGCCTTGTGGCCCTGCTGGCGATCGCCCTGCTGGTGCTCGAACCGGCCCTGCCGCTCGGAGCACAGGAAGCCGCTCCACCGCCCAAGGCTCTCCAGATCGTCATCCTCGACGATGAAGCGCCGCTGAACAACATCAGCGAACGCACGGCCCGCGAGCCCATCGTGCAGGTTCAGGATGAGAATCACAAGCCGCTGGCCGGCGCTGCGGTGCTCTTCGCCATTCATCCCGCCGCCGGAGCAAGTGCCGCGTTCGCTAATGGCGCCAGCACCCTCAGTGTGGTCACCAACGCCAACGGCGTGGCTCGCGCCTCCGGATTGGTTATGAATGGGGTCAAGGGCACCTGGCAGCTTCAGGTCACCGCATCGAAAGACGGCATCACAAGCACCACCACTATCAACGAAACCAACGTGGCGCCCCAGAGTACGCCTGGAAACTCAAATCCGAGCAAGCCGCCGACACACTTCCTCGGCGCGCATGGAATGACACTGATCGGTGGAATCGTGGCCGTAGGCGCCATCGTGGCTATTGTGGTTGTGAAGGAAACCTCGAGCAACTCCACCAGCATCAGCACCGGCGGCGGCACAGTGGGCGCGCCAAGCGGAGCAGGATTCAAGATCCACTTCTAGAATCACTCGTCTCGACTCGACCCACTACAAACACGTGTGACAGACGTGGGTGCCCCATCGTCCCGAGCGAAACCGAAGGCTCTGCTTTTTGATTTTGACTGAATGGGATCGCCGCTGACTCACTGTTCAATGTCCACTGACCACTGTTTCTCAGAAGCTGGGCGGCTGCCATTTCTGCACAAACTCCGATGCCGCCTCAAAGGCGAGCGGCTTGGAGAAGAAGTAGCCCTGAATGTACTCGCAGCCCTGCAAGCGAATGTATTCGGCGTCGGCCGCCGTCTCCACTCCTTCAGCAATCACCTTCATTCCCAGGTTGTGCGCCAGGCCGATGATGGCCTTCACAAGCACCTTGCTGCCCTGGTCCTTTGACAGCGTGCGGATGAAGCTCTGGTCGATCTTGAGCGTATCGATGGGGAAGAAATGAAGGTAGCTCAGTGAGGAATAACCCGAACCGAAGTCGTCGATCGAGATGTTGATGCCGATCTGGCGGCACTTTTCGAGCACCGCTCGCGCTTTCTCCGGCGAATCCATCAACAGCGACTCCACAATCTCGAGATGGATCTGCAGCGGATTCATCTGCTTCTGTTCAATGGCCGCCTGCAGAATGCCGGGCAGATCGACCGCCGAAAAATCCTTCACCGAAAAGTTCACGCCCACGAAGAGAGGCTCCGGCCCGATCAGGTCCTTTGAAGCGGCCGCCTGCAGCTTGATGGCGGCATCGGACGCCAGTTCCAGCGCCAGCTGCGAGAGCTCGGTGATCAGGCCGCTGTCTTCGGCCACAGGAATGAAGACGCCAGGCGAAATCATGCCGTTGACCGGATGCCGCCATCGCATCAACCCCTCAAAACCGGCGATCTTCATGTTCTGGATGTCGATGATCGGCTGATAGAAGAGCGTAAGCTCGCCTTTTTCCAGCGCTTCTTTCAGCTCGTTGTTAAGCCGGATTGTGGTAAGCGCGGTCGCGCTGCTTGAATCGCTCTGTTCGGCAGCCTCGGCGGCCGGTGAGGCGGGCACCACGCGAACGGCGTCGGTACGCGCAATCATGTCGCGGTAGCGCGAAGTCACAATCCGCATCACCATCTTCAGAACGGGGTCCGCGCTCTCAACCCGGTGGGCAAAATCCTCGCGCGTAATCTCAATGGCCGTGCAATCTTCAAGCGCGCGCACCGTGGCCGTGCGGGGCTTGTCGTCAATCATCGCCATCTCGCCCAGCATTGAGCCGGGACCGCGGGTCCCGATCTGCAAAAGCTGGCCTTCGCGCTGCACCAGGATCTCTACGTTGCCCGTTTCGATGATGTAGGCGCACTCTCCGCGTTCGCCCTCACGCATAAGGGCTTCGCCTTTGCTGAATTGTCTTGTCGCCGAACCTTGCATAGGATTTGTGCCTGTCGTTACATATTAGTTACGCATACGCAGGCCTGTCATCTGAAATCCGGCCCATGCTTTGGCAGACACAAAAACGCGCTCCCTGTCCGGACCGGTCAGCCGCGGCGAGCAGACTGCCTCGCCGCCCGAAAACGGGTCCGGACAGGCGCTGAAGTTTTGCATATAAGCAGATTTTCCGGCAGACAGACGCCAATGGGCTGCTGCCGGAAGTTTTCCGGTGCAGGCTTCACAAGCCCTGCCGCTAGTGGTTGGCAGAGTGCGACGCCATCCTCACTTCACGGCTCGCCTGCGCCAACAGATCCTTGGCGTGCGCCGCATGGCCGCCCAGGTCATACTCGTTGGCCTGCTGCGCGGCACTGATAGCGCCCATTGCCTGACCGATAAAACCCTGGGCCGCCTCCAGGTTTGGGTGCCGCGGGCCTTGCGCAATCAGCATTCCGCCAGCGGTGAGTGCACCGCCCAAAACCATGCCTACAAGAAACTTAGGGTTCTTCATTGGTGTTACCTCCTGAGAGAAATTATCAGAACAAATCGGGCTGGGGATTGTCTACAGGTAAATTCTTGATTCATTCTCGCCCCGGTCAGGTTCGTCGTGGCAGATTGTATTCAGTTCCGGTCCACTTCTGCACAAACTGCCTACGCCGCTTCAGGGAGGCGACAGCTAGAATTTGATCAGCCATGTCTGAATTCACCCACCTTCATCTGCATACTGAATACTCCCTGCTCGACGGCGCATGCGACGTGTATAAGCTCGTCGATCGTGTGGCGAAGCTCGGCCAGAAGTCCGTGGCCATGACCGACCATGGCAACATCTATGGCGCGGTGCATTTTTTCAATGCGGCCAAGGAGAAAGGCATCAAGCCTATCCTTGGTTGCGAACTCTACGTTTGCAAGGCCGAGGACCATCGTGCCGAAACGCCCAACGACCAGTACAACCACCTGCTGGTGCTGGCTGAAAATGAGGAGGGCTATCGGAACCTCATCCGGCTCACCAGCGAAGCCAGCCTGCACGGTTTTTACCGCCGTCCCCGCGTCAGCAAGAAATACCTGGCCGAAAACTCCAAAGGGCTCATCGGTTTCTCAGGCTGCCTGAGCGGCGAACTCTGCGAGTCACTTATGGCCGGCCAGTACGATAAGGCAGCGGCAGCGGCCGGCCAGTATCAAGACATCTTCGGCAAGGGCAACTTCTACCTGGAGATTCAAGACCAGGGACTTGTTGAGGAGAAGAAGATTCAGGCCGACCTCTTCCGTCTCGAACGCGAGCTCGGCATTCCGCTGGTCGCTACCAACGACTCGCACTACCTGTGCGGCGAAGACTCGCACGCCCACGACGTAATGCTCTGCGTGCAAACCGGCGCCAAGATCCACGAGACCAACCGCTTCAAGTTCGACAGCGACCAGTTCTTTGTGAAGAGCGCCGAAGAAATGTCGCGCATCTTCCCCGATTCGCCCGCGGTTCTGGAGCGCACCGTTGAGATTGCCGAGCGCTGCAACCTGAAGCTCAAGCCGGTCGAGAATTCCTTTCCCGAGTTCGCCGTGCCGCCGGGCCACACCATCGACAGCTACTTTGAGCACGTGTGCCGCGAGGGCATGAAGAAGCGCCTCGAAACGTCAATCCGCCAGCTGGAACTGCGCGGCGTTCGCCGGTCAACCCCCGAAGAGTACGAAGCGCGGCTCAACTACGAAATCGGCATCATCAAGCAGATGAATTACCCGGGCTACTTTCTCATCGTCTGGGACTTCATCAAGTACGCGCGCGACAATGGCATTCCAGTTGGGCCCGGACGCGGATCGGCAACCGGCTCGCTGGTGGCTTACGTCATGGAGATCACCAACATCGATCCGCTGCAGAACGTGCTGCTCTTCGAGCGCTTTCTCAATCCCGAACGCGTAACCATGCCTGATATCGACGTGGACTTCTGCATGAACCGCCGCGGCGAGGTCATTGAATACGTGACGCGCAAGTACGGCCGCGAGCAGGTTGCGCAAATCATCACTTTCAACACCATGGCGGCCAAGGCGGCCATCAAGGACTGCGGACGTGCGCTCGATATGCCGTACGGCGACGTGGACCGCATCGCCAAGCTGATTCCAGCCACGGTTGGCATGACCATTGACAGGGCCCTTGAAGAATCGCCCGACTTGTACAAGGCTTACGAGAGCGACAAGCAGGTCAAGGAGCTGATTGACACCGCCAAGAAGCTTGAAGGGCTGGTGCGCGGCTCGGGCGTGCACGCATCCGCGGTGGTGATTGCGCCGCGTCCGCTCACTGAGCTTGTGCCGCTCAACAAAACCAAGAACGACGAAATCGTGACCGCCTACGACATGAAGTCGGTTGAGAAGATGGGCCTTCTCAAAATGGACTTTCTCGGCCTGGCCACGCTCACCGTCATCGTGGATTGCATCAGGCTGATCGAGCAAAACCGCGGCGAAAAGGTCGACATTGAAACCATCCCCATGGACGACCCGCCAACATTCGCCAAGGTCTTCCACTCTGCGCTCACTTCGGGTGTCTTCCAGTTTGAATCGCCGGGCATGCGCGACATTTTGCGCCGCTACAAACCCGACACGGTTGAGGAGCTGACGCAGTTGAACGCGCTGTTCCGGCCGGGGCCGATGGCGATGATCGACGACTTTATCGAGCGCAAGTGGGGCCGGCGCAAGGTGGAATACATGCTGCCTGAGCTCGAGGCGATTCTGAAAGACTCGCTGGGCGTGATCGTTTACCAGGAGCAGGTGATGCGAATTGCGCAGGTGCTGGCAAGTTTCAGCCTGGGAGAGGCGGACCTGCTGCGTCGCGCGATGGGAAAGAAGGATCAGAAGGCGATGGCGAAGATGCGCGATCGCTTTATGGAAGGCGCTGCGAAGCTCGGCCATCGAAAGGCCGTGGTGGAAGAGTTGTTTGAGCAGATGGCGAAGTTCTCAGAATATGGATTCAATAAATCGCACTCCGCCGCGTATGCGCTGGTTGCGTACCAGACGGCTTATCTCAAAACGCATTACCCCATCGAATTCATGGCCGCGCTGCTGACCTCTGAAATCTCGAAGCCCGACAACGTGGTGAAGTACATTGGCGAGTGCCGTGAGATGGGCATTGCCGTTGAGCCTCCTGACGCGCAGGTCTCAGGCGCGCAATTTACGCCGCACGGCGAGGCCATTCGATTTGGGCTGGCCGCGGTGAAGAATGCCGGCGGTAATGCGATTGAATCCATCATGAAGGCGCGCGCCGAAGTGGGTGGCCGCTTCAAGAGCTTCTGGGAGTTCTGCGAAAGAGTTGACCTGCGCGTCATGAATAAGCGCGTGATTGAATCGCTCATCAAGGCGGGCGCGCTTGACACGCTGGGCACGCGCGGACAGCTGATGGCGGCCATCGACAAAGCGATGGAACGCGCGCAGAAGGCGCAGAAGGATGAGGCGGCCGGGCAATCGGGGCTGTTCGGGCTATTCGATGAGACGCCGAAGAAGGGCGGCAACGGCGACGATCTGCCTGCGGCCCCCGATTGGGAAGAGAGCGTCCGCCTGGCCAATGAAAAAGAGGTGCTTGGCTTTTTCGTCTCCGGCCATCCGCTCGATCGCTACGCTGAAAAACTGCACAACCTCACCGGCGTTATCTCCATTGCCGAGGCTCTGGAGCGCAAGCCGCCAGAGCGGCGATGGGGCGGGCAAAGCGATCCGGCCGACGAGATTGTTGTGGCTGGAATCATGAACGGGTTGCGCGTGCAGAAGACGCGCAAAGATCAAAAACTCTACGCGCAGGCGTTGCTTGAAGATGCCACCGGCAAAATCGAGCTGATTGCATTTCCGCGCGACTACGAGCGGCTTTCAGCCTCGCTCAAAATTGAGGCGCCGGTGCTGATTCGCGGCGTGCTCTCGGGCGACGACGAAGCCGCGCCCAAGCTCTCGCTCGTCAGCATTCAGTCGCTTGAGGAAGTGCAGGTAAAGCTGCCAACAGGACTGCGTATTCGCATCAATCTCGACAACGCCACCGAGCAACTGCTTGCCGAGCTTAAGAGCGCAACAGATGCCGCGCCCGGGCCGGGCAAAGTAATGCTCCAGCTTGAAAAAAAGGGCGAGTACGCGGTGATTCTCGAGCCGGAGGGCCTGAGCGTTGCCGCCGATCGCGGTTGGGTTGAGCGCGTTGAGCAGTTCTTGGGCCGGGGTGCGGTGCAACCAATCGGGTAATCACCGCGCCCGGCAATTAGCATGGAAGCAGGGCCTCAAATGAGGCTTTGTACCCTATCGAATGCCGCAAAAGACAGCCCAATCCAAAGCGAAGACCCACGACACGGCTCGGGCGCGCGCAGAAAACACCTCACATTTGCGGACCGCTCCGCCCACGGTCTCAGGCCGGTGGCTGCTGTCTGCGATTGCCGGCGTTATGACATCTGCAGCGCTTTGCGTCTGGCTGGTTCTGTGCCTGCTCTTCTGGCAAGGGAGCTGGCAGTTGCTCTACCATCCGTCATCCACCGTGGCAAAAACTCCCGCCAGCGCGGGACTTCCGTTTGATCCCATCAGCTTTGCCACCACCGGCGCGGGCACCCCGCAACTCACGGGCTGGTGGATTCCCGCGGCTCAAGACTCGCGTTACAGCCGTTACACGGTGCTGTACCTTCACGGCCAGGACGGCAACCTTGACAACGCGGTTTCTACTGTTGCCGAGCTTCACAAAGAGGGCGTTAACGTGTTTGCCTTCGACTACCGCGGCTACGGGCAAAGCAAATTCGCGCGTCCCAGCGAGGCGCACTGGGCTGAAGACGCAAACTGGGCGCTCGATTACCTGACCAACACGCGCCACATCGATCCCAAAAACATTGTTGTCTACGGCAAGTTTCTCGGAGCCAACCTTGCACTTGAGGTTGCGGCCGCGCACAGCGAACTGGCCGGCGTTGTTGTGAAATGGACGTACCCAGACCCCGCGGCAATCATCTTTGGCGATTCGCGCGCCCGGCTTGTTCCCGCACATCTGCTGGTGCGCGATCGATACGACATTGTTGCCGCGGGAAGGCAAATCAGGGTTCCCACGCTGTGGTTTGAATTCGATATTCCGCCGTCGCACCAGGCTTTCGGCGAGCCAGCGGCGTATCACGAAATCTCAAGCCGCAAAACGCTGGTGTGGCTAACCAAATCGCACAACTCCGACAGCGATCTTTCAGCCGATTTCACGCGCTGGCTCGACGATGTGGGGCATAACCCTTAGATACTGGCTCAGGCCGGCGTCACTTCGTGAATGTTATCTCGCCATAGAATCCGCGCCGGATTCCGACATTTGGTCCGGGGTCTGGGCCGCCGAACTCGACATGGTGGGGTTGAAACAGATTTCGGCCAACAGCCGAGAGCTTGAACCTGCGGGTGAACCGCCAATCGAATCGGGCATCCGCCGTTGAGTACGCTGGAATGCTCCCGCCCGCTACATCGTGAAGAACAGCCACATACCGGTAAGTCAGGTCGAGGCTGAAGACCTTTGCAAAATCAAGATCGGATTGCAGAGACAACCGGTGTTTTGGGCTGGAGCCTTCCACTGTTGAAACGGTGCCTCCATCCAATGAATCGGTACCCTTCTTTATTTCCATTTGCAAATAGGAATAGGAACCTCGCAAGCGCCAGGTGGCCAGCGGTCTCCATTCCGGGGCAATTTCAAATCCCCTGGTGGTGCCAACCAGCCCGTTTCCGAAATCGGCAGGAAGAATAATGTGAATTGGTGCCGGACTTGACGCTACCGCCGGAGGTCCGATGATATCTTCACTCAGAAGATCGCCGTAATGGTTGTAGAACCCGGCCAAGTCAAAATAGAGCGACTTGCCGGCCAGCAGGCGATAACCTGCTTCATAACCGTTGAGCTCTTCGGAGTGGAATTTCGGATTGGGAATGATTTCCCCAAAGACCGGTAATCCACTCGCTGTGCCTGCGTACACCAGTTCAGTGAAATTCTCCTCAATATCGGATGGGGTTCGCACCGCGTGAGTGAAGGCAGCCCAGAGGCTTTGGCTGTTGGTCGGCGTCCACGACAAGCGGCCGGTGGGCTGCAATTGCCACCCCGTGTAATTTGTCTCCAGAATCTTGGAACCAAAAGTGAACGTGAGCTGTTTGTCGATCAGTCTGATTTCATCCTGGAAGAAGCCAGTTAACAGGCGATCGGTTCTGGATTCGGGCGAAAAGAATTCACCCGGAACCACAATCGGATTGTCTGCGTGGCTGAAGCGCGCGCCAAGTCCCCATGATACCTGCTGCCGGCCCGGCAGACGAAAACGATCGAGAAAATCGATGTCAAAGGTATTGCGAGTGTCCTTGAACTGGGTGGGATCGTAGCGATTCGAGTGCTCAAAGGAAGCTTGAAGCTGAAAATCCTTGCCCTCTTCATACACCCTTTGCCAGCGCCCCAAAATGTTTCCACCTGAAATTTGTTCTGTGCCATAGAGGGTCTGCGAATAGGGCATCGTGTAGTTGGATACGGTATCGCCAGTACCAGCGCCTTCATCGTAGATGTCGCCTTGGAACGTGAAACGATCGCGCGCATTCTTCGCCCAGTCGGTGCGAAAGCCGCCCTGTATCGCACGCCAGCGGTCAAAGTTGATGCCATCTGGGTGGTACTCGGGGCCGCGGTCGAAACCCAATTCGTAAACGCGGTAGTCGAGATCTTTCGAATTACCGCCGCCGTAATGCGCATTCAAGAAACCCTGCTCCTGACTTCCGCCACCGGCACTGACGGTGGCCCCATGGGTGTCTTTTGTGCTCCTGGTGATGATATTGATCACGCCATTGACCGCATTCGGTCCCCAGATGGTGCCGCCGGGGCCTCGGAT
>JBEKCW010000091.1:0-14059 GCA_050014675.1 Occallatibacter sp. | reverse complement strand
CGTCCGTTCCGGATGGCTCCAAGCACATCTCCTCTCAGTGAAACTCAGCCGTAAGAACCGGGGTCAGCCCTGAGCAAGAGCCTGTCTCCCTCGGGAGTGGCGGGCAGGACCCGGGCACATCATTACGGTGATGTTTTCGCAGAGGGCGGGCGGATGCGGAGGAGGACATTTTGATGGAGTCGAGTGTGCTTTGTAGCGAGGTTTTGCCGGGCGGTGCCACCTGGTCGCATGTGTTGAAACGCGGCACAGCGTTGCGCATTACCGATGTTGAAGGCGGCGCAAACGTTGCGGCATATTTCCTCAACTTCGAGCTTCCGGCAGAACGTTTTAATCTCCCCGACACGTTAAAAGCGCAACATACTGCGCGTCTCACCCGGGGGCATGTCTTGTACTCCGATATGGGTCGCATCCTTTGCTCGATCACCGAGGACACGGTGGGCTGGCACGATCCTCTGGCCGGACTGTCGAATGCATCGCTGACCGAGAAGAAGTACGGAAAGGCAGCCTACCAGCAGGCGCGCAACGACTGGCATCAGAATGCTCGCGATTCAATGTCGATCGAGTTAGGCAAATACGGGCTGGGAGCGCGCGATCTGGACGCAACGGTAAATTTCTTCAGCAAAGTGACCGTCGACAACGAAGGCGGCATGCATTACTGCCCGAATAACTCCCAACCAGGTAGTTACATAGAGTTACGTGCGGAAATGAATGTTCTGGTTCTCTTGAACTGTACGCAACATCCACTCGAGCCTGGCAGCAGCTACGCTCCAAAGCCGGTAACGCTCAGCATTTCGCGAGTTCCGGCGCCGCGGACCGACGACCCCTGCCGCATGTTATGCGGCGAAAACGCGCGCGGATTCCTGCTCACTGAATTCTACTTTCTATAATCCCGCTCAAGAGGAACTGGAACGTGGCGACCATTAATTTGCAGATCAGCTCGCTGCAGCCTGAAACGGCGCTCAAGAGCTTTGTGGTGGATGCCGGGGAAGCATTCGTGCATGAGATCGGCGGTGGTCAAATTGTGCGAATCGTCGATCTTGAAGGCAACCAGGCCGTCGACACCTTGTTTTACAACGCGCACGATTACCTTGATCGTTACAGTGCGCAGGATACGATTCGCGAGCAGGAGAACATTTATCTCACCACCGGTACCCGGCTTATTTCTACAGAGGGAAATGTTCTGTTGACGATTGTTGCCGATACTTGCGGCCGTCACGACACGCTGGGCGGCGCCTGCGC
Source organism: Occallatibacter sp. (assembly GCA_050014675.1). GTDB lineage: Bacteria > Acidobacteriota > Terriglobia > Terriglobales > Acidobacteriaceae > Telmatobacter. Next base: position 12,820 of record JBEKCW010000091.1, on the reverse strand, counting down.
GGCAGAGAGCAACATGGTGCGCTATGCAATTGAGAAGCGCAGCATGCATGCTTGCCGGCAGAGTTTTCTCAAAGGCATTCAGAGTTGGAAGAACGGCTTGGAAAAGCGAGATATTACCAGTAACATCAACTTCTTTATGAATGTCCCAGTTACTCCCGATGGGGGACTTACTTTTGAAGACGGAGTTTCAGAGGCAGGTAAGTATGTGGAGTTACGCGCCGAGATGGATGTACTTATGGTGATCAGTAACTGCCCGCAGCTGAATAATCCCTGCAACGCCTACAATCCCACGCCGGTGCAAATTCTTATCTGGAACGAGAATGTTCTCTAAGGTTCTGGTGGCGAATCGCGGCGCCATTGCGTGCCGCATCATACGCACATTGAAGCTAATGGGCATAGGCTCCGTGGCCGTTTATTCCGAGGCCGATCGCGAGGCCCGGCATGTGCTCGAAGCGGATGAAGCTGTGCTGTTGGGCCCTGGACCGGCTTCCGAGAGCTATCTTGTCATCGATCGCATCTTGTCTGCCGCAAAGGAAACGGGAGCTGAGGCGATTCATCCTGGATACGGTTTTCTGAGCGAGAACCTTGAGTTCGCCCGGGAGTGCAGCCGCCACGGTGTGGTTTTTGTCGGGCCTCGCGTCGAACAGATCGAAGCGTTCGCGTTGAAGCACACCGCGCGTGCAATTGCGGAACGATGCGGCGTTCCATTGCTGCCCGGCACGGGAATTCTAAGTGATGTTGCTGACGCGTTGGAACGTGCCGAAGCGCTGGGCTATCCCGTGATGCTGAAGAGCTCGGCGGGCGGCGGCGGAATTGGCATGCGCGTGTGCTCTACGCCGGATGAGTTAGAAGAAGCATATGAGTCGGTGGTTCGGCTCAGCCGCAATAGCTTTCGCGATGGCAGTGTGTATCTGGAAAAGTTTGTGGCGCGCGCCAAGCACGTGGAGGCGCAGATATTCGGCGACGGCGACGGCGGTGTACTCGTGCTTGGGCTACGCGATTGCTCGGCGCAACGCCGCCATCAGAAGGTGATTGAGGAGACGCCGGTTCCGGGTCTGGATCCTTCGATTGAATCTGCAATTCTTCATTCTGCAGAATTGCTGGGAAAGGCCGTTGACTACGCGTCAGCCGGCACAGTTGAGTTTCTTTTGGACATTGACGCCGGCAATTACTACTTTCTCGAAGTGAATACGCGCTTGCAGGTGGAGCATGGGGTTACGGAGCAGGTCACGGGCCTGGATCTTGTGGAGATGATGATTCGTGAAGCTGCGCAGGAATTGGCGCCGCTCGACTCATTTCATGTTGAGCCGAAGGGCTGTTCCATCGAGGCGCGCGTTTACGCTGAAGATCCGGCAAAGAACTTTCAGCCTGCGCCGGGAAAGTTGTCGCGGGCGCTGTTCCCTGATCCCCAAATTGCCCGTGTTGAGACCTGGGTTGAAAACGGAACCGAGATAACGCCGTTCTATGACCCGATGATTGCCAAGATCATAGTTACAGGCGCCGACCGCAGCGATGCAGTTACACGCATGCAAGTCGCTCTGGATGCGACTTCGCTCTACGGCACGGAAACAAATCTGCGTTATTTGCGCGCGGTGGCCGCTTCTGAAACCTTTGCCTCGGGTGCAATGACGACGGCGTTTCTTGGCAGCTTCGACATTGGGCAGCGCGCCTTCGAAGTGTTGAATGGCGGTACTCAGACAACCATTCAGGATTATCCTGGGCGCCAGGGTTACTGGCATGTTGGCGTGCCTCCCTCCGGTCCGATGGATACGCTTGCGTTCCGTCTTGCTAACCGATTGGTGGGCAATTCCGACGACGCTCCCGCAATCGAAATGACGACGCTCGGCGCGACCATGCGCTTCGATGCCGCGGCGGCTATCGCTCTCACCGGCGCGGATATGGGCGCGACGGTCGACGGCAAGCCTGTGCCTCGCTGGAAAGCTTTCAGCGTCGAGTCAGGGAGCACTTTGAAGCTTGGGGCAGTCAGGAATGGCGGCGCTCGCGCGTATCTCGCGATTTCCGGCGGAATCGATGTTCCGCAATTCCTCGGCAGCGGGGCAACCTTCATGCTGGGGGGATTCGGGGGCCACGCAGGCCGATCGTTGCGGGCCGGCGATGTTGTGCACTTTAATCCCCCATCGCAGGGTCAAGGTTCCGCGCTTGCTCTCGATGAGGATCTGCAGCCAGCGTACACGCGTGAGTGGCAGATTGGAGTTCTCTACGGTCCGCACGGCGAGCCCGAGTTCTTTACGCCTTTCGACATCGAAATGATTTTCATGACAGACTGGCGCGTTCACTACCACTCCGATCGAACCGGCGTGCGGCTGGTAGGACCGAAGCCGGAATGGGCGCGCAAAGACGGCGGCGAGGCCGGCCTGCATCCCTCGAACATTCACGACAATGCTTACGCCGTCGGCTCAATCGACTTTACCGGCGACATGCCCATTCTGCTCGGTCCCGATGGCCCAAGCCTGGGCGGATTTGTTTGCCCAGCCGTGGTTGTTGAAGCAGAGAGATGGAAGCTGGGCCAGTTGAAGGCAGGCGACATTGTGCGCTTTCAGCGCGTTGCGCTTGCCGAAGCCGAAGCACTCGAAGTGGCTCTGGAACGCATGATTTCCACGCTTGAGGGCCCCAGTCCGAAAATCCCAACCGATCCGCAGCAGGAACCGGAGCCCGCAATTCTGCAAGCCGATAACTCGCGGCAGCCGGCAATTGTTTATCGTGCCGACGGCGACAAGTATCTGCTGGTCGAGTATGGCCCGCGAGTGCTTAAGCTTAGTTTGCGTTTTCGCGCGTACCTGCTCGAAGAGAAGCTTCGCGCATCATCGCTGCCCGGCATCATCGATATCACTCCCGGTGTGCGCAGCCTGCAGATTCACTATGACAACCGCAAGCTGCGGCGCGAAGAATTGCTTGCGGCGCTCGACGCATTCGACATGGAACTGCCGGAGCATCCGCGGATCTCAGTGCCTTCGCGCACCGTGCATCTGCCGCTCTCGTGGAATGATCCTGCGACTCAGCTGGCGCAGGCAAAGTACATGCAGGCGGTCAGGCCCGACGCGCCATGGTGCCCCGATAACATCGAGTTCATTCGCCGAATCAACGGTCTCGACAGCGTCGAAGATGTTTACCGCATTGTTCACGATGCCAGTTACCTGGTGCTGGGGCTGGGCGACGTTTACCTCGGTGCGCCCGTTGCTACGCCCACCGATCCGCGTCACCGCCTGGTGACGACAAAATACAACCCCGCGCGAACGTGGACTCCTGAGAATGCCGTCGGCATTGGCGGCGCCTATATGTGCGTCTATGGGATGGAGGGACCGGGTGGTTACCAGTTGGTGGGCCGCACCGTTCAGGTGTGGAATACCAATCGCGTGACGAAGACGTTTGTCGAAGGCGTTCCGTGGGCGCTTCGCTTCTTCGATCAGATTCGGTTTTACCCGGTGACTACTGAAGAGCTGACCGAACTGCGGCGAGACATTCTTCATGGCGCTTTCAATCCGCGCATGGAACCGGGCGAGTTCAACCTGGCGCACCATGAAGAGTTTTTGCAGTCCATCGAGCGGAGCGCGGCAGCCTTCAAGGAGCGCCAGAGCCAGGCTTTCGAAGAAGAGCGTGAACGTTGGCGCGTGAACGGCCTGCTTGAAGCACCGTCGGTACTGGTGGATATGCCTGAACCGGAAACGGCCGACCGCGCGATTCCCGAAGGATGCGAGGCGGTGCTGGCACCTATGACCGCCAGCGTATTCCAGGTTGCCGCGCAGCCGGGCCAGCGGGTGGCTGCGGGAGACAAGCTGCTGGTTCTTGACGCGATGAAGATCGAAATGGTGATTTCAGCGCCAACCGGCGGCGTGGTGCGAGAACTGCTCTGCCAAGCCGGGCAAATGGTTAATGCCGGCCAGCAACTGGCAATTTTGCACGTCGCTTAGCATTTCCTGATGCGGACTTCATAGAGTTTGTACTAACAATGAAGTGACGGCAAGCGCGGATTCGAGAGAGAAGGTCGATAAACGGATGGACATTGCCACGCTCGAGGGAGCGTACCAGGACGGAGCGATGACCCCGATTGCCGTGATTGCGGGCATCTACGATGAGATTGCCCGCGCGGGCGAGCGGCCCGTCTGGATATCGCTTGTCGATCGCGACGCGAATTTGCGCCGAGCGCAGGCGCTTGAGGATGAGCCGGCTTCGCGGGTCTTGCCGCTTTATGGAATTCCGTTCGCAGTAAAAGATAACTTCGATGTTGCCGGGATGCAGACTACCGCTGCTTGCCCCGCGTTCTCGCACGTTGCCGTTGAAACCGCAACCGTGATCAAGCGCCTGCTCGCGGCCGGCGCCATCCTTATCGGCAAAACCAACATGGATCAGTTTGCAACCGGACTGGTGGGAACGCGCAGCCCGTACGGCGTTTGCTCCAGCGTGTTCGACCCGCGCTACATCTCCGGCGGATCGAGCTCGGGTTCGGCAGTGGCCGTGGCTAACGGCTCAGTGAGTTTTTCGCTGGGCAGCGACACCGCTGGCTCGGGTCGCGTGCCGGCCGCGTTCAATCAGCTTGTGGGTTTGAAACCCACGCGAGGCTGGCTCAGCACCATGGGGCTGCTGCCCGCCTGTCGTACGCTCGACTGCGTTTCTGTTTTTGCCGAGACCTGCGTGGACGCCGCGCGGGTCTTTGCAGTTGTGCGTGGTTTCGATTCCGCGGATCCGTATTCCCGCACCGCCGGCTTAGGCCAGGGCGCTGCACCCTGGAGCGGATCTCCGGGTTTCCGTTTTGGCATACCGACGCTTGAAAGCCTTGAGTTTTTCGGCGATCGTGACGCCGCCGAGTGCTACCGGGAAGCTGTTGCCAATCTCACCGAACTCGGCGGAACCGCGGTTGAATTCGACTACCGGCCGTTTCTCAAGGCCGCTAATCTGCTTTACAAAGGACCCTGGGTGGCAGAGCGCCTGGCTGCACTGCGGAATTTTCTCGCCGGCAACCCTGAGACCGTCGATCCTACCGTCGAGTCCATTATTCGCGGCGCCGAAAGATTCAGTGCTGCCGATATGTTCGAGGCCGCATATGCGCTGCAGGGGCTTGCAAATGGTTGCAGCGCGGTATGGGAAAAGGCGGACTTCCTCATGCTTCCTACGGCCCCCACGCATTACACCATCGACCAGGTAAAAGCCGCGCCAGTTGAGCTCAACTCGAACCTGGGCTACTACACCAATTTTGTGAATCTTCTTGACCTCGCCGCGGTCGCCATCCCGGCCGGGTTTAAAACCAATGGTCTGCCATTCGGCGTTTCGCTGATTGGTAAGGCATTTACCGACGAAGGGCTGCTGCAAATCGCAGACCGGCTGCACCGCAGGCTTTCAATCAAGCTCGGCGGTTCAAATCGCCTGTTGAGCGATACACCGAAAATTGCGATGCCCGATGCGCCTCCTGGGTGCATTCCGATTGCAGTTGTTGGCGCGCACCTGGCCGGTCAGCCGCTCAACTGGCAGCTTACGCAGCGCAGGGCACGGCTGCTGGCGCGCACCCGTACCGACGGCGATTACCGGCTTTATGCATTGGCGAATACCAACCCTCCAAAGCCTGGCCTGGTGCATACGCCGGGTCTGAACGGCACGGGAATTGAAGTGGAAGTGTGGGCCATGCCCGAAGAGACGGTGGGCGGATTCCTGAACGCAATTCCGCCGCCGCTCGCGTTGGGCACGGTTCGGCTCGCAGATGGGTCCGCGGTGAAGGGGTTTCTATGCGAGCCCGCGGGAATTGAAGGCGCTCACGAAATTACGCACTTTGGCGGATGGAGAAGATTTGTCACGCAGAAAAGCAGTTGATTGGATGCAGGCCTCTGGAGTTCCGGGCCGCAGGCGACTGCGGCAAAACGCGATTAGTCGTCATCATCATCGTCGTCACCGCCGGCGGCAGGGTTATCGCCTGCGGATTGCTTTTTGAGTTTGCCCGCCAGGGCGTCTTCGATGGTCACGTGGAATTCGATGTCGGCGGGGTCCACATCGAGCTCATAGCGAGCCAGCGGATGGCCCTCGCGGTCAACCAGAAACTTGGTGAAGTTCCAATGAACGTCTCCGCCGGGCAGACTTTGTTTCGGGTCGCACAGGAACTGGTAGAGAGGAATTTCGTTTACGCCGGTAAGTGTCGCGCTCGCAAAGACCGGGAATTCGGCGTGGGCGGTTTCACTGTAGTACTTATGCAGGGCTGCGGGATTCTTCAATTCTTCGCCCCCAAAATCGGCGGAGGGGATGCCGATGATTTCGAGGCCTTGCGACGCGTAGGTCTTCTGCAATTCGTTGAGAGCTGCAATCTGGCTGCTGTAAATCGACTGGCTGGCCAGATTCACAATCAACAAAAGCTTTCCCTTGTAAGTGGAAAGAGACACGGTCTTCCCATTCTGATCGACCAGGGAAAAATCGTACACCGATTGTTTGGGCTCCTTTTTCTCCTGCCCATGCGCGGTCACCGGGTACAAGGAACACGCAACAAGGGCAAATGCAACGAAACTGCAAGTCTTTTTCGATTGGTTGAGGCGAGGGGAGCGCAATGAGAATGGCATCGTTAATTGCATTTTGCCATTGCCCGCGGCAGTATGCACCACCAATCGACGGCGGCAAACTCTTTTTTCTGCGCGGTATTCGAAATGTTTTTGACGACGGGATGGGCGGCCGGCAGGGTCTAAGCTGGAACATCGAACTCCATGAGTCCAGCCTACTGCGGCGATTCACTCTATAACCGGCTCGAATTCAGCGGCCAATGGCCGTTGCGAGCCGCATGGGATCGGATGTGCGGTATGGACTTTGAACAATTGAGAACTTTTCTCCAGGTTTGCAGGCTCAAGAGCTTCTCTCGCGCTGCCGAGAAACTGGGAATGACCCAGCCCGCGATTTCGGCCCAGATTCGATCTCTCGAGAAAGAAGTGGGCGCGCGGCTCTTTGATCGCGACGGAGGCAAGGTGACATTTACCGCGGCGGGCAGGCTGTTTGAGCCGTTTGCCGAACACTGCCTGCAATGCCAGAGCCACATTGTGGTGGCCGTTAACGAACTCTATCGATCGGCTCGCGGCGAGGTATCAGTGAGCGCGAGTGAAGCCACCAGCCTCTACGTGCTGCCGCCGGTATTGGCTCAATACAAGAAACACTACACCCGAGTCAACCTCAATATTGTTCGCGCGGAACATCTGCGTTCGGTTGAGTCGGTACTCAACCGCGAGGTGGATTTTGCCGTTGTGTCAATGCCTGTGAAAGACCCGCGGCTAGTGGTTCACGTTGTTCATCGCGACGATATTGTGCTGACCGTTCATCCTACGCATCCGCTGGCGCGGCGCGAGGTGGTGAAGCTCGACGAGATGCTGCAATATCCGCTGCTCCTTCTTAAACAAGGCAGGCAACGCACGCTCATCAACAACTTCTTTGATACTTTTGACGCTCATCCGCGCATCGCCATGGAGCTCGATTCGAGCGAGCTGCTCAAGCGCCTGATCTGCGCCGAACTGGGCATGGGCTTTTTGCCTCGCGTTAACGTGTTGGATGACGTACACGCCGGCTTGCTGAAGATTGCCAACCTCGAAGGCATGAGAATCCACCGTGAATTGGCGCTCATCTTCCGCAAAGATCGCACGCTCACTCATGCGGCCCAGGCATTTCTCGAAATTGCTACCGGCGGCACCACTCTGAGCGACTATCCGCCGGTTCGAATGGTGCGTCCCGCACGCGCAAGCCGTTAATATTTTCGCGGAGTTCCCTGGGAGGGGAAATGATTCGATCTCGATTGCAGCGGACCAATTATTTGTTGCTCTTCGCCATACTCCTTTTCACAGCCGCTCTTGTAACTCTGCGCGGACAGGAAGTGAGCAGCCGCCCTCATTTTCCGCCCAAGACCGGCGTGAAAACTGCCGGCGTTCAGCACGACATCAGCGATCTAAAGGCGATCGCGACTTTTCCCGTGACTGGTCATCCCGATTGGATGGCGGTGGCCGATGGCGGCGTCTGGGTTACGAGTTCCAGTGCCAATCACGTTGTCTGGCTGGACGCAACCACCAATCAGCCAGGAACTATCGTGACGGTGAACAAGCCTTGTGCGGGTCTTGCAATCGCATTTGGCAGCCTGTGGATTCCGAGTTGCGGCGACCATACGGTGGTTCGCGTCGACGCCAAGACGGGCGCACTGCAGGCTACAATTGCTGCCGGTCCCGCTGACTCCGAGGGAGGAATTGCCGCCAGCCCTGACAGCATCTGGATTGTGACTTCAAAGGCCAGTGACCTGGTTCGCATCGACCCCGTGAAGAATGCGGTTGCGGCCACCATTCGCATCGCACCTGGTTCGTTCAACCCGCTATTCGCCGGCGACTCAATCTGGGTGAGCTCAAATCAGGGTGGAACGCTGATTCGGGTCAACCCGGCGACAAATTCTGTTGCCGGCCAAACACCCGTCGGGCGCATGCCGCGGTTTCTTACTGCCGGCGCCGGGTCCATCTGGGTCCTGAATCAGGGTGACGGCACCATCGCGCGAGTTGACCAGGTTTCGGGCAAGCGAACCGCGCTCATCACCGCAGGAATTCCGGGTTTTGGCGGCGAAATGGCTTTTGGCAACGGCGCAGTGTGGGCCACAGTCATCGAATTCCCCATTACGCGCATTGACGCTTCAACCAACGCCGTTACCGGCCAATGGCACGGCGCAGGCGGTGACAGCATTCGCTCCGCTCTCGGGTCTATCTGGCTAAGCAGCTATGACGGGGCCAAAGTGACGCGGCTGGTGGTTCCTGCTCAATAGGCGAGCAATAAGAAAAAGAGTGCAGAATAGTTAACGAAATCGATCGAAGACTATTCGCTGGTTACCATTCGGCTTGGTCGGAGGGAGAGGCAAACTTAAGCCGGTTCAACCCGCCCGACGCCGTAATTCCACTCGAATCGCCAATGTTTTCGCGCCTAATCGACATTCCTTATGGGTCGTATAAATAAGTTGAATCGCGACGATTCGTATGCCGGGAATAGAGTAAATTTGATCTAAGCAATTGCGCTATTCCTGTTCCCCAAACCAAACTCAAGTCAACCTCAAAGGCAGAAGGAATTTGCTCAGGATTCTTTCACACAGGTGGACTCTCCTTCGCGGAGCCTTAGCCGCGGTCGCGTTGCTTTTGGCGCTGCTCGCCCAGCCTGCACAGGCCGCTACGCCGACGTTTACCGTTGGCTGGTCGGTGTATGCCGGATGGAACCCCTATTTCTACATGGCCCGCTCCGGCATTCTGAAAAAATGGGCCGATAAATATGGCGTCGTCATCAAAGTGCAGCGGTTCGACTACGCCGCTTCGCTTGACGCGTTCGTGTCGAAAAACATCGACGCATGCACCATGACCAACATGGAGGCGCTCGACATGCCTGCCGCTGCGGGCGTCGATTCGACTTCGATCATTATCGGCGACTACTCGAACGGCAACGATGCGGTGCTGGCGCGCAGTGGCCTAACCCTCGGGCAACTGCCTGGTCATCCCATCCTGCTGGTGCAGAAAACCGTCTCAGAGTACTTGCTCGAGCGCGCGATGGTGCTGAATGGCCTGAGCGGAGAACTGCCGCATCTTAAGCTGGTCAACACCAGCGACTCTGATATCGTGGGCGCATTCATAGGCGACAAGCGCAATCAGGTTGCCGTTACATGGAAGCCGCTGGTCTCTGAAATTCTGAGTCAGGATACGGGCGTGCGCGAACTCTTCGACTCATCGAAGATTCCTGGCGAGATTCTCGACCTGCTGGTCGTCCGCACCGACGTGCTGAATCGCCCCGATGGTTCCGGTGTCCGCTTTGCCAAGGCCATTACCGGCGCATGGTACGAGACTATGGCCCAGTTGACCGGCACAGGTCCTTTGGCTGCAGATGCAATCAAGGGCAGCGCCTCTGCCAGCGACGATACCGTTCAATCGTACAAAGAGCAGTTGCGTACCACGTACCTGTTCTCGACTCCGCAGGCGGCTACGCAGTTTGCCACCAACGCCGCATTCCAGCAAAAGATGGACCTGGTCCGGCAGTTCTGCTTTCACCACGATCTTCTCGGTCAGAATGTTCAGTCTGTCGATGACGTTGCGATTCTTTATCCCGATGGAGCCATCCAGGGCAAGAAAGATCGTGTGCGCCTGCGCATGGACGCCACCTACATGAAGCTTGCGTGGCAGGGGAAACTCTGAACATGAAGTCCACTTTTCATCCATCGGACCTGGCCGGCATTCAGGTGCGGCCCGTGCGATTGTGGACCCAGTCGCTGAGCTGGATGCTGTTTGTGGTGGGCATTGTTTTGTACGTGAACCTTTCAATCGAGCGCCACAAAGAGAATCCCGACGATCGCGTTGCGCCCACGGCTGCGCAGCTCTTCAATGGTATGAAGACCGCGGCTCTGCAGCCTGCCGAAGAAGACGATCCGCTCGATCCGGGCGCATCGCTCTGGCAGCAGATCGCGCACAGCATGCTGTTTAAAGACACCATGGCCAGTTCGCGCCGCTTTCTCATTGCGCTGGCGCTGCTGATACCCGCAATCCTTCTTGGCTTGCACATGGCCATCTTTCCCTATTTTGGCGCAGTATTTCAGCGATTCGTGTTGTTCTTCGACAAGATTGTTGCGCTTTCTCTGCTGCCAATTCTCTTTATCGCATTCGGCATCGAGGAGTGGTCGAAGATCATGCTGATGGTCATCGGCGTTGCGCCCACGCTGATCCTCGATACCTTCAACATCGCGCGTGGTGTGCCTCGCGAGCAGATTGTAAAGGCCTTCACGCTCAAGTCAACCAATCTGGACGTTGCCTATCGCGTCGTGCTCAAGCAAGTTATGCCGCAGATTATCAACAGCGTGCGCCTGAACCTGAAGCCGCTTGCGCTGTTTCTCTTCGCGGGCGAAATGATTGCTTCGACCGACGGGCTCGCCTACCGCATTGCCATCATGCGACGGCATATGGGCATGGACATCATTCTGCCCTATGTGTTGTGGGTAGCGCTGCTGTTATTCATCGTGGACGCGATTCTGCGAATCGCCAACCGGAGACTGCACCCGTGGTATCAGCCGCTTTGAAACTCGAGGTCGTTCCGGCTCCCGCGCCGCGGGCTGCTTTGCCCGTGGCCAAGCGGACGGAGATCGCGCTGCGCGATGTTTGTGTTGCGTATCCCGCTGGCCGCGATGGCATCAAGACCGTGCTCTCAAAAATCAACCTTGAGATTGCGGCCGGCGAGTTTGTTGCGGTTCTGGGTGAGACAGGTTGCGGCAAAAGCACTCTGCTACGCCTGATCCTGGGCCAGGAGTTCCCCACCGGGGGAACGGTAGAGGTCGAATCCAAGCCGGTCAAGAAGATCGATTCGCGCTGCGGCTACGTGCCGCAAAAATACTCGCTGTTTCCTGATCGGACAGTACTCGGCAACGTGATGTACGGTCCCGAGAATGCCAATAGCCGCATGCTTGGCCGATTCCGTCCCTCCTACTTCCGTTTTAAGAAAGCGCTTGAGAAAGAGGCACGCGGCTATCTCGAAAGAATGGGCTTGCGCGCGCAGGACCTGCGCAAATATCCTCATCAACTATCCGGCGGAATGCAGCAACGTGTTGCAATTGCCCAGGCCCTGCTGATGCGGCCGCCGGTTTTGCTTATGGACGAAGCCTTCAGCGCGCTCGATCCCTCCACGCGATCGAGCCTTCAGGAGCAGTTGCACGGCATCTGGCTCGAGTCGCGGCCGACCATTGTTTTTGTCACGCATAATACGCAGGAAGCGCTCCTTCTCGGTACCCGCCTCATTCTGCTCGACCGTCATCATGAAGAGCACGCGCAGCGCAACAACATCCTGCTCGACGTTGAGATTCCCACTGCACGACTACCATTTGCGGAGCGCCAGCAAAGTCCTGAGTTCCATGAACTGCATGAATACGTGAAGCAGCTTGCGTACAAGTCCTCGTCGATGCATCGCGATGGGGAGTTGGCCCTATCTCCTAACGCGGAAGGCAGTTTGTGATGAAACGGCACATCATTTTGGCCTGCATCTGCGGCGTTACCGCGAGCGCTGCCTTGATTCCCGGCGACGATGTGATTGCTTCGGGACCGGCTCCCGCGGTCGATCCAACATCGCAGCAGTTCTATTCCGCACGAGTTGTTGAGATTCTTCAGAACAACTGTTTGGATTGTCACGACGAGACTGCAAAGGGCGGTCTGCGCCTCGATTCATATTCGGGAATCAAGAAAGGTGGCGAAGACGGCGCCGTGATTGTCCCCGGCGATCCCGACGCCAGCATGTTGATTCAGGCTATTCGCCGCCAGGGCGACCTGAAAATGCCGCCCAAGCGGACCCTCGATCCCGCCGCAGTTGCCGATCTTGTCGCATGGGTAAAGGCGGGCGCCGCAGGCTCCGATCCCGCGCCCAGTTCCTCCTCACCTTCTGGATCCGCGCCGGCAAGCACGGCTCCCTCAGCTTCGCCGCAGCCCGCGACTTTGGCTGCACCCGCTGCTTCCGCGACCAGCACCTCATCGCTGCCCGCGGTCGATGCCGACTTCTTCGAAAATAAGGTGCGGCCAATCTTTGCCAACAGTTGCTACGACTGCCACGACGAAACGGCCAAGGGCGGACTGCGGCTCGACACCAAGGCGGGATTTGAAAAGGGCGGCAAGAATGGCGCAGAAGTAATTGCCGGCGATCCCGAAAAAAGTCGATTGATCGCGGCGGTTGAACAGACCGGCGAACTCAAAATGCCAAAGGGCAGCGGCAAACTCAAGGCTGAAGACATCGCGACGCTGGTGGCGTGGGTAAAGGCTGGCGCAAACTGGCCGGCCAGCGCATCGGCACCTCTCGGCACCACAGCAACTAC
>JBEKCW010000090.1:0-14115 GCA_050014675.1 Occallatibacter sp. | reverse complement strand
CGTGGCGCAAATAGAAATTGGCGAGACTCCAGCGAGGCAAGTAGGTGTGGTCGATCGCAGCAGCCTGGAGCAGTAACATCTCCGCATGGCTGGGATCGCCGCCTGCCTCATATTGAAGCCCTAACTCGATATCCGCTTGAGCGTTGTAATTGTCGAGGCGGAGCGCAGTGCGGAGAAGCTCCACCGCGTGGCTTTCATCTAACTGGGCCAGGCGCATGAAATACGCAGAATTGTCCGGGGCCAGGACGATTGCCGAGCGAATCGCATCCGCGGAGTCCTGCCTGAAAAGACGTTCAGCTCGGGCGATCTTCAATGAGCTCCAGGCTCCCAGCAGGCACGCACACGCAACAACGACGCGCATCGCTATTGCACAAAGCCGGGTAAGTTTGGGCATCCTGTTCAACATAGCGGAAAAAGTAACATCTTGCATTTGTTCTAACTCAACAATTATCCGGCATAGCTACTGCCTCATAACTTCTGATTATCGATGACTGGTTGTTCTTGTTGGTTCTGAATGGGCAATGCCGATTGCGTGTGCTCTGTGCGTAAAGAGTTTAAGAGTTAATGTATGACACATGTACAACTTTAGTGCTTTTGCAATCCCCCTCTCATGTGCGAATTGAAATGTAAATTATGTTTCAGGTCGTGTACTTCCATGCATACCAAGGGTAGAATAAGGGCAGATATTCTGTCTTCGAAGGGCCCCGTCATGATGTCAAAGCTTCCAGCATACCTCATGATTTTTAGCACGTTGTCTTATGCTGCGACCGGGACTAAAGCGATTGGTACTGTGAGCGCCCGCGGAGACATGCGCGTAGACGGCTACAGTGTTAATGGTGACGCGACGCTCTTCGATGGAACAGTTGTTGAAACCGGACAGGCAGCGGCTGCTTTGCGCATCGATAAAGGCGGGGAGATTAAGCTCGCTCAAGATTCACGCGGAACGCTTCATAGCGATCGGCTCATTCTTCAGCAAGGGATAGGCGAATGGACGCCTTCCGGCTCGTTTAGTTTCGAGGCGAATGGCCTGCGCGTATCGCCGAGCGAAGCAAATTCAAGCGGCGTAGTTTCAATGGATAGCGCGCACACGGTCGAGGTTGCGACTCTGACCGGTCAATTTCAAGTAACGAATGAAAATGGACTTTTGCTGGCGCGCGTGAGTCCGGGGCATCCGTTGTCTTTTGGAATGGTGCAGGCTGGAACCCCAAGCCCCAGTCCAAGCTCGATCACCGTTACCGGAACCTTGGACATAGAGGCTGGCACGTACTTCATCACAGTGACGTCAACCGGCGTGGTCTATCAATTGTCGGCTAATGCGGCTGCGACCAAAACCTTTGCCAGACAGGTGGGCGCGATTGTTACGCTTACCGGGACGATTAGCTCAGAGGCCAAGCCATCGCTTGGCGCGGCAGCTGTAATCGATGTCTCAAACGACAAGCAAGTCGCCAAGGGCACATCCGGCGCGGGATTCGACTCGAAGGTGCTCATCGGAGCGCTTATCATCGCCGGCGCTGCCGGTATCGCCCTTGGAACGCTGGTATCGAACAAGTCTACGACGCCGGCAAGCCGCTAACCTCTGGCAGGTCGAGTCCCACTGGAAAATCGCTGCCAGGGAATGCGTCGACTGCGGTCGTCATGTCGATACTCTGCTTCGAGGCTGTTCGAATCAAAACTGTCATGACACAGTGTATTTGAAGGCCAGGCGTAGTGCGCGCAGCCCCGGGTAGAGTGGCGCGAATATCTCAGGCAGCCTGAACATTTCAAAATCTTCGCTCGCCGGACAAAAGAGGGTTCCGGTGAACAAACGCATGCGGTCAACAAGGTTGACGCCCGAGGAACGATCCATTAGCCAGCGAAAACTGGATGTTGTCAGCGCAGGCTTCGACGAAGGCCATATTTCAGTTTGGATGCGCCGGGTTAATCTTCCGACATGCGGGTCGGCCAGCATGGCGTCGATCAAATCTCCAGGGATCTCCGCCTCCCAGTGCTGCTGGAGCAGATTCAAGCTCACGTAAACCATCCGCGTAGTGTTTGAATCGCCCAGATGCCGTCGCACAATATTCCAGTCCAAATTCGGGTAACGCTTGAGCAGCTGAGCAATATCGCAGATGTGCGATAACTGCATCCAGCCGTGATGGCCGGCGTGAAGACAAAGCGCGACCAGCAAGTCTTCAGGGCAGAATGTGGGCAAATCGCAATCCCAGGCGCGGGCCGGGGTCGCGCGTTGCCAGATTCCTTCCATATCCAGCGAGCTGGATTTGAATTTTTGAACTACGCGCCAATGAAGATCCAGGTCAATTCCTCCGGCCGCGGTAAATGAATGCTCAAAACCGAAACGGAAAGACATGGCCTGCTGAGCGCGATTGAGGCCGTATTTATCTCTGAATCCGATCTCGCCAAGCGCGTCACGGGTGACTGCGAGCTCGGATGGCGGCACAAAGATATCAAGATCGTGCGACACGCGAAGCGCGCAGTTTCCAAAATACGTCTCGGCCAGCAACGGGCCTTTATACACGATGTGTTCGATTTTCCGGGAGCGCAAGTGGGCCGAAATGATTTTGAGATTCGACGCAAGAATCAGATTGCGGGCGGCGATCGACATGCAATCGGCCCGCAACGCCTGCATGATGTCTGAAGGCGCCAAGTGCGAAGCGATGCGATGCAGATGATGAAATAGCAGCGGCTCCAAACCGTGCTGGACAGCCATGGAAAGCAGACATTCCCAATCAAGCGGCCCAGCCAGCAGATCTTCGATGGCTCTCTGCCGGCTTCGATCTAGCTCGGTCGTGGCGAGGGCGATCAGGAGCGCCAGTTCCCGATTTTTGTTGATGGCCGTAGACAAGACAAAACCTCGATTGAGACGCGCGATTCCGGTTTCTTAGAGAGAACTTTGGAAAAAGAGAGCGGAAACGGTTGAGCGCGCTCTCACTTTTCGACTGTCAGCTGGGATGAGATTGCGGCGACGGGTTTCGAAAGGGAGTCCGCAAATTCCATGAGCGCGCCAGGCGCCTGCTCAAATAGAGCGTAGCGCGCGTAAAAAGATCAGAGTGCCGGAGCATGAATGAAACAACCTGTTGCCAGAATGCGTGTTCAAGCCGAACCGTCCGGCCACTCCGCAATATGCCGACCACTTGCCCGACGATCTCCGATGCTTCTACTGGAGGGTCGAAGTGGGGCAGCGCGTCTCCCTGCAGAATGAGCCGATCGCCGGAGACTTGCTTGATGCGATGCGCGGTGAGCTTTCCATTCCGCCGGTACAAGGCAATCTGTTTCTCTTTCAATTTGGCTGAATCGCAACTCCGCACGGTGAGCAAGTCGCCGGGCCACAGCGCGGGCAACATGCTGGCCCCGGCAACCTTGAGACGTACCTCTCCGGAGATGCGCGCTGCATCGCAGACCAACTCGCAACAAATATCGTGACGTTGTGCTTCCTGATTCATGCGCGGTTTAGTCTACGAGGCCTTGCGGTTATAGTGGCACGATCCCTGCGTGACTTGCACCTTGCCGCAAGAAAGAGCGAGGGTTTCGAAAACCCGCTCGTAGCGTACCTCGGGCTTCACGTACGGCTTCTTGACCTTGGGGGTCTTCTCAGGCGTAGCCCGATTCTTCCGCTCCTGCTCCGATTCACTCATTATGACCTCATGATATACCCAGGTTGATGTTTCTCTTCATCTTCCCTTTCCTACGGGCTTGACTGCTTGGCCTGCACGGCGTCGATGGTGGTGGCAGCGCCGGTGGTGCAATTCGAACTTGTCGCGCCATTGGGCCCTCCAGCTCCAGCGCCGTCCAGATTGACGAAATAAATCTGGGACGCGCCGGTACTGGCGGCATCGTTGTCGATCACGATTCCGCCGGTCGCCCAGCATCCGGGCGATGAAGTCTCGGTAACATTCAAGCCGGTGCCGGCGATGGCGATTGCCGCCGGATTGGTGACGTTATAGGCCAGGATGCAGCCATTGCCGGCGGTGGTTGTGCATCCGCCTACGTCACCCTGGTTAACGCTGAAGAAAACGTAGTCGGTGCCGCTGGTGGTTTCTGTTGCATTTGCGGCGCATGTGCCGTTACAGAATTCAGTGAGCGGGGATGGATACGGGTGAGCGCCCGACTCCGAGAAGAGGGTACCGTAAGTAACCTCGGTTCCCGTGAGGTCGGCGCCGGAGATTTCAACCCGATAGAGCGCGGCCCCATTCGTGGCACCTGTATTTCCTACTACATAGAGGTTGCCGGTGCCGTTCGTGGACTGGAAGTAGACGTTATCGAACATGCCTCCGTAGAGGTAATATCCAGTGCCGCCTGTTCCAAGCGGGACAAAGCCGGGAGAACCATACGTGGTGAAGTAGGAGTCCCACTGCATGACGAGATTTGCGCCCGTATAGTCAAGAGAGTTCCCCGTAGTCACAAAAGCGTAGACGCGTTGATTGCTGCTGTCGACCAGGGGTGCATCGGCGATGGCGTCTCCCACCGACCCGGTGTTGCCGTGAATGCTGCCCGACGTGGTTCCCACATTGCCTGTGCCAACTGAATAGAACACGCCGCCCAGGTCGCCGACAAAGAGATATCCGGTAGCTGGGTCGTAGACGGGTGATGCCACCTTGTTGGTGCCGAGGGCGACCGGCCATGAGGCGCTGACCGTTTCTGCGGGAGTGGCGTAGAAAACCCCTGTGAACTGGTGAAGCTGGCCGCTGTCATCGCCAACGTAAAGCGCATCGTCACTGGCGTAGTCGTAAAAGGGCGCAGAGATCGAGTCGTCGTCGCCGTCTGCGAGCGGTATGACGACCATGCATGGGGCTGTGCAAGCCCGATAGGCAGAAGCGGCAACGCTGGTAATGGCGGCAGGTGAAGTGGTGGAGCTGGTGGCCGCTTTCCACTTAAGTAAAACCAGCTGTGCGCCTGCGCCGTTCGACTGCATGAACGCAATCTGGGTGCCGTCCATTGAGATGATCGGCGAATTGGTTACAGCGTATCCTGTGCCCGTGTTATATGCCCAATAAGCCGATGGGACGGTACCTGTGCAGGTAGTTGCGTAGATGTTGTCGTAGGCAATAATGTTTGAAGCGCCCGTGCCGCCTGCTTGCCCAGTCGGGTACACGACAAAATCGCCGCTGCAGCTCACGGCAGTAAGGCTGGCGCCATATTTTGCAGGAAAGGCGTTGGGCTGGACCGTCGGCACTGCGCCACCGCCAAATTGCGCGGCTCCGGTGAGAGCTGAAAAATCCGAGGCCGATGCTGAGAAGGTGTTGCCGGAAGCTCCTGAGGTTTTAGCGGTGAGCGTCACGTTGCCGCTTGCCGGTGTATTCGCAGTCGCGGTAATGGCTGCGCCGGTAGTGGCATTGGCGTTGACGGCGGTTGCGATGTTGGTTGCCACTGCCGAGGCCGCATCGTAAGTGGTGCCGGTCCAGTATGCGAACGTAGGCGGCGTTGCAGTGCCGGAGGTGGTGCCATTGGTTCCAGCGGTGGCCCCGGTCCCGCCGAGCGTCGTGCTCTGCCAGGAGAAGTTGTTCAAGCTCTCGGTAGTAGTAAGGGTATCGGCGCCTGTTCCGGGCGTTACGGCGGTCAGGGTGACAACGCCGCCACTCGGAGATGCGGTAATCACCGGTGAAATTGTGGCATTCCTGTTGATTGCAGCGGCGAGATTGGTGGCATTGTCGCCCACGACGCCATCGACGGCAAAGCTCGCGCCGGTATTCGTTCCCGCCGTGCCGCCCGCCAGATCGCCGGCGGTCCACTTATAGAATCCGGTGGCGGTGGGGGTCAAAGCGATGCTGTTTCCAGCTGTGCCACCTGTAATGGCGGTGAGCGTGACGGTATTGGTGCCGGACGAAGCAGTGACTCCGACGGCTGCCGGACACAGATTGATCGCAGCGGCAAGGTTGCTCGCAAGGGTGGTTGTGCTGCTACTGGTCGCGAATGTTCCGGTGGTTGAGCTCGCACATGAGTTGGTGCCGGCAGAACCGCCGGTCACTCCACCCCAGGTGAAGATGCCGGCGTTGCCTGCAGCGTTGACGGTCAGGAATGGTCCGGGGATTGGGTTGGTGACCGTAAACGTGCTGCCAGAGGTGTAGCTGGCTGTAAAGCCAACGGGGAAGGTCGTCTGGCAACTCGTGCTCATAATAGCGGCTTCAATGTTGCTGGCCACGGTCGCGGTGGTCAGGCTGTTAGTGAAGGTCCCCACTGTGGCGCTCGTGCAAGCGTTTGAACCGTTGGTTCCTGCGGTTACAGTACCCCACGAGAAGATGCTGGAGCTGTTTGCATCGGTGGCCGAAAAGCCCAGGTTGCCAGGCGTCGTATCTGTAACCGTGAATGCGCTGCCGCTGGTATAGGAAGAAGTAGCGCCGACCGCGGAATAGGAAGTATCGCAGGCATTGATCGCCGCGCTGATGTTGCTGGCCAGGGTCGTGGTGACGTTGCTGGTGGCGTAGGTTCCAGCGGTGGAGCTGGTGCAGGCGTTGGAGCCGTTCCCGCCCGCGGTTACGCTTCCCCACGAGAAGATGTTAGTGCTGTTTGTGTCGGAGGCCGTGAAGGTGGGAAAACTGCCCACGGCTGTGTCGGTCACCGTGAAAGTGCTGCCGCTCGAATAGGAGGAAGTAGCGCCGACGGTGGAATAGGAAGTGTCGCAGGCGTTGATCGCCGCGCTGATGTTGCTGGCCAGCGTCGCGGTGGTGGCACTATTGATGAACGTTCCTGCTGTGGTACTCGAGCAGGCGTTGGAGCCGGTGGTGGGGGTGCTTGGGGTGCCCCACGAGAAGATGCCGCTGCTGTTCGCGTCACTGCCGGAAAAGCCCACATTGCCAGGTTCCGTGCTGGTAACCGTGAAAGTGCTGCCGCTGGTATAGGAAGAGGTAGCGCCAACCGCGGAATAGGAAGTGTTGCAGGCATTGATCGCCGCGTTTATGTTGCTGGCCAGGGTCGCGGTGGAACTGCTGGTAGCAAAGGTTCCTGTAGTGGCGCTGGTGCAAGCGTCGGAGCCGTTGGTTCCGGCGGTCAGGGTGCCGTTTGCGTTTGACAGGCCATCGGTGGGAACCGAGAGAAAATTCCCAGGCAGAGCCTCGGTGATTGTGACCGTCGAACCGTTGGTAGCGGCCGAAATGCCGATGGCGGGATAGCTGGCAAGGCAGTTGGTGATCGCCGTCGTCAGGTTCCCTGCGCGTGTGGCGCTGCTGCTGGACGTGTTGTCTACAAATGTGCCGGCGTTCGCGCTGGTGCAGCCGTTCGAGCCAGAACTGGTCGAGGTCAGTGTCAGGGTGTTGGAACTCGTTCCCCCTGAGTAGGTAATTGCCAGGGTGCCAGAGGTGCTGGAGAAGTTGTTACCGGAGAATACTTCAGCGTACGACCCAACCGTGCCGCCGTTGCTCAGAGTAAGAGTATTTGCGCCGCTGGTAAGCGAGATGGTGGTGTTGGCCGCCGGAGTTCCCGCGGTGGTGCCAACCATGGTGGCATCCGTACCGCCGGCCTTCAGCGTAAGAGTGTTTGTTCCGCTGGTGAACGAGATGGTGGTGCTGGAAGTTGGCGTGCTGCCCAATGCCGTGCCAACGACGGTCGCACCGGTGCCACCGTTGCTGAGGGTGAGAGTGTTTGCGCCGCTGGTGAGCGAGATCGTGGTGTCGGTCACCGGAGTTCCCGCGGTCGTGCCGGTGACGTGGGCATCCGTACCGCCGGCCTTCAGCATAAGGGTGTTTGTTCCGCTGGTGAGCGCGACGGTGGTGTTCGACGTCGGAGTATTACCCAATGCCGTGCCGACGACGGTCGCGCCGGTTCCACCGTTGCTGAGGGTAAGTGTGTTTGCGGCACTGGTGACCGAGATTGTGGTATTGGTTGCCGGAGTTCCCGCGGCCGTGCCGATGACGTGGGCCGCTGTACCGCCAGGGGTTAGAGTAAGGGTGTTTGAGACACCGGTGACTGCGATTGAAGTGCTGGTGGTTGGTGTCCCCGAGACCGTTCCGATGGCGCTTGCCGTGGTAGCGTTGGTGGTCAGGTTCAGGGTGTTTCCGCTATTCACCACGGTGATCGCGCTGCTGGCTAAGGGCACGCTCGAAAACGTTCCGGTCTGTGTGGCTTGCGCGGAGACGCTGGCAGTGAGCGGGACGCCATCGACCGTTGCGGTTTGGCCGTTGGTGGGGTTGCCGGTAAAGGTTCCGGTTTCGGTTGCCGGCGTGGGCGCGCTGGCGTCGAAGACTACGCCGTCGATTGTGATTTGCGAGCCACTGCCGATGGTTGTTGAAGTGAGCGACCCCACGGTCACTGTCAAATTTGCCGTGGTGCTGATGCTGCCCAGGCTCTGGCTCCAGTCCTTTTTCACTCCCTCAGGCGTTATCATTTTCCATCTTGGAACCCGGAGAGGGGCTCTGATCCCGATTGCATCGCCGCCGGCGCCAACAGACTGTTCGGGAGCTGCGACGGCTGGCCGCAGGGCCATGTTCCGTTTGGCCAACTGCATCTGGTAACGCGGGTCGCCGGTGATTTTCAGCCATTTGTCGAGCGTGCCGTTTTTAACGGCGTCTTCCATCGTGCCTGGATTGGAGAAGATGAGGTGATGGTAGCTCCAATCGTCGACATAGGCGCCCTTGGGCGCGGGCGACGATGCTGCATCCTGCGCACGTATGGGGAGGAGGCACGCAACCAACATCACACCCAAAAAAGCAGTGGCAGATAACCTGAATGAAGACTGATTGGCAATCAGCATGGCTGAAATTCTCCGATCCTGCACTGACACATTTGCATTTCCCTGCGTTCGACTTTCAGATTCGCAGCATGAGGAATCGCTCGATGGCTGCGGAGCATCTTGCGGCGCGATCGCCCTGCGGCGAGACGAGACAATCTCGCAGTTCAATTTAGCGGGGGGGATTTGAATAACAATTAGTCCACATTGTACTGCTCTCGCGAACTTTTGTTAGTCACAATTTGGTAACTTCGTAATGAAGCTGAACATTGCCGATACCTGCATCAACACCGCATGAATAGCGCCGAACATAGCGAATCGCTTTTTCCGCGACGTTGTAATTTTGCAGTGTCATTTAAGGTTCAAATAAGGTTCAAACAGGTAACGCTTAGGTAACTTCGAATAAGTCATCTCGTCACCAGTTAGATAATCAATGGTCACCACTTATTGAGAGCGACGCCTTTGGTCAGCCAGGCGTCTGACATCTGTCACGCAACTGACGAGCCAACTCACATGACCTTTCCTCACGCGAAACATATAGGCCGCTCAGAAATCGAACCGCAGGCTAGCGTCGACTAGTTCGGCGCGGCATCGGATCGCAGAAGCGCTTTGTCGGCGGCGCGTGCCATGTAGAGCGCCCCCAGGAGCGCGAACATCCAGCCGGAGACCGCGGGTCGGGGAAAGGGGTAGTCAACGCACGCATGCGCCATTACCGCGATCAGGCCCAGTCCCCACGGATGCCGGATTGCGGTGGGGATGGCCAGGGCAAAAGGAATGAGGACCAGAAGCAAAAATGGAACTCCTCCGTCGGCTGCAAATTCTGCCCAGTCGTTATGAGCGTGGTTGGCGTAAAACGGGAAATCCTGAATTGCAAATTGCTGGTAGACTTCCGGAAATGTTCCGAGGCCGAAGCCGGTGAGCGGCTTGTGCTCGGCCATATGAATGGCCGCAACCAGAAATTGTTTGCGCCCGGAAAATGGGTCGCGGGCTTCAAAGCGGTGCCATACATTCTGCGATCCGACGGCAACAGTAAAAACAGTTGCGACAACGGGGACAGCGACCAGAATTGCGAGAGTTGTGCGTGCATGCAGAAGGGTCTTGAAAGCGCGCAATTGAATCAGCCCAATGATCAGAACTCCCAGCAACTCAGCCGTCGAAATCAATGCTCCGGAGCGCGAAGCGGAACCAATGACCGAGGCATACAAGACACCGCCGGAAAGCGGATACCACCAGGATTTAAATCCCTCGCGAAGCGCTCTCCAGAGAGCGATGGGCAAGGCCAATTCCACCAACTGCGCGTAGTTGTTGTGGTTCGGGAAGGTGGCGTAGACGTCGGGGTATCCTGAATCGAATATCCATAGCACGCGGCCCTGAGATGTAAAGAGTTGTGTGAGGCAAAGCACCGCAAAACATGTGGCGGCGGCGAGAATAGCGCTGACAAAGTGGCGACGCGCCTTACTGGAGCGAGCAACTGTCTGGCTAAGAAACAGCACGCCGGCCAGCGCTCCCCATTTCAGGATCTCCAGTCGAGTTTCATAGCTGGATACAGTGGTGTGAGCGACAATTTGCAGCAATCCCCACAGCGGAATGATGTAAATAAGACATGGCGTCAGGCCGCCTGCAGCGAGTTCCCCTCCCCGGCGAATACTCCAAAGCAAATACCCGGCAAGAAGCACATAGATTCCAATTTGAAAAGATTGAAGGGCCCATGCCTGCTTGACGAAGACGGTGAAAGTTGAGAAGAGGAGCAGCAGAAACAAACATGCGCCGACCACGGCGGGAGTGTAATGAAGGCCTGTATTGGTCACGCGGCTGCCCTGGACGTTGACGCGAATTCTTGTATTGAGCGACGCACCCATTCCGAATCTCGCTTTCGTTTCCCCGGCTAGGCGCGATTCCCTGGTGCCTGCTGAATCCGCGGCGGCTTGTATTTTTCTAATCTGCTTCATGAACCATTTCCGACATCAGGGGATCAACTGGGTCTCAACTCAACTCGCGCTCTGCCGATAACTTCAACAGCCTCGACTCCGGGGCGGTTGGAGGACAGCATGAGCATGGGTTGCGGTGCGGCATTCGGCGTGGCGCTGGTCATGGGAGCATGGTCGTGCGCGGCACAGAAGGCTCCAGTTTCAACCGACCAGCTACCGCAAGCCCCACAACCGCAATTAGCGCTGTCCGCGGAGGGAACTCCGCCCGTCATCTCCTCGCGGATGATGCCCGGACTTCGATCCGCGGCCGCCTTCAAGCCCGCGCATTCCGCCGCCAATCTACACATCATCGACGGCCAGTTCCTCATGTTCAATGGATTACATCTGGGGATGGCAATCCTCGATGAACAGATGACGCAGCGTTGCATCGCCAGCCATCAATGCCGGGAAGGCAATCCCCTGATGCCATCGTCGCAAGCGGGACAACTTACGGTTGATTTGGCGCTGGTCTCGTACGGTGCTGGTCTCAGCTACCGGCTGAAAAAGCACAAATCGCGCTGGTGGTGGCTTGCCCCGGCATCGGGTATTGCCAGTCACACAGCTGGGGCCGCAACCGGCATGCTGCATTAACCGGTTATTAACCGGCCTGGGGCCGCGTGCAACTTTCGTGCTCCAGAAGAGTTACTGCCGGGTCATAAACGACTAATCACTTGATAACGCAGGCTGAGTAACAATCTGGTTACCGGAACGCGATAATTGCTGTGACTCATAGACGACCGAGTCGTGCAGAGTTTATGAGCGCATTGAAACAGCCTTGCACTCGCGCTGAGCATATGCAATTCTCTGTGATAGCGATACCTTTCCTCATAGTTTTTGCGAACAGCAGCGATACGCGAAATGCTGTGGACGCAAAATATTGTAGAAAGACTTTTCCCAGATTTCTTATTCAAGCGAGACCCCCTTCAGAGGTCACAATGACAAATCAACCGTGGAACGTTTTGCACGTAAGTGCAAATCATGAAAAGAAAGTCGCGCAGCATCTGGCAGTGCGTTGTTTGGAAAACTACCTGCCGCTCTATAAGGAACGGTCGCGATGGACAGATCGCGCAGTGACCCTCGAGCGGCCGCTTTTCCCAGGGTACGTTTTCGTCCGCTTCACTCCTGCCTCCAGACTTTCAGTTATCTCCACTCCCGGCACGTTGAGACTGCTGAGCGGTTTTGGTGTAGAGACCGTCGATAGCGCTGAGATAGACCGGATTCGGCAATCTCTCGACAGCGGGTGCGTCTTAAGGCCTCACCCCCGAATCAACACTGGAACGCGGGTGCTGGTCTGTCGCGGCATCTTCGAGGGAACCGAAGGAATTGTCACCGAGCTTCGTCGCGATTGCAGGGTGATTCTTTCTCTGGCAGGCGTCCGGCAGTATTTTTCACTCGATATCGATCTTCGCGATATTGAGGTTCTGGGCGAGGTTGGGAGATGCCCCGATGCGGAATCGTCAGCTTACTCCTGCCAGCTTCAGTGAAGATGAATCTCTTGGACAGAACATATTCGCTGTGAAGGGCTGAAATGGAACCGATCGGCGTTTCAACTGAGCGGCTGAGTCCCGTGAGCGCGAAGAGTACCTAGATTCAAGCCGATAAGAATACCTGCCGCGATTCCCAGCACATTGATCACCATGGCAGCAGAGTCCATGGGGCGGTTGGCTGCGAAACCGCGCAGAAGCTGCAAGCCAACCGATAGAATTGCGATCCCTAAATCAAGAGTGAGAGCAGTACGGCGCATCCATGCGAGCAACGGGATGGTGGCGGCAACTGCAAATACCAAAAAGTGCGCCCAGCCGCTATCTATATTCAGGCCGAAAAGGGGTCTTTGCAGACTGGCGCCGGGAAAACACGAAACCAGCGAAATCACGCCGATAAGAATGCACCAGCAGATTCTCAGGTTTGGCTTAGTCAGCATTTGCATACACAGGCAACTCCACAAGTTCCGATTCCAGGCTTTTCAGCTTGTTAGAGACCAGTCGGGATGTGCGGTCAATAAAGAGAACTGCTGTCGCCCCGCGGTCAGTAACGCCGGGTGTGCGATTCAAGTTGATATAGCCGTGGCCTGGAAACTCGATACGGACACGCCAGCTTGAGCCGGCTTCTCCGCGGCATACCACGCCATCAAGCTTGAGCTCAGACCCGGTGAAGCCGAACTGGGGGCTCACACGACAGAGCACTTCCCACGATTGCTGAAGCGTAGCCGCACTTGAAAGCTCTTGTTCGAAACCGATCAGGACAAGCTCCGCATTGAGAAGGCGGCGAAAAGATCCGTCGAAGGCCAGCTTTCCGGCAATGCTGAACTCTCGATAGCCGAGATGCTGAAGACCCAGCAGGGCGACCAGGGAGACCAGCACGATAACAAATCCCTGATACTTCTGGTGTATTGCCGTCAGCATGAGGGAGGCTGCGGCAGCCAGCGCGCAGCACCCGTAGAGAACCAGCACAACGCGGCGAGGCGTCAATCCCCTGCTCAGCAGCTTGTGGTGAATATGGGACCTGTCAGCGCCGAAGATGGGCTTTTTGGTGAGGAAGCGGCGTGCGACGGCCAGCGCGGCATCAAGAAGAGGAATGGAGAGCGCGAGCAGAGGCGCGGTCATGCTGAGCAATGTGCTTGACTTCTCGCACCACACAAGGCCGTAGCAGCCGAGCAGAAAGCCAAGGGTCAGGCTGCCGCAATCTCCAAGAAAGATAGATGCAGGATTGAAATTGTAGCGGAGAAATCCGAGCAAGGCTCCCGCCAGGGGCGCAGTTGCAAACACCAGTTCGATGTTTTGGTGGAGCAGGCCGGCAATCAGCGTGGTGATGGTGGCGAACAGGCCGATGCCGGTTGCCAGGCCGTCGACGCCGTCGATGAGGTTGACCGCATTTGAGCAGGCAACAATCCACACCACGGTAATAAAGAAGCTGGTGGTGACGGTGAACGGATGACTGTCGATGGAATAAAGGCGGATGCCGGCTTGCCAAGCCAGAATCGCCGCCAGGATTTGAGCAGAGAGTTTGTACCACGGGCGAAGATCGAAAATGTCGTCAGCAAGCCCGACCGCGAAGATGACCAGAACGGCCGGCAGCAGTCGGACTGCAAAGGGCGCACCAGAACGTACGATATGACCAGCGCTCAGCCTGACGATGAGCAAGAGCGCGTAGGCACTGACCGTGGCGGTAATGACCGCGATTCCGCCGACGCGCGGAATCGGCAGCTTGTGGGTCTTGCGATGCTCGTCTGGCCGGTCCACCAGACCGAAACGCAGTGCAAGATTCCTGACTTGTGGAGTCAGGATGAGCGATAGGGCGAACGAAGCGAACACGAGAAATATGACAGAATACATGGCTATGTCTCGATTCTTATCGCAGTAAACTGAGCATTGCGTTCTTCATGGTTAGGGGCTTGCGAGCGATGACGCGGGGCATATTGTCCGTCGCAGGAGGGGTAAGGTTTGTGAGGGCTTTCAGCGATTCATCATTTGTGGACCGGTTATGATTCGCGTG
>JBEKCW010000089.1:0-14326 GCA_050014675.1 Occallatibacter sp. | reverse complement strand
CTGCCGCTCGAGGCTGAGCCGGGGACGCGCGCGGAGTATTCCGACCCAGGGTTCATTCTGCTGGGCAAGGCACTTGAGGTAATCGCTCGCGAGCCACTGGCCAAGTGGACACACCGGGAGATTTTTGCCCCGCTTGGTATGACCGCTACCAGGTACTGCCCTTCCCCGCATCGCCGGCCGTCGATTCCGCCGACGGAAGAGGATCCGGCCTGGCGCGACCGCGTGATTCAAGGCGAGGTTCAGGATGAGAACGCTTCGGTGCTTGGTGGGGTCGCGGGGCATGCCGGCCTGTTTTCAAACGTGCCTGACATGCTGCGGCTGGCGGGTGCGGTTCTTGACGGGGAAGAGAGATCGAGCGGCGCATCAGGTACTTCGCTTTTCGATCGAGGGACGGCTGAGATGTTTGCCGAGCGGCAGGCGCCGGCGGGGAGTTCGCGCGCGCTTGGGTGGGACACGCCGTCGGGGAATTCTTCCGCGGGGAAGCATTTCTCAGGCCACTCAATCGGGCACCTGGGTTACAGCGGGTGTTCGCTGTGGATCGATCTGGATTACCGCATTGCGGTCTGCCTTCTCACCAACCGGACCTGGCCGGATCGGTCGAATCAGCTGATCCGGGAGATCAGGCCAGCCTTCCACGACGCCATTCGGGAGGGGCTCGATTCGGGCGCAGGGGAATGATTACGGAGAATATCGATTTATTGAAAGCAGCTGAAACCCGACCAAAAACACGCTCCGAAGCCTGCAATTTAAAGGTTGATTCATTAGTAAATATTCGCCAGATAATTCTGGAGCTATTGCGTGGTTTCCAAGCTACAATAAAAAATTGGGGACCGATGCGATGTTACCAAGCTTAACCGTGCAAGAGGCACCCGGAAGCCATAAGAACGGCACCGGAAATTCAGAAGCCTCTCTGCTCGAACATCTAAGTACAGAAGGCCAAAATGAGGCCTCACAGGGATTCGACACCAAATCAGCACTCGACATAGCCCGCATTATCAACCACGAAGACGCGAAAATTGCGGCCGCTGTGAAGAGAGCACTTCCTGAGATAGCCCAGGTGATCGACCAGGTAGCGCGCTGTTTGCGCGACGGTGGCCGTCTTATCTACATTGGCGCCGGATCGAGCGGTCGAATTGCCGCTCTCGACGCATCAGAATGCCCGCCGACTTACTCGACCGCCCCCGGACAAGTGCAGTACATCATGGCCGGCGGCCCGAAGGCGCTGGCGTCTGCGGTTGAAGTGAACGAGGACTCAGAAGAACTTGGCCAGCGTGATATTGCCCGCCGGCGGCCCACCCGCAAAGACATTGTGATTGGGGTTTCTGCTTCAGGCCGGACACCGTATGTGGTTGCGGCGACGGCTTATGCCCGGGCACGCGGCGCGCATACCGCGGCCGTTACCTGCAACCACGAGACACCGCTTCAATTCGCAGCCGAGATCGCCATTGTGGCCGATGTGGGGCCCGAGGTGATTTCAGGCTCGACCCGCATGAAGGCCGGCACTGCCCAGAAGATGATCATGAACATGATTACGACTGGAGCGATGACGCGGCTGGGCTACGTGTACGAGAACCTGATGGTGAACGTGCACATGCAGAACTCGAAGCTGGTGGAGCGCGGAATCAGGGTATTGATGGCGACCTGCCATATCGACCGCGCCAAAGCGGTTGACACCATCAAGAGCGCCGGCCGCAGCGTGCCGGTGGCGCTGGTGATGTTGAAGGCCGGGGTTGATAAGCCTGAGGCTGTGCGGCGATTGGCCAAGTCTGACGGCAACGTCAGGCTTGCGATTGAAGACAACGTGCTGGATCTGTAGAGAAGACCGGGCCGGCAGTTCTGCAGGCCTCATCATCCTCAAATCTGATTTTTTCGATTGCCTGCCCTACTGCGCTTGGGGTTGCTGTTGAGGCTGGGGCGGCTGCTCTGGCTGTTGCTGCCCCTGTTGCTGCTGGCGGCGGGCGCGGCGGTCGGCGAGCATCTGCTCAAACTGCTGCTTTTGCGAGTCGGTCAGCAGGGCTTCAATGCGGTTGCGGCTGTCTTGCATCACTCCCTGCATGCGGGCGCGGCGGTCGCGCGGGGCGAGGGTTTGGTCGGCGCGGAGAGTTTCAATCTGCTGCTGCCGATCGGCAATGATGGGCCTGATCTGAGCTTGTTGCGCGCGGCTGAGCCCTAGTTGCCGGGCGAGGGCCCTGGTTTGGCGCTCGGGGGTTGCGGGACGGCGCTCGGTTTGCTGGCCAGGTGCGGCGTGGCCGGCGATGCCGACTTGCTGGTCAGACTGGGGGGCGGCTGGCTGGGAGTCGGCCGGGGCCGAGTTGGACGATTGCGCCATCGCCATTGCTGAGGCTAGCGCGAGTCCGAAAAGGATTGAAAGGGTTCTGCTTTGCATTTGTTTTCCTCCGGCGGCCGTGATTGAATGCGGCCGCTTGTATGCCCGGTATAGACACGGGGGGCGGGAGTGAGTTGCGCGGCTACTCCCAGTGACCGGAGATGAGCAGGCTGGCGGTTCCGGGGGTTTCGCCGATGGCGTTGCTGGCGCTTACGTAGTAGCTGTGCATGATGAGCGTTACGCGCGATCCGCCGTTTACCGCCAGATGAACAGGCTGCGAGAGGACGTAATGCGGGTTTGTGGTGAGCGCGCCGACGCGGGTGGCAGAGAAGCCGATCATGGATTCGTAGCCGCCGTTGGTGGTGTCGAGGTACCACTCGGCTGGTTCGGGCAGCTCGAGGTCGTAGTCGGCCTCGGCAAAGAGGTGGTCGATAACGAATGTTTTGCCGGGCGGGACGGCGATGCAGAGGTAGCCGCGGCTGGCGGGATGCTGATAGTCGTCGAACTGCTCAAACTGGTCGTAGCCGGTGAATCGGGTGTCGGGTACGAAGCAGGATGGGGCCTGATCGGCGGGAATCTGGAGCTGAGGATCGTTGGAGGCCGTGTTTGGGTAGCGGGAGTGATGTGGGCCGTGGGATTGGGCGATAAGAGGAACGGCACAGAGCAAGGCGGCGAAGAGAGTGCGAGACACAGAGGGAAACATGGCTCATTTTACCCGGCTGATGATTTGAATGCGGTTGCATCGAATGGACGCAGGAGTGATTGGGGGCGTTCGGAAGGGGTGGAGATTGAGGTTCGTGGTGTCCCGCCCTTTTTCGTGCTGGGTTGAGATGGGGTGGTTTGGGTTCGTGCTATCCCATGTCCCAGAAGCGGAACATGGGGCACCCATTTTCGTGCTGGGTTGAGATTCGTTGAGTTGAGGTTCGTGCGCTGTCAATCGTTTGGGGCGAGCCGTATTTAGTAGACTCGTTTTCAGCATGTTACTTTCCTGCCGAACCGTGTGTGGCCGATTATCGTTTGCGCTGGCGCTGTGCGCTTCCCTGACTTTTGCCGCTCGAATGTGCCCAGCCCAGGAGACACATCTCTGGACGCAGTCGCAGTTTGAGGAATTTGAAAAGGGCGCGCCGCAGGGCGTGGCAATTGAGAGCGACGGGCGTCTGCGCCAGGGACCTGGGCTCAAGGATGTACTGACGACGCCTTCGACCTATGTGTGGTCAGTGGCGGTGGATAAGAGCGGCGTGGCGTACCTGGGAACGGGAGCGCCGGCTACGGTGCTGCGCGTTGGGCCGGATGGCAAGGCCTTCACGCTGTTTGAGAGCAAGGATTTGAGCGTGCAGGCGCTGAAGGTTGGGCCTGATGGCGCGCTTTATGCAGCGACATTGCCGAGCGGCAAAGTGTACAAGCTGAATCCGGCGGCAACCGAAAAGCAGACCGATGAGAACGCTGCGGTGGTGTTTGATGTTGCGAAGGCTGCGGACTGGAAGAGCGATGGGGCAGGAAAGACGGACGGGGACAAGTCTGGACATGAGTCGCGTTACATCTGGGACCTTACGTTCGACGAGACCGGCAGGATGTATATCGCGACCGGGAATCCCGCCGCGGTTTATCGACTGGATGCTTCGAAGCCCGGTGCAGCGCCGGAAGAGTTTTTCAAAAGCGATGAAGCACACATTCGCTGCCTGGCATGGGATTCGAAGGGGAATTTGATTGCGGGTACGGATGGGTCGGGGCTGGTTTATCGCATCGATAAAAATGGCAAGGGGTACGTTCTGTTCGAGGCGCCGCGACGGGAGATTACGTCGATCGCGGTTGGGGCGAACGGGACGATCTATGCGGCGAGCGTGGGCGACAAGAGCCACAATCCCCTGCCCCCGCTGCCGGTGCAGGGCGTGGGAACGATCAGCATCACGATTGTGAGCCCGCAGTCGCTGCAGGCGGTGAACGAGAGCACGTCGGTTCCTGAAGGCACTGAGATTTACGCAATCACCGAGGGGCAGGCGCCGCGCAAGCTGTGGGCAAGCAAAGACGATGTTGTTTACGCGCTGGCGGCGCGCGGGGATGGACTGCTGGCGCTGAGCGGCAATCGGGGCCACATTTACCGCATTGGGGACGATGGAAGTTTTGCCGATGTGGGGCATCTGGATGCGCAGCAGGGGCTATGCCTGGCGACGCATGGGGATGAATCGCTGATCGGGACCGGCAACACCGGCAAGCTGGTGAAACTAGGCGCGGCGGAGAAACACGAGTATGCGAGCGACGTGCTGGATACGGGCGCGATGGCGCGTTTTGGGCGCATCGAGATTGAGCCCGGCTCGAATGCATACCAGATTTTTACCCGCACCGGCAATATTGAACAACCGGTGCGTGGGTGGACCGATTGGGAGCCGTTGAAGGACGGAACGATTGCGTCAGCTGCGGGGCGGTTTCTGCAATGGAAGGCGGTGCTCGAGCCGAATGGAATGCTGGGCAGCGTGGGAGTGAATTATCTGCCGGTGAACGCTGCGCCGGTGGTTGAAGAGCTGGTGGTGGTGCCGGGAGCGCGCTGGACTCCGCAGCCGCCTGTGCCCAACCAGCCGACGGTGAACATATCGCTGCCGTCGTCGGGTTCGGGCGTGACGTACGATGCCGGCGCGGGTATGAGTTCGCCGCTGCAGGCTGTGAAGGACCGGACCGCGGTGACGGTGAGATGGGCGGCGCATGACGACAATGGCGACGATCTGACCTACTCGGTTTTTCTGCGCGGGGATGGCGAGACGGTTTGGCGGCTGCTGAAAAACAAAATCACCGAGAAGGCCTACAGCTTTGATTCGGACCTGATTCCCGATGGCGGATATCAGGTGAAGGTGGTTGCTTCGGACTCGCCCTCGCACACACCGGCCGATGCGCTGACCGGCGAAAAGGTGAGCGACCGGTTTGTGGTGGATACGTCGCCGCCGACGGTGACCGGGCTAAAGGGTGAGCTGGCGCCGAGCGACTGCAATGATGCGCGCTGCTCGGCGGCTTTGCACGTGACTTTCGATGCTGAGGATTCGGCTTCGCCGATTGCGCACGCCGAGTACTCGCTTGATGCGGGTGCGTGGCAATTTGTGGCTCCGGTGGGCGTCATCTCCGATTCGAAGCATGAGCAATACGATTTTTCAATTCCGCTTGGGGGCTCCGGCGCAAAGGCCAGCGAGCATCTCATTACCGTGCG
Source organism: Occallatibacter sp. (assembly GCA_050014675.1). Classification (GTDB taxonomy): domain Bacteria; phylum Acidobacteriota; class Terriglobia; order Terriglobales; family Acidobacteriaceae; genus Telmatobacter. Next base: position 8,807 of record JBEKCW010000089.1, on the reverse strand, counting down.
CGTCTACGACAGGTATGACAACGTGGGCGCGGCCAAGACCGTAGTGCCGGCAGGCGCAAAGTAGAGCATGCGTTTCGAACTTTTCATAGCGGCGCGGTACCTGAGGGCCAAGCGCCGGCAGGCCGTGGTGGGGATTGTGACGGTTATCTCCATTACCGGCGTGGCGGCGGGCGTGGCGGCGCTGATTATTGCGCTGGCCATTACCAACGGGATGCGCAGAGATCTCGAAGACAAGCTGGTTGACTCAAGCGCGCATATTCAGCTGCTGCAGGCAGACAAGATGGGCATCAAGGAGTGGCGGCCGCTGCTGGCGCGGCTCGAAAAGGTGCCGCACGTGGTGGCTGCTTCACCGGGGCTGTGGGAACAGGTGCTGGTGGCGCGTGGCGCGCGCGACGGCGGCGCGTTGGTGCTGGGCATTTTGCCGAAAGACGAGCTAAGGGTGAGCCACATTCTCGATCACGCGACTCCGGGCGCTGTCGCGGCGCTCGAGCCGGTTCCGGAAGGCGTGCAACCGTCGCCGGGGGCTTTGCCGCCGATTGTTCTGGGTAGCGACCTGGCAGACACGATCGGGGCGGCTGTGGGTGACTCGGTGATGCTGATCAGCCCGCAGGGCGACCTTACGCCGCTGGGAGAGATTCCGAAGTACGTTCGCTTCAGGCTGGCGGGAACGTATCACACGGGCTTCTATCAATACGATTCGCAGATGGGATTTCTGCGCCTGGCCGACGCGCAGAGATTATTCGACGAGCCCGATCTGCTGTCGGTGATTGGATTCAGGGTGGATGACCCGAACAACGCACCTGCGATTTCGAAGGCTATTGAGCAGGCCGCGGGCCCGGACTACATGACCACCAATTGGACCGAGGACAACCAGGAGTTGTTCAAGGCACTCAGGCTTGAGCAGATTGTTACGTTCATTGTGATTGGGCTGATTGTGATGGTGGCTGCGCTCAACATTCTGATTGCGCTGACCATGATGGTGATGGAGAAGACGCGCGATATTGCGGTGATGATGAGTTTTGGCGTCGAGCCCGGGCAGATACGGCGTATTTTTCTGCTGCAGGGATTGCTGATCAGCGTGATTGGAACGGCGATTGGGCTGGTGCTGGGATATGTGGCTTCATGGGCAGGCAGCCACTACCCTATTTCGCTCTCGCCGGATGTCTATTCGATCGCTACGTTGCCGTTTGCGCCAAGGCTGATCGATGGCGTGATTGTGTCGGCGGTGTCGATTGGGATATCGCTGCTGGCAACGCTTTACCCAGCCTGGGCGGCGGCGAAGGTGCTGCCGGCTGAAGCATTGCGGTACGAATAAGACCTTTATATTCAGTAACGAATTACAATGTGACACATTTTGTGCCACATTTGATCCATGCCAAGTGTGAATTTACGTCAACTTCGTGACACTCGCCAGCTCATCAAATGGCTTGATGCGGGCGAGGTGGTTGAGCTGCGCAAGCGCAACCGGGTTGTGGCGAGGATAGTTCCGGAATCGCCGCGGCCGCAGCCCGTTGAGTGGCCGGATTTTGCTGCGCGCAGGCGAGCGATTTTTGGAGACCGGGTGCTGACTCCGGTTGCCGACTTGATTGAGGAGCGAGAAAAGAGCCGGTATTGAACGCATACGTCGACTCCAGCTTTCTGGTTTCCAGTCACGTTGTTGATGCACATTCGCGGAGCGTCGATCGACGAATGGCTTCGGCGCCTGCGGTCCTGCAGACGCCATTCAACCGTGTGGAGCTTGCCAATGCGGTTTTTCAGCAGGTGATTCAATTGCGACTCACGCTTACTGAAGCGCAGTTGGCCTGGAGTGATTTTGAACGGGATTGGGAGCAAGGAATTTGGATCGCAGTGGACTTCCCCTATGGCGCCTGGGATGCCTGCGTCAATCTGGCGAAACAATACAGTTCGGCTTTCGGCGTCCGCACTCTCGACTCGCTGCATGTGGCATGCGCCCTTGAACTGAAGGCACAGAAATTCTGGACTTTCGACGAGCGCCAGGCAAGGCCTGTGAAGCAGCCGGCTTGGACACCAGCGCCTAGTTGTCGCGATTCGGGGAGTTATTTGGGATGCTTTTTCGGCACGACTGAAGTCGTGCCCTAATACAAGACCGCATTGCGGCGAGCCTTTCTGCAGCCTGCAACGTCCTGACCTGTCAATTTTGCCCTGACAAGAAACTGTTAATCAGATCGGTTTTAGATAAATCGCTGAAGACTGCGCTTGAGTTTCCGGGGCGAGGCTGACGTTCCGGCTGTTTGAGACGCGGTCGACGTCTTGAGATGCTATTGCGGGGTGATGATGCCGCCGAGAGCGTGACGGCGCGGCAAGACGATGCCGCGATGGTCGACTGCTGCGTGGTTTGACTCTTTGGTCGAGATGTTGCGAACGGTGAGCGCGCCGCCGCAGGCCGGGCACCAGTCAGCCTGGGTTTGGTCGGCCAATACCGCATGGCATTGGGAGCAGATGCGTTCCATACAGATAGATTACAGATGTTCCGGAATTGACGTCACCTGGAACCATGAGTGCTGAGTGGGATTCCAGGAAGAAACAAGACGGGATTTCCCGATGGGTGGACTTGGTGGTCTCCCACCCATCGAGCAAAAACCGCTCGATGGATGGGGCACCGAATGATTCATACACGGCGGGTCGGAAATGACGGTGAGAAACTTGTTGCCGGGAGCGCGCAGACAGATGTTCGTCCCTGGAGTGGAGGCGAATGCGAACTTGCGTGACGCTCAAGCGCTCACTTGGATCCCGAGACCGCCTTTTCTGATCAGCTCTCCATTTAATCTCATCGTCAGTCCTTCGATGTTGTAACGGCGACAGTACTCCTCTTCGATTGACGATGCCCAGGCACGAATATCCTTCCAATTGCGAACGTCGGTCATTGGATGACCCTTAAGTGGAGAGGCCGGCAGCTGAGTGGCGAGGTTGTACGGAAACGGCATCTGCTTTGGGTTGAAGCGCCCTCCGAAGATTTTGAAGTTCTCCACCTCAAGCCACGGAAAATCTTTCAGCCAGCTTAAAGCATGTTCTCGAGCGTTGCGGTATTCCCATGGCTTGCCGCGAATCGGTCCCAATGCATAAAACCAGGTTGGCAGCAGAGCTATGTGCGACCGGTAGCGCTTCAAAAAGTCCCCGGTCTCGGCAGGCAGCTTGCCCAAATAGATAGGCGCGCCCAGAATCGCCGCACTATAGCGGCGAAAATCGTTCAGATCGCACATACGTGCAACTTCGACGTCGAGACCCGCGTGGCGGAACTCGCCGGCGATGAATTCCGCAACTTCACCGGTAGAGCCGGTGCATGTGGAGTAAGCAACCAAAATGGGTCGAAGCACTGAAGCCTCCTTGAAGGTAGGTCTTTTATCGGACCTGCACAGCAATCCATGAGACGACTTTTGCGGGTGCTTGACGCATCACCAGCCGCTGGAGGACTGGTGAGACGAGAACGGCACTCGACTACATCGAAGGCCTGCGCCTGCTGAAGCAAGGCCGATTTTCTTGTTATGGCAGCATTGTGCCTTCGGAGGTTCCTAAAGGTATGTGACATTGCTCACGCAGCAGGGTGCATTTTTTGGGCAATGATCGAAGCCCCGGCGCTGATATGCGGCAGAGGTTAGAGCGCTGCGATCACAGAAAGCCCAGGCCCGGTAGACTAGGTTTATGCATCCCCCGGTCCGATTGATTGCCATCGACATGGATGGAACCTTATTACCTGCACTTTCAGAAACGGTAAGCCGCCGTGGTGCGCTGGCGCTGCGTGCCGCCCAGGACGCCGGGGTAACAGTGGCCATTGCCACGGGGCGGCGGGCAGCTTACACCACTCCCCTGCTTGAGGGCCTGGGGCTGCGAGCGGATACGCCACTGATTACGTCGAATGGTGCAGTGACGAAAACACTGGGCGGCGAGACGATTGACAGGTGCCACATGGAAGCTCGTGCCGCGCGGGGGCTTTGCGGGTTGCTGCGCGGATTTGGGTGCGTGGTTTTTACGCTCGATCGACCTGGCCGGGGCGAGCTGGTGCTTGAGAATCTGGAGCAGGCGCACGGGCGGATCTCAATCTGGATTGAGGCGAACCGGAATGCGATTGAAGTGGTGAAACCGCTTGAAGATGCGATACCTGACGGGGTTGATCCGATCCAGGGCATGGTGGCGGGTTCAGTGGAGCAGATGCGCGCCGCTGAGAAGGCGCTAAAGGCGAGCGAATGGGTGTCGGATTGCGAATCGGCATGCACGGTGTACCCGGCGCGCGACTTGTCGATACTTGATTTGCTGCCGGCGGGCGTGACCAAGGGGTGGGCGCTGGCGCGGCTGGCTGCGCGGCTTGGCGTGGACCGCAAAGAGACGATGGCCATTGGCGACAACTGGAACGACGTTGAGATGCTGGAGTGGGCCGGGCAAGGCGTAATGATGGGGAATGCTGCGTGGGAGCTGCTGTCGCTGGCGAAAACACGCGGATGGAAACAGGCTCCGCCGAACGATCAGGATGGCGCGGCAGCTGCGATTGAGGCGGCGCTCAAATCGCGGTGGGGCGCGTTGCGCGAAACCTCGGCTACGATGGATTGACGGCGCGAAGGGGTCGAATCTTAGAGAACAGGGTTGGATTTTAAAGAAATGTACAGGCGTGGATTGGCAGTTTTTGCGGCAATTGCGGGTTTGATGACCCCGATGCCCGCGCTGCGCGCTGCCGAACGGATCACGCTGAACAACGGGTTCGTAATGCGCTGCGACCATTACGCGCAGGTGGATGGGCGTGCGCGGCTCTACCTGAGCGCGGGCGAAGATAACTACATTGAGTTTGCGCCCGATCAAATTGTGGCAGTAGAAGTTTTGCCCGATCCTCCGGCGCCAGTTGTGGCTGCTGCTGATGCGCCGCATCCAAATGCGAAGCTAACGGCTGGAGACGTGGGAGAGATGCTGGCTCGCGCCGGCAAAGACCACAACATTGACGTGGACCTGCTGGCCAGCGTGGTGAAGGCTGAGAGTGGAGGCAATCCCCACGCGGTGAGCAGTGCCGGAGCGCAAGGGCTGATGCAGTTGATGCCCGGCACGGCAAACCAGCTTGGAGTGAACGACAGCTTTGCGCCGGACCAGAATGTGCGCGGAGGGTCGGCCTATCTTGACGAGCTGCTGTCGCGGTACCACGACAATCTTGCGTTGGCGCTGGCGGCATATAACGCGGGGCCGGCGGCAGTTGACAGGTACCACGGCATTCCACCGTATAGCCAGACGCGAAATTATGTGGCGCGGGTGATTCACGAGTTCAACCGGCGGGTGCTGGCGCGGGAAGCGCAACAGAAACAGGCGGCGCAGACGGCGGGAAGCAGATAAGCTCGATAGTTTTCCGATTCGGCCCATCCTTTACACTTCTATTTATGCAGCCCATCTGTCATTCTCTTGTGTTTTAGTTCTGACACAATGATGGAATGCGACGGTGCGGGCAAAGGGTGAGACTCGGGTTGTACGGTCGGATTCCGTGGATGCAGCCACGCCAGACGGAGAAATTTTGAAAAGAAGACAGTGGATTTTGGTGTTGGTTGTTCTGGCGGTTCTGGCGGGCTTTGCGTATTGGGGCCGCGATAGAATCCACTTTGACTTCGGGCTGTTTCGCGCGCAGGTTGCGCTGGCCGACTGGCGGCTGATTGCGCTGGCGGTGGGCTGCATCTATCTGGGCTACGTCTTTCGCTCGGTGCGCTGGGCGCTGCTGGTGCGGCACAACCAGAAGATTGCTCCGCTGGCGCTGCTTGGGCCGCAGGTGATGGGGTTTACGGCGGTGGCGCTGATTGGGCGCGTTGCCGACCTGGTGAGGCCGTACCTGGTGTCGCGCAAAACCGGCCTGCCGATCAGTTCGCAGATTGCGGTCTACATTGTGGAGCGTCTGCTCGACGCGGGTTCGATGGCGCTGATCTTCTCGGTGGCCATGTTCTGGATACCTGCCGACCAGATTATTCGCGGAACCACGCACGCGGGAATACTGGCGAAGCTTACGCATCATAGCCCGTTTCTTGCGCTGATGGTGGTGCGTTATGGAGGGCTGCTGCTTACTCTTCTTGGAGCGCTTTTCCTGGTTGCCGTGCGGCTGGCGGGTGAGCGGGTGGCGGGGTTCCTCGAATTCAGCCTTGGCTTGATTTCAAAGGGCATGGGACATGCGGTTGGAAACAAGGTTCGCGCGTTTCACTCGGGGCTCGACACCATGCGCTCGTTCCGCGATTTTGCCGGCGCGGCGGGGCTCTCGATTTCGATGTGGATTCTGATTGTGTTTGCCTATTTGCTGGGCTGCAAGGCATATGTGGCCAGCCCGGCGCTGGTTGCGGTTACGGTGCCCAAATGCGTTCTGCTGATGGTTGGCAGCGGCGGCGCGAGTGTACTTCAGTTGCCCGTGATCGGGTGGTTTTCGCAGATAGTAGCGGTTGCGGTGTTGCTGGTGGCGATACTTGGCGCTAAGCCTGAGGCTGCAACGGCGTGCGGCGCAACGCTGCTGCTGATCACGTTCCTGAGCATTATTCCGGTGGGGCTGATCTGGGCGCAGTTTGACAACATAAACCTGCGTAAGGTGACGGCGGAGAGCGGTCATGCCGACGAGGCGCTTGGGGCGGAGTAGGGCGCAGTAGATGGCGCGGGACGTTCTGGTCCGGGCCTGAAGGCCAAGTTGTTCGGGCAAGTTTTTCAGGGGGCTGAAGTCCCCCTGCTCCCTCCGACGTTACCTATAGCGCTAATCAACTGGCGGCGGAGGATCTGATGGCGGCTGATCTGTCGGTGGCGGGATTGCCGGCGGCGTCACAGTAACGGGTATTGGCTGTGGCGTGAACCATGCCTTTGCTTCCTTGCTGAAAAGCAGCAGTCCCAGCAGGAGTACAAATACGCTGTGAAAGACGAGGCCCATCGGGCTTTGAAGCGCACTCACGAACACATGAAAGATGGTCCAGGAAAATGCCAGCCAGCGTGCCCAGTTCTTGCCGCGCAGCATATAGTATCCGGCCACCACGGCGATGGCGCCGATGGCGATCATCGAGGCCGTTCCGAGGGCTGAAAGCAAAGTGGGTGAGAATGCTTTGAAGTTGCTCAGGTGATAGCTGGTCGAGACCAGTCCGACGACGATGTAGAGGACCGAGATAGCGGTAATGGTGGGTGGGCGGTTGTTCATGATTTTGAGATAAGTTTAGCCGGTGCGGGCAGAGGGCGCGCTCACTTTACTTGAGATTCAGATGGGGCCGTATCTTCCATTGAAACGGGGCCGGCCGAATAGCGAATGGTATCAGGGCCCACTGCGCCGCCGGTTAGCAACATGCTCATCGCCTGCTCCATGGTCATTGCCGTTTCTGTCACGCGGCTCATGGGCAGCACTTGCAAAAATGCCGAAGTCGGGTTGATGGCGTTGGGAAGCAGGACGGCGGCGAGGAGTTCGCCGGTCTCTGTGTCGGCCAGCGTGCGCGTCAGGAATCCGATGCTCTTTTGTCCCTTGATGGGGAAGTCGATGAGCACGACGCGCTGGCTCGAAGGCTTTTTGGCCATCATGGTATCGATGAGCTGGCGTACCGATGTATAGACCTTGGCGATGAACGGCAGCCGTTCCAACGCCGACTCGAAGAACTGGAAGGCCTGGCGGCCAATGACCACGGAGGTGATGCGGCCCACCACGTAGAGCACGGCCAGGGTGAGCAATATGGCCAGCACCGACTCCATAAAGGGGCTGGCGAGCCAGTCGGAGGGAAAGACCGCGAGAAAGAAGCGCACCAGCGGCAGTCCGGCTTTGGCGAGCGTTTCAAACAGGAAGCTGAATATGAGGTAGGTGACAAACAGGGGGCCGATGGTGATGACTCCGGCCAGGATGCTTCGCTGCACGCTGCGCAGCGTCTTGCTGAAAACTCGGTCCACGCTTCTCTCTCCGATTAGAGGATACGCGAACACGGCGGAGCGGCTGGCGATGGGGGATTGCCGGAAGCTGGCTTATTTCTGGATTAGTTGGAGTTCGGCGGTACGCCTTTGCATCGTCCCTACGGGACTGGTCAGGTCATAATGGCCAGCTTTCCCCACGCTGAAGCGCGGGGCTAACGACTATTGCGCTTATGGCGCGCGCGGTTCGATCTGACCAAACCTGGCGGTACGGTCTATATTGAGAGATTGCGCACATGGAACGGAGATGGCACGGGATGGAAGAACTTAGACCTGAAAGAGTTACAACCGAAGGGACGAAATGTGAGCAGGCCGGGAGCACGTCTCGCGGGCCGGCAGAGATCGCGCGGCAAGTGTATCGCCCTTCGAAACTGGAAAAGACGATTGGCGTGCTGAGAGCGATGCTGCCATTGGCGCAGAAGGTTCTCCCGTTGCTTGACGGACAGATTGGAACAGCGGTTTCGAATCTCATTGGCCCCCAGGCTACGCCGCGGCAGATTGCACAGACCCTGTTGCCGTTACAGGAGGGCCTCGCTCATCTTGAAAAGCAGCATGTCGAACTGCGTACCCATGTGGCTGGGCAGAGTGCGGCATTGAAGCAGATTGACGAGCAGCTTGAGGCGGTGAGGAATCTGACCGTGGAGGCAGCCGAGGAGCAGCGGAATTTGACGGACGGCATGGAGAAGATACGCCGCAGAGTGAATACGGTGGCCGTTGCCGGGCTGGTGCTGCTGGCGGCGGTGGTGGTGCTGAACGTAGTGCTCCTGGTGCACTTCTGGCGAGTAATTCCCTGACGATCGGAAGCAAATGGGAAGGCGAATTGCCCAGGCGCGGGCATTTCAGACCACCTTTTAACAGATCGTCTTGTGATATGGGACGGCCGTAAATCGCTTTTGAAGCCCTGTAAGTGCAATTTT
>JBEKCW010000088.1:0-14354 GCA_050014675.1 Occallatibacter sp. | reverse complement strand
GTAGTTGAACACGCCCTGGCCGCCAGAAGAAGCTCCCGCCGTGGCCGTGCCGCTGCTTGTAACGTCGAACTCGCCAACCGTATCGTATTTCGTCGCACTTTCAACCGGAAGCAACCCGATCATGTAATCGCCCGCCAGCGCCGCATCGGTAAAGGTGGCCTGCGTCTGGGCCTCGAAGAACCCGGAGTCCATCGAATTCACCCCTCCGCCAACGCTAAGTTCAATGCCGGAGTTCGTATTGGCAAGATAGACAAGGGTCGTGCTGCCAGGTCCTGTATTGATCGTCACCCGGCCTGGGTTGCTGGTATCGAATGTTGCGGTGGTCGTCCCATCTGCGCCTCCCGCGGAGTAGCTGCCGTCGTCATCCATGTAGCTTTGGTTAATGGTAAGGCCGCCTGACCCGTTTCCGGTTGCTTCAAAGACTTCAGAGTAGTTGCCGGTAACCGTGTCCGGGCTGCCGGAGTTTGCGAACTCGTATCCTTGGAGGTAGACCACACCGTTGCCGCTCAGATTCGCATTCGAGAACGAGCTCAGCGCCTGCGTAAACACATGGCCCTCTTCAATGCCATCGGCGGCTTCTGTTGAGATCAGGAATGCTTCATTGGCGTTGACGATGTAGACCGCAAAGGGCAGGCTGCCACCGCTGACTGTGATCGTAAGCGTGTATCTGCCGGTGGTGGCGCTCGGCGCAGTATAGCTGCCACCCGTCAGGCTTGCACTCGTGAAGGTGGTATTCCCGCCTTTGGCCTGATCGATGTACCCAGACGTGAGGCTGCCTCCCGAAGCGTCAAATCTTCCCGCAGTTACATGCGGCCTGCCTCCACTGTCTGCGCCGTCGATGCCGAAGATGAAATTGTTGCCGTTGATGGTGCTTGAAGCAAAGGCGCTGGTGGTGTCGAGCAGGCAGTCGGCCTGTCCGTGGCGCCCGGTCGGCGATGATCCGTCATCGTTGATCAGCACCATGCGGAACTCATTTGCCGGGCTGCCCGAACCTGTGGCGGCGATTGCCCAGACGTTGGTAAATGATCCCGTCAACCCCGAAGTGTACGTGCCGTTGACCGTAGCCAGCCCATTGTTGTCAGACCCTAAGCTGTAGGTGCCGGTCAATGTGCCCTGGCCTTCGGCTGTCAGGTCCGCCCCATTGGTATCGAACACGCCGTTCGATACAGTGCCGCTTCCACTCATTACAAAGTTTGCAATGCTGCCCCACTTCGATCCGTCGGCATCGAAATACCCATGAACCAGGCAGGTATAAGTGCCATTCAGCCTCGCGTTGTTGGCGCCGCTTGGGCCGGCCGTTACCGGCAACGTATAAGTAACGGTTGCGTTGTCGCCGGTATTGTTGCTGTCGATCGCCTCCACCTGAAGCGAAACCGTCTCTGCCGAACTTGGAGTTCCGCTCACCACCAACGAGTTGCCGCCGTTGGCCCAGAACGTCAGGCCATCGCTATTGGTTGCGGCGGTATACGTGCTTGAAGTCGGGATCGTGGTCCCGTTCACCACAAAGGTAAAGTTACCGCTTCCGCCCGAGGCTTGCAGCCCTGAACCGTATACGTAATTTGTGACGCCAGGCCCCAGCGGGTTGGTGCTGGCTGCCGGCAGCGAAACCGATGTCCCGTTGTTCACGGTAATCGTGTAAGTGTCGGGGCCGGCGGTGGTATTGGTCGAGTCGGTCACGGCAACCTGGAACGAAACTGTTGTAGCTGAATTCGGCGTGCCTTGAATGTAGAGCGTGTTGCTGTTGTTCCCACCGGTACTGTAACCCAAGCCATCGGAGAGTCCGCCGACCGTCCAATTGTAAGGAGGCACGCCGCCGGAAACCGTGATGCTTCCGTTGTAGTTCACGCCCACGGTCGCCGAGCCCAGCGACGAAGGATTTGGCGTTGGCAGGGTCAAGGTTCCCGGAACCGCAATAAAGTTTGTGCTCGCCTGCGCCGAGTTGCCGTTGGCATCCATGGTTTGAATCTGCCATTCGTAGCTCGTTGCGTCGGTCAGAGCTGAAACCGAAGGAGAATTGCCCGATTCCGTCGGATCGTCGTTCCACACCAGCGGAGGAGTAAGCTGCGAGCTTGTAAAGCCGTTCGCGCTTGAGTTGTTGTCGGGAATCTGCCAGATGTTGTTATTGCTGGCGCAGCACAACTGGAACTGGTAAATGTAATCGGTCGCGTTGGCCGGGTAGCTCCAGTTGAACGACGGCGTATCTGTACTCGAGCTGTTGATCGGTGAGATCAGCGTCGCCAGCTGGGCCGAGCCCAGAACTCCGGTGATCGGCGCGGTTACCGTGTTTGACGTGCCGTCGCTGTATTTTACAGTCAGGGAGTAACTCTGGCTGGTGGTGGGCACTAATCCGGGCAGCAGCTCCACGTTGTAGCTAAAGTTGTCGCTGCCACAGTTCTGGCAATAGTTGCCGATATTCACCGGTAAAGCGAGATTCGGTCCGGTGGCCAGTTCTACCGCCACCGGCAGTTTGTCGCCCTCCCTTACCTGGAAGTTCAAGCCGTATTGGCCTGTGGTTACGCCATTATTTGTGAAAGTCTGATACTGCGTTTGCACAGTGGCGGCACTGTCAGCGGCCGAAAGCGTAAGATCCTGCCCGCTCGTATTCCCTGAAACCGTGACTGTTGTGTTGGTGTTGCCGCGCACATTCGTCACGTCTCCCGCGTCGATCACTCCGTTGTTGTTCTGGTCGACGATAGCGAACAGCCCATAAGTGCCATTGGGAGCATTCACGCTGAAGTTATTGGCGCCCACCACCGGGCTCGCGATCTCGGCAGCGTATACAGTCGTTCCGTTGTTCTGCGAATAGAGGCCGACATACATCGGCGCGCCTGCGTTGATGGTCACTCCCGTGGGTATGGTGATTGTGCCGGTCACCGTTGAACCGCTTGTCGGCGCGCCAATGGTGACTGCCGTGGGTGAGCCAAGCACTGTCCACTCGGAATTGTTGCTGCTCCCGATATTGCCGCGTGCGCGGAAGTAGTAAGCCGTGCCGTTCACAAAGCTGCTGTTCGATCCGGTTGAAGTGTTATTCAGAATCCAGACGTCGGCATTGCTGCCGATAGCGACGAAATTCTTGCTCGAAGTGCTGCCGCTGGGGAAGCTGGAACTGGTGCTCCACTCCACCGTATAAGAGGTCACTTCTTCGACCCCGTTGTTGTTGGTAATGGGACTGTAGTAGATCGCCACGCCGTCATTCGTCGGTTCCACCGAACCGAGGCTCGGCCCCGCGACACTCGAAAGTGTAGGCACCGTGGGATCGACCAGCGTATCGAAATTACTCCCCGAGTTGGCGTTCGACACCACCACGTTCGCGCCACCCGTGCCTGATGGGTCGTTAGCGTTCTGCCCGCCCTGGCCGACCGTGTCCATCCACGCGCTGATCGAATAGGTTCCGGGCGCAACTCCCTGGATGGTGAAGCTGCCGGCTGCGTTGATCGAAGTTCCTTGCCCGCCGCCGCCGCCGCACGAAGTGTTTTGCAGATTGATGTAAATCGGCCCCGTCGCCGCTCCGCTGTAACTGATGGTTCCGGTAACCGTGTAGCCAACTTCAGCCGCAAAGTTTTCACCGCTCACTGTGCTGTTGTTTACCGTCACTCCCGTAATGGTTGCGGGATAGAACACAGAGCTCGCGCCCGTGATCGAAGGAGTGATGGTGTAGGTCCCGTTGGGCACCGACGCGAACGAATAGTTGCCGTTGCTGTCGGTCGTCGCCGTCTGCACCGGAGTGGTGTTGATGCTCACCGTAAACGTGGGCAGCGGTGATGGCGCATTGCAGAGGGTCGGCAGTGTGATCTGCCCGCTGACTTGCTGCAGCGCGTTGATGGTCACTGAAAGCGTTGCAGTAGCTGTGTTCGAGGCCGAGTCCTCCACCTGCACGCCGAAGGTCGCACTTCCGGCAACCGGTGGGGCGCCCGTCAGCACGCCGCCGCTCGACAAGCTCAATCCAACCGCCGTCAATGCGCTCGATCCCGAAGTCACCGTCCAGCTATACCCGCTGCCCGAACCGCCCGATGCCGTCAGCGTGTCAGAGTAGCTCTCACCGGCCGTGCCTTGAGGCAGCGGACTGGTGCTGGTAATGGTGAGTGCTCCGTTGATAGTCACCGACAAAGTAGCCGTAGCCGCGTTGTTCGCAGAATCTGTAACCTTCACTCCAAAGATAGCCGTGCCCGCAACCGGCGTGGCGCCCGAAAGCACACCGCCGCTCGACAGACCCAATCCCACCGCAGTCAGCTCGCTCGATCCTGAAGTCACTGACCAGGTAAGCCCCGTGCCTGTTCCACCCGAGGTCGTCAGCGTGTCAGAATAAGCCACACTTGCGGTGCCCGCCGGCAGCGGACTGCCGGAAGTAATCACCAGTCCGGCATCGATCGTCACGCTGAGCGTCGCAGTCGCCGAGTTATTTGCCGAATCCACAACCTTCGCCGTGAACGTCGCCGTTCCCGCAACCGGCGTTGTGCCCGACAGCACGCCCGCACTCGACAGGCTCAATCCCACCGCAGTCAGTTCGCTCGATCCTGCAGTTACACTCCACGTATGCCCGGTACCCGTTCCGCCGGCCGCAGTCAGCGTATCGGTGTACGCGGTTCCCGCATAGCCCACTGGCAGCGGGCTTGAACTTGTAATCGTCAACCCCGTGCCGACCGTCACCGTCAGGGACGCAGTCGCAGTATTGCCGACCGAGTCCTTCACCTGCACGCCAAAGGTCGCGGTTCCTGCAACCGGCGTCGTTCCTGACAACACGCCGCCGCTCGACAAGCCCAGCGCCACCGCCGTCAACTCGCCGCTGCCAGAGGTCACAGTCCACGTGTAACCGGCTCCCGAACCACCGGACGCCGTCAGCGTGTCAGAGTAAGCCGTCCCCGCGAAGCCGTTAGGCAGCGGGCTGGTGGTAGTCACGGCCAAAGCCGCGTTGATGGTGACGGAGAAGGCGCCCGATGCCGTGTTGTTGGCCGAGTCCTTTACCTGCACAGTGAAGCTGGCCGTGCCCGCAACCGGTGTAGTGCCCGACAACACTCCGCCGCCCGACAAGTTCAATCCAACCGCAGTCAGGCTGCTTGCGCCCGCAGTCACACTCCACGTGTACCCCGTTCCCGATCCGCCCGTCGCACCAAGCGTCTGCGAATACGCCACGCCCCCGTAGCCAACCGGCAGCGGGGATGAAGTCGTGATTGTCACTCCCGCATTGATCGTCACGCTGAGCGTCGCAGTCGCCGAGTTATTTGCCGAATCCACAACCTTCGCCGTGAACGTCGCCGTTCCCGCAACCGGCGTAGTTCCCGACACAACGCCCGCACTCGACAAGCTCAGCCCCACAGCCGTCAATTGGCTCGCGCCCGAGGTCACCGTCCAGGTGCGTCCTGTTCCCGACCCACCCGACGCAGCCAGCGTCGTGGAGTACGCCGTGCCGCCATAACCTGCAGGCAGCGTCGTCGCCGTGGTAATCGTGATTCCCACGTCAATCGACACACTGAGCGTAGCTGTGGCCGTGTTGCCGACGGAGTCCTTCACCTGCACGCCGAAAGTCGCCGTTCCAGCCACCGGCGTCGTTCCTGACAACACGCCGCCGCTCGAAAGCCCCAGCGCAACCGCAGTCAACTCGCCGCTGCCCGAGGTCACCGTCCACGTGTATCCGGCTCCCGATCCGCCCGTTGCCGTCAATGTCTGCGAATAGGCCAGGCCGGCATAGCCAGCCGGCAAAGTCGCGGGGCTCGTAACCGTCAGCGCCGCGTTGATGGTCACCGAGAAGTTCCCTGTGGCGATGTTGCCCGCCGAGTCCTTCACCTGCACGCCAAAAGTCGCCGTGCCCGCAACCGGCGTCGTTCCCGAAAGCACACCGCCGCTCGACAAGCTCAATCCCACCGCGGCCAGGCTGCTCGCTCCCGACGTCACTGACCACGTGTACCCCGTTCCCGTCCCGGCCGTCGCTGCAAATGTTTGCGAATAAGCCACGCCCGCGTATCCAACCGGCAGCGGAGATGCAGTCGTAATCGCCAGTCCCGTCTTGACCGTCACCGAGAAAGTCCCGCTCGCGCTGTTCCCCAGCGAGTCCGTTACCTTCACCGTGAACGTTGCCGATCCCGCCACCGGCGTCGTTCCAGACAACACTCCCGCGCTCGACAAGCTCAATCCAACCGCCGTCAACGCGCTCGATCCCGACGTCACTGACCAGGTATACCCAGTTCCCGACCCACCCGTCGCCGCAAAGGTCACGGAGTATGCCGTGCCGCCATAGGCTGAGGGCAGCGGCGATGTATTTGTGATCGTCACACCGGCGTCGATGCTCACCGAGAGTGTCGCGGTCGCCGTATTGCCGGCCGAGTCTTTCACCTGCACTCCAAACGTCGCCGATCCCGCAACCGGCGTCGTGCCGGCAACCACTCCACCGCTCGACAAGCTCAATCCAACCGCCGTCAGCGCGCTCGATCCCGACGTCACTGTCCACGTGTACCCGGTTCCCGACCCGCCCGTCGCCGCTAACGTCTGCGAGTAAGCCGTGCCGGCATAACCAGCCGGCAAGGTTGTCGCGCTGGTAATGCTCAACGTTGGATAACTAACCACGATCTGGTAGCCCGACGCGGCCGAATCGCCAAACGCATCGGCGGCCTTCACTGAAAAGTTGAACGTCCCGCCCGCAGTCGGCGTGCCGGTAACGGCGCCGCTGGTCGTAGATAAACTCAGCCCACCCGGCAGCGCTCCGCTCGCAAGCGAATAGGTGAGCGTCCCAGCTCCTCCGGTAGCAGCCGCGCTGCCCGTGTACGCAACTCCGAAGGTGCCTGTTGCCGGCATCGCGCCGGTGAAGGTGATTGCAGGCGCGGCCGCAATGGTGATGGTCACAGAGGCTGTAGCGGTGAGCGCGTTGGGCGTTCCCGAGTCGGTCATGGTGAACGTCACGCTGTACGTTCCCGCGCAACTCGCGGTTACCGTGCCGGTAATCAAGCCGGAGCTGCTCAAGCTCAGGCACGGAGGAAGCGATCCGGTAGTCACAGCCCAGGTGTAGGGCGCAATTCCGCCACTGCCCGCCAGCTGCACGCTGTAGGTCGCGCCCACCGCGGCTGCAAGGTCCGCACTGGTGGTCGTAACGCCGGGCTGCGCCGCTACGGTGATCGCCGCCGACGCTGTCTCCGCGGTGTTGGCTTTTGAGGTGGCTGTGATCGTTGCCGTCTGGGTCGAGCTCGTACCTGCCGGCGCGGTGTACGTCACTGAGGTCGTCGACTGGGCTGAAAGTGTGCCCGCGCCGCTCAATGTCCAGGTAACACCGTCGGCGTTCTGGTCGTTGGTTACCGTCGCGGTTAAAGTAACCGCATCGGTGCCGTCAACGGTGGTGGCAGAAGCAGTCACCGCAACGCTGATCGGTTTCGAACTGCCGCCGCATCCGTTCACCCAAATCAACGCAAGAACTGCCAGAACCCCGAGCCCAAATCTCTTCGCCACCATTACCGCCTCCGGTATACAATGCAACTACCCTGATCTCTATTAAGAGAATGAAGTAAAGATGCACAACAGAAATCAGCCGAAGCGGTCTGAATTTCTGTATATTTCATCTCTTTTCGCGTGGTGCTTACGCGTAACTTTCGCGAAGCGATTCTTTTAACGCTTTCTAACTTACTTATCCGGGACCTTTTAATGGCCTGAAAGTTCGCCTAGTTGGGCGCTCACTTCGGTTCGTGGGCCAGAGGCAAGCAGTTTATGGGTATCGCTCCGGAAAGCCGTTACCGCATCCATGAAGCCAGCGTGTCCACACGGCTCAATAGCTGGAAAGAGATTGCGGCATATCTCGATCGCGATCCCCGCACCGTACAGCTCTGGGAAAAAACTGAAGGTCTCCCCGTTCATCGTCTCAATCACCAGGCGCGCGCCAGCGTCTACGCCTACACCGGCGAAATCGACGATTGGCTGTATACCCGGACCCTGCGGGGAACTGCCGCCCGCAGCCCGAAAGATGAGCCTCGAGCCGTAAAAGCGAGCGCAATCCCCGCGTCCCTTCCTGTAGCTCGGCGTTTCCTCTCGGTCCCCATTCTCGGGCGGTCGGCGTTGCTCGTGGCCTTGATTGCCATTGTGGCCTGGCTCGCTTACCGCCATGCCGGCCACGCGGCTCCCACTACTCCTGTGCTGGCGGTCCTGCCTTTCCAGAACCAGACATCCACCGACGATTTCCTGGTCGACGGCCTCACCGACGGCCTCATCACCGACCTTGACCGCGTGGGCAAATTCCAAGTCATAGCCCGGCAGTCCGTCTCCCAATTCAAAGGCCGGCAGGTTTCAATCCCGCAGGTCGCCGGCGAACTGCACGCATCGCTCGCCCTCGAGGGCACCGTCGCCCAGGACGGCGCCAATACCCAGGTGACTGTCGAACTCCTCGACACCCTTCACAACACCCACCTCTGGGGCGCAACCTACACCCGGCAATCCGGCGATATCCTGGCGCTCCAGGACGAGATCACCTCGCAGATTGCCGGCGACGTTACCCGCAAAATCACTGGTGCGGCGCCCGGCATTGCCTTTCCCGCCGCAGCCGTCGACCCGCGCGCCCGGCAGGCCTATCTTCAAGGCCGCTTCTATTGGAACCAGCGCGACCTGCCTGGACTCGAAAAGGCCATCGCTGCCTTTGGACAGTCCATCTCCATCGAACCCAGGTACGTCCCTGCCTACTCGGGTCTCGCCGAGTCCTACGACCTCATGACCGACCGCGGCGTCATCTCCAACAATGAGGCCTTTCGGCGCGCCCGCGCTTCCGCCGCCAATGCGCTCTCGCTCGATCCAGGCTCGGCCGAGGCTTACAACGCACTGGCCTTCGCCATCTACCGCCAGGATTGGGACTTCGCCGGAGCCGAGCAGTATTTTCAAAAAGCCATCCAGCTCAATCCAAACTACGCTGTCGCCCACCAGTGGTACGGCGAGTTCCTCGGCGATATGCGCCGCTTCGACTTGAGCATCGCCGAGTTGAAAAAGGCCAGGGAACTCGATCCCCTCTCGCCCATGATCGGTTGCGACCTCGCCGACGGATATCTCCACGCCGGACGCCTCGCCGATGCCGATGCTGAGCTCAACCGCGTCATCGAGCTTTATCCGGGCTTCATTTCTGCGCATGAATACCGGGTCACGCTCGACGTGTTGCAGTCCAAATTCGATGAGGCCGAGAACGAGGCCCGCTACGTCAGCGCCCGCACCGGCGACGACCTCGTTGTGCAGGGGGTTCAAATTCGCCGCCTCGCCGCCGAGGGCAAGCTTGACGACGCGCGCGCCGCCCTCCGCCGCATCCTCGCTGACCCCGCCAAGGTCGCGGCCATGGGCGCCTACAGCCTCTCCCAGCTCGACTTCGCCACTGGCCAGTTCGACGCCGGATACGAGAACCTCGAAAAAGCCTATAGGGAACACTCCTGGTGGCTCGCCACCATGCTCGTCGATCCAGGTTTCGACTCAATCCGAAACCAGCCCCGCTTCCTCGACGTAGTCCACCGCGTAGGCCTCCCAACCCAGAACTTCACCCAAGCCCTCCGCTAAACAGGTTTTCTAGTTCCCTTGCTCCCTTGCTCCCTCGCTCCCTTGCTCCCTCGCTCCCCGCTTTTCCACCGCAGCGCCCTTCTTCCCCATCAGCTACGCTTGAAGAGATGACTGCCTGCTCAATTTGCAACGGCGTGGGACTGGTCCGGGTGGTTGACGAGGCCGGCCGCTGGGTCTCACGCCCCTGCGAGTGCCAGCAAATGGAACGCGAAGAACGCCGGATCGCCGCTGCCCGCATCCCCGACCGCTATCACGAGTGCACCCTCGACACCTACGAGATCTACCACGGATCGGATGCCTCGCTCTCGCAGGCGCTGCTCACCGCGCGCCGCTTTGTTGAGGAGTATCCGGCCGGCACCGCAGGCAAGGGGCTGCTTTTCACGGGCTCCATCGGGGTAGGTAAAACGCATCTAGCCGTCGGAGTGCTCCAGCGCCTGGTGCGCGAGCGCGGCGTGCGCGGCCTCTTCTGCGATTACCGTGAGCTGCTCAAGAACATCCAGAACAGCTACAACCCCCAGGTAAATACCACCGAGCTGGAACTGCTCAAGCCGGTTTTCGCTACTGAGGTTCTGGTGCTCGACGATCTGGGCGCGCAAAAACCCAACGAGTGGGTCTGGGATACAGTCGCGCTCATTCTCAATACGCGCTACAACAACCGCCAGACCACCATCATCACCACAAACTATTCCGATGTGCCCGCCGGCTCCGGGGCAGTGACCGAAGTTGAGCGTGCCGCCCGCGAGCAAACCCTCGGCGACCGCATCGGCGACCGCATGCTCTCGCGCCTCGCTGAAATGTGCATCCGCGTAAAAATGACCGGCAAGGACTGCCGCCAGACCGGCATCAAACGCGCCCGCTTCGGCTGATTTCGAGCACTCAAACTCTACGGCCGTCATCCTGAGCGGAGTTTGGCTCGCTTTTTTTGAGCCAAACGGAGTCGAAGGACCTGCATTTGGAAATGCTGGCCGCAAGGAACGGCCGGAGCACGATGCTGCTAAGGTCAGACAACACACCAGGAACCAAACCATGCGCAAGCCCGCAGAACTCCTAAGCCTGGCCGCCCTGGCCGCTCTCGCCTTCATCACCATCAACGTGTTCTACGGCCCCCACCCGCTCCCCAGCCGGATTCCAACCCACTTCGACGCCCTCGGGAACGTCAACGGATGGGGCTCGACGCAATCGCTGCTCTTCTTTCCGGTCTTCGCCGCCGCAATGTATCTCCTGCTCACCGCCGTCTCCGGCTTCCCCGCGAAGTTCAACTACCCCGTCAAAGTAACCGGGCTCAATCGGGCGCAACTCCAGCAGCTGGCCCTAAGCCTGCTCGCCTCAATCAAGGCCGAGTTACTTGTCTTTCTTGCGTGGATGGAATTTGCGATGGTTCAGGCCGCCCGCAGCCCCGAGCGAACCTTAAAGCCCTACCCGGTAGCGGTGTTTGTAGCCATTCTGTTCGCCACAATCATCGGCCACATTGTTGCAATGTTCCGCGCAACCAAAAGCCGCCAATAAAATCGGCGCTCTCCGCCGGGAAACTATCAATCACCCGCACAGCCGTTCGCAGTTCCGCGGAACAATCTGACCACTGTCCACTGTCTTTAAAACACCCACAAACTAGCCAGCAGAAGCAGCATCGCCGCGACCGTCAGACTCTGGTACACATACTCCGACGTGCGGTTCGAGCTTTCTTGAGGCTGCTCGTATTCGCTCGTCTCACCGAATGTAGCGGAGCCACTTTTTGGGAAAGTGTGCATCCTTGGCCTGCTTTCCATGCCTCTCAGCAAAATTTTCTCGCCGTGCGCCCCTGCTCCTGGCAGAGGCTTTTGCTTGAATTAGACGCCCGGAATTATTCCCACGATTCGCGCTTTCAGAAAATCACCTGAAAATTCATACACATTCAGTCCGGCATTCCCATTCCGATTCGGCAACACGTCCGCAATTGGCAGAGAAACATGGAGATGACCAATCCGGTGTACAATCTCGCTCGTGAGCGCAGGTCCGCAACTCGTCCGTCCCGATGCCCCGCCAGAGCGTAACTGGCTGCCTATGGCGATTGCCGCCATTGTCGTGCTGGCCGTCGTCGGCGGACTGGCACTGTACTTCGAGCACAGCAAGCCCACGCCGCAGGTCACTCCCATCTCGGCGCAGCTCGACCCTTACGCGGCCAGTCTGCCCATCAGCCAGCTGGCCATGAGCGAGTCGGCCAACCTGGCCGGCGGCAAAGTCACCTATCTCGACGGCCACATCGCCAACACCGGAAACCAAACCATCACCGGCATCACCGTCCAGGTGCTCTTTCGCGATCCGGCCCGTGAGGTGGCCCAGAATGAAACCCAGCCGCTCAAGCTGATAAGAATGCGCCAGCCATACGTTGACGTTGAACCCGTCTCTGCCGCGCCCCTCAAGCCCGGCGATCAGGGCGACTTCAGGCTCATCTTCGACACCGTCGCCGCCGACTGGGACGGAGCTTACCCCGAAGTCCGAATCATCCGCGTCGAATCCCAATAAACCGTCTGACTCCGAGTCCCCAACGGCCGCTGGCCAGGCCGTATCTGTGCTCCCTTTACACAGTAGAAAGTACCCACCCGTGCAGAAATTACACGGTCCCCCGCGCTCCCTTCCCCAATTCCATTGTGGGTTTCAGGCCGAATTCTCCATCTAAGCTATTCATGTAATTAAAGTTAACTTCGCCATCCCCCGACCGGCCATCTTTGGCACCGCCATTGCATCTAAACCGGGCAAGTGGGATAAGGCTCACCCTGTAAAGCACCGCCCTTCAACAGAGGTAAACAAAAATATATGAATACCCGCAGAGCTCTAATATCTATATCCCGGCCATGTGCAATAGCCTTACTGGGCTCGGCACTCGGTTTCCCTGTTTATGCCCAGCAGGCGCAGACAGGGAACGATACCCAGACCGCCCCTCCCTCGGCAATGCAGCAGCAGCCCTCCCCCGAGGCTCAGCCTTCGCTGAACCCGCCAAGGGAGGGGTTCTGGGGACGCGTCAATCCCTTCGCCCGCAAAAAGTGGGTCAAGAGGCGGCTCGATCCTATTAACGATCGGCTCACCGAGCTTGACGAAGTGAACGCTCGCAATGCCCAGGCCATCAAGGACGTAGACGAGCGCGCCCAGGCCGGCATCAAGCAGGCCCAGTCCTCAGCCGACCAGGCCAACCAGACCGCGACCACGGCCAACACCCAGGCGCAAACGGCGAGCAATACCGCGCAGCAGGCATCAGGCCATGTCGATCAGCTCAACACCACGGTCGCTGGCATCGATCAATACAAGCAAATCACCGATCTCCAAGTCTCCTTCCGCCACGGCACAACCATGCTGAGCAGCGACTCCAAGCAGCAGCTCGATCAGCTTGCCGCAGGGCTCACCGGCCGCGAAGGATACATCGTCGAAATGGAGGCTCACTCCCCGGCATCAGGTTCAACGGGACTGCAAAGCTCTGAACGGCTTAACGATGCAGTCGAGCGGTACCTCGTCGAAGAACATCAGATTCCCATCTACCGGATGCACGCAGTGGCTCTGGGCAACGTACAGGCGTCAACGTCTGACGATCAAGACTCAAAGCCCGAGCGCGTAAGAACCAGCACTGTGCATATCCGGCTGATGGAAAACAGTTTGGCGGCCCAGGCCTCAGCGTCTCCCCAAAGCGCTGGTGGTTCAGCAAAGGTGGAACAACCGTAATTTAGCGGTTACCCTCCCCCCCGAGGTTTGCGTCCACGTGCTAACGGTCCCCCCGCCGTTAGGCCGCCAATAAAGCTCTCGCAACGCGAGAGAACCAAGGCAACTTGGCCCCCGTTTAAACGGGGGCCCTTTTTTTGATACAGAGAGTTCCTGACGTGTTGTTTGGTTCCAAATGCGTGCCCGCGAAGATGTAGGCCATTCTAACCCATGTTAGAATCGCAGTAACAATGAGGTGGCCGCTATGAAGCTCAAAGTAACAACGGTAGGCAGCTCCGCGGGAGTTGTTTTGCCCAAGGAAGTTCTGACCAAGCTCAGGGTCGTGAAAGGGGATTTTGTCTTCCTGACCGAGTCGCCGGATGGATTTCGCATCACACCTTACGATCCCGAGTTTGAGGAAGACATGGCTCTGGCGCGCCAAGTGATGCGCAAGCGCCGCGATCTGCTTCATGAGCTGGCCAAATGACCGGTTTGTCGTGGAGATGGATCAAGGAAAGCTCCGTCCTCGCCATTCACGACGAGCAGATTTCGGAACACGGCGGTCTGGCCGGCGTTCGGGATCTGCCTCTTCTGCAATCGGCGTTGGCGCGACCGCAGAATCTTGAGGCATACGGTAATCCCGACATCGCCGATCTTGCCGCTGCTTATGCTTTCGGCATCGCGCGCAATCACGCGTTTCTGGATGGCAACAAGCGGACCGCGTGGGTCGTCGCTGAAACTTTTCTGCTCAGGAACGGCTACGAGCTGATTGCGAGCGACCGGGATGGCGTGATGACAATGCTGTCCGTCGCCGATGGCACCATGTCGGAACCGGAGCTCGCGATTTGGCTGCGTACCTACATGCGGCCAGGCAAGCCGGAATAAACCTCTCCGTTCTTTCGTTTGCCCAGGTCGTACAATGCTTGCATCGCGTGCATGGAGGCCCTTATGAAGATTTCGCTGCGCAGAATTGTTCTGGCTCTAGTTACTCTGGCCTTTGTGGCCGGCCTGTCGCGTCCGCTGTTGGCGCAGGGCGCGCCCACACAAACCACCGCCGGCCAGCCGTACATCATCGAGTACTACTACAAATGCCAGTGGGGCCATCAGCAGGAGTTTCTCGACCTGTTTTTGAAGAACCATTGGCCGCTGCTCAAGAAGATCCAGACGACGGGGCGGATTCTGTCGCT
>JBEKCW010000087.1:0-14358 GCA_050014675.1 Occallatibacter sp. | reverse complement strand
GTAGGCTGCAACCAGGGCGGCAGCAAAGCCGGCAGTAGCGCCAATAACGAGCGCCCAGCGAGGGCCGAAGCGGTTGGCAACCCAACCTACGATCGGTGCGCCAACGATTGTTCCCCCGAGTGCAATGGCAACCCGCAGGGCCATTACCCTGCCTCGCATCGCAGGTTCTGTAGACAGTTGCATATTGCTGTTGGTGCCGTTTGCAAAGGTCAGGGCAGCCACGCCGATGATGATGAGGGCAGCCGCGAACCACCAGTATCCAGGCGCGATTGCCGCCAGGGTGCAGCCGAGCCCGAAGACAGCAGCTCCCCACAAAAGGGACGGCAAGCCCTGTTTCCCGCGACCGGCGGCAAACAACGCTCCTGAGAGTGTGCCCACCGCCATAATTGACGAGAGCAGGCCGAAAGCGCGCGCATCGGAGTGGAAGACATTCACGGCCATGGTAGCGATGAAGATGGGAAAGTTCATACCAAATGTACCGATCAGAAACAACATGATCAGCATCGCCCTCAGGTCTGGTCTTCTCCACACGTAGCGAAGCCCATCCATGAATCCTGAAGCTGTGCGGTGGGCCCTGGCGCTTTTGTGTAGTTCCGCGAGCCGAAAGAAAGACATGGAGATGAGAACGGCGGCGAATGAAAGCCCGTTCAATAGAAAGGCCCATCCCAAGCCAACGCCTGCGATCAGCACGCCGGCGACCGCGGGACCGATCATTTGTGCGGCGTTGAATGAGCTCGAGTTCAGCGCCACGGCATTGGCAAGGTCCCCGTCGCCAACCATTTCGGCCACGAAAGTCTGTCGCACTGGGGCATCGAGCGCGGCGGCGCAGCCAGAAAGAAAAGCCAGCACATACACATGCCATAGCTGGACGACGTCTGCAATGGTGAGAACTCCCAAAATGAGCGCAAGCACGCCCATGGTTGCCTGGGTCAGCATCAGAAGCTTGCGCTGATTGAGGCGGTCGGCAGCCGAGCCGGTCCAGGGCAGCAGCAGAAGCAGCGGGGCGAACTGCAGCCCCATCACTATGCCCAGCGCCGACGCATCGTGATGGGTAAGTTGCGTCAGCACCAGCCAATCCTGCGCAACTCGCTGCATCCAGGTGCCGATGTTTGAAATCAGTGCCCCGGCCGTCCACAAACGGAAGTTGAAGCTCCTGAGGGAGCGAAAGGTGCCGGACATTGGATTCGTCATGGGCGGGTCGGCGCGTTGCCCCCGTGGAACTGGCCAAAGTGACGCGCATGCATGATGCTGATAAGCAGTGTGCCGAGAGCAAACAAAAGGATGTGGGTGGACGCTCGCGGATCAAAGGCGCCGACTCGCGCGATCAGCAGATACGCAACGACCGCGTTGAAGAATCCCCAAACGACGTTGACGGTTGAAGACGAGAGACCTTTGCCCGGCGGTTTGGCGAAGGGACTCTGGAAGGGACGTCCCATGGTGCCGGCGACAAAATGAGGAATCGCATTTGCCGCAAAGACACCACCGAAAAAGTACGACACAAGCCAAAGCCAGTTCATAATTCACAGCTCCCTTTTTGTAAATACAAAATGGATATACGCAAATGCAGGGCGCAGCGGATTCAATCCTCCGCAAGCCGCTTAAGCAGTTCGAGTGCCGCGTGAAGCTTCTGCTGCTCGCGAACGGAGAGTTTTTGCGAAATGACGGAGGCAAACCAATCCTGTCTCGCGGCCCTGCCCTCTTGAATCCATTTCACGCACTTCGGAGTGAGGGACATCAGAGTTTGCCGTCCGTCGTTCGGGTCAGCAGCGCCGCTGACGAAGCCAGCCTTCTGCAGCGGCGCAACGATTGTGCTCATGGACTGCGGGCGCATGCCTTCGGCTCGCGCCAGGCTTGAAACCGTGGCCGCACCATCCTGTTCAAGTCGAAGAAGAACGGAAGCCTGGGCCGGCGTCAGATCGTTGCCGCCCCCGTGCTCGCGAATACGCAGCTTGAGCTTGCGAAACACCATACGCATCTCTGCAGCAAGCGTGCGAGCCAGCCCGGGTTGGGGAGATGTCTTTCGATTGCTCACCATGTCACTATCTCATATCTACAGGTAAACTGTAAAGATTATCTGTAGATATGTCCAGCCAACATCTTTAGCCCTGAGGTTTATCTGGGGCGATCTTGTCACGCCTTGAGGGGCGTTCCCTGTGAGTTCAGCTCCGCCTGATCTGGGAGCATTCAATCAGTAACTCCAATTTGTGATTGATTGCTGGCGGTTTTTAGCCGATGCTTGAATTATTAAAATTGACAGGAAGGCTCAGCCCATTCGACTGCCGCTCACATCGCTCACCCTCGCAGTGCTGGCCGCCGCCGGGCTTCTATCCGCGGCAGCGCAAGCCCCTTCCCCGCAGCCTGATCCCATGCTGATTCCGGGTCCGGCGCCGGCGAGCTCTGCCGTCCCGATCTCTTCTGCCACTGAGCCCACTGCGCAAGTTGCGTCCGCAGCCGAACTGTCTCAGCCCGTGACTCCGGCTATGCAGAAGCTGCTCAGCTTCAAAGACAGCGACGTAAAGTTTTCCGTTCCGGAACTGATGTCGATCCTCAGCGATCGCCGTCATGAGGGTTGGGTTCTGGCCGCATATCCCGACCCTAAGACGTCGCACCCGCTCATTGGCGCAGGGTTCAGTCTCGACCTGCCCGCGCGCGACCATCCGCAGACCGATGCGTCGAATCCAAACCCCTTCATCGAGCCGTCGTCCGATGAGCTGTGGCGTGCGGCCGGGCTAGATCAAGCACGCCTCAACACAATCCTCGACCGATTCAGTGACCGCATGACGGAGTGGAAGAAGCGAGGCTTTCGCCGCCGCATGACCCAGCTTGAGCCCGACATCAGCGACGCCGACGCCGACAAGCTGCTGCGCATTGCCATCATTCAATCAATCGATAACGCCCGGGCCTATTGCCGCAACTTCGACGCGCTCACCGGGCCGCAGCAGATGGCGATGAGCCAGCTCGTTTACCAGATAGGTTTCAACCTGCAGCACTTTACGCAGTTTTTGGCACAAATGAATGCCGACGCCTCCGCCGAGGCCGATCACTGGCACGCGGTTGAGACCACGCTTGAACAGAGTCAGTGGGCGCGCCTTTATCGCATTCGCGCCACGGCAGTCATTGCGATGCTCGATCCAACCTATGCCGACGATCCGGCTGCCGCTGAGAAGCGCGTGGGAGCCGTCTTGCATCTCGCCGTTGCTCTCCATCGCCGCGGGAGAGTTCACGCGCGAACCCAACTTGCCTCAGCCGATTCGGTTCCACGCGCCAGCCACAATCACGCGCATCGCAGCAAATCCGCACATAGCCGCGCAAGACAAGCCGCATAATTCGTGCCTCGGTCAGCGCTCGCGGCGCGTGCTTTTATGACCACTGACAACTGACAACTGACAACTCACAACTGACCACTGACCACTGACCACTGACCACTGACGACTGACCACTGATCACTGTTTTTTAATCCGCCCTCAGCGCTTCCACCGCATTTACCCGCGCGGCGCGCGCCGCAGGCACCGCCGATGCAATCACTGCGGCGGCCAGAATTACAAACGCCGACGCAGATAGCGCCAGTGCGCCCGCCTGGCCGACAGCCGCCACGTAGCTCGCAGCGACGCGCGTCAATGTAACTCCCAACGTCGCGCCCGCGGCCACTCCGATCCCGGCCATCACCAAGCCATCCAGCATCACATTGGCAAGAATGTTCGAGGGCTGCGCGCCCAGCGCAATGCGGATTCCGAATTCGCGCGTGCGTCCGCTGACACTGAAGGCCAGCACGCCTGCAACTCCCACTACGGAGATCAGCAGCGCCACGCCCGCGAACCCGCCGAAGACAATTGCGTTCAACTTGTCGGGCGTGAGAACTTCCGCGCGAATATCGCCCAGCGTCGTCGCGCGCTCCACCGGCTGATCGGCCGACATCTTGTGAATCAGCGTGGTAATGGCGGGCACCAGCGCGTACGGATCCTGATGCGCGCGCACAAACAGCTTGCCGGTGATTCCCTCCTGGTCGATGGGCTGATAGATGGTCATGACCGGCGCGGGAATAATATTCTCATCGTCGAAGTCGGGCACCACGGCAACAATGCGCCGCGGCTCGCCGCTGATGCCGATGAACTTGATAACGCCGTCAGTCCACCAAAGCGTGCGGTCAACAGCGTTCTGGCCGGGATAGAGCTCATTGGCCAGGCTCTGGCTGATGATGACCACGCGCTCATTGCCCTCGCGATCGCCGCCGTTAAAGTCACGCCCCGATAGGAGCGGCACACCCAGCGTGGCAAAGAAACCAGGCGACACGCTGCGGAACGCGGCGCGGAACTCGTCTTTGCCATCTTGCCGATGCGCGCCCTGCGCCGCAAATTGAAGACTGAAGCCCTGGGCCTGGCCTCCGCTCCATGGCACGCTGAAACCCTCGGCGACATTTTCTACGCCCGGCAGCGTGCTCACGCGCTCTTTTACTTCGCGATAGAACTCGCTGATCTGCGCGTCGGTCTTCCCATAATTCATCACCGGCAAATTCAAGGCCAGCACGTTGGCTGAGTCAAACGGGGGCCGCGTCTGCTCCAACACATAGAGAGTCTTCATCAGCACGCACGCGCCGGTGAGCAGCAGGAACGAGGCTGCAATCTGGGTGATGGCAAAGATGCGCAGCTTGCGGTTGCTTGAGCCTGTGACGCGCGCGCCGCGTCCGGTCAGGCTATTCGTAGGCGTGTCGTGCGAAGGCAGCCGGGGAATGTAAGCAAGGAAAAAAGCTGCCACGATGGCCAGCGCGGCTCCAAACCAAAGCAGGCTTGAGTCGAGCGTAAGATCGGCCGCGCGCACGCTGAACCGCTGCGCATAGTGGCCCAGCACCTTGACCATGGGCACGGCCAGCAGAACGGCCGCAACTGTTCCGCTGCCGCACAGCACAAAGCTCTCGGCCAGCAGCGAACGCCGCAGCACCGCCGTGCTCGCGCCCAGCGCAGCGCGAATGGCCAGCTCCGGTTCGCGCCGCACGGTGCGAGCCAGCACCAGGTTGGCCACGTTCGAGCTGGCAATAATAAACAGCAGCCCCGCCGCCGCGAACAGCACCCACAAAACGGTGTTGGCGCGTGAGTTGATCTGGTCGTGCATGCGTGTTACGCCGATGTTGTAGTGATCTTCAGGCTTATAGACTTCAGGATGCGCCTGGGTCATCGCGGAATACACGGTGTTGAGCTCTGCGCGCGCTTGTTCGAGCGTTGCACCAGGAGCCAGCCGCCCAAACACCTCGGTCATGCGGTGCTCGCGTCCCCCAACCATGGTGGCTGAAAGATGATGCGGGCTGGTCACTACATTAGCGATAATTTCGGTCGCAACAGGGTAAGGAACCGACGGCTCAAGCACGCCCACAACGGTGGCCGCGCGCGCACCGCTGTAGCTCTCAAGCCGCACCACCTTGCCCAGCACGTTGGGGTCGGAGTGCAGCGAGTCGCGCCAGAACTTGTAAGTGAGCACAATGGCGCCGGCCGCGTTTGGCCCGTCGTCAGCGGGAGTCAGTAGCCGCCCCAGCACCGGCCTTAACCCCATTACCTCAAAATAATTTCCATCCACCACGCCGGCAGGAATGGAGCGCGGAGTGCCCAGCCCCACGATTGTGAAATCCAGCTCAGAGAAAGTGCCCAGTTGCGAAATGGTCTTCAGGTTCGCGCCAATGTCGTGAATCTCGGGAATGGAGAAAGTTGCATTCGGGATCCCGATTCCCGGCGCGCTTTGCCGCAGATACAGCAGCTGGCTTTCATTTTGATTAGCCAGCGGCCGAAGCAGCACGGCGCGGACCACGCTGAAGATTGCGGCGTTAGCGCCGATGCCCAGCGCAAGCGTGAGCGCAATCGTAATCCACAGGGCGGGCACCCGTGCCAGCGAGCGCACAGCGATTTTCAGATCGCGAAGAAAGGACATTTGCGGGACCTCCAACTTCGGGGAATCGGATTGAACTTATCGTACTGCGAACCGTGGGCGAGGGGTAATTGTGAAGGGTACGGGCTTAAGCCGGTACGTTAATCATCGCAAAAAACATGTCGGTGTCCATAGCCACTTGGGGACATTCCTCTAAAATCCGGGGCCTGGATTCCGCCAGAATCTCCGGGGACACTTGACGAATATGTTGATATCAACTAATATCATCCCGTGTCAAGTCCCAATCGGCTCCCGTATGCAACCACGCTGCTTGTTCGGGACCATTGCCTCTGCCTGCACGTGCAGCGTGCGGCCCGCGCACTGGCGCGCCGTTTCGACGAGGCGTTTCGCCCATTCAACCTTACCAACGGGCAATTCTCGCTGCTGATGTCGTTGAACCGCCCTGAGCCGCCGCCCATGGGTCCTGTAGCAAACCTGCTGGCCATGGACCGCACCACGCTCACCGCAGCCCTCAAGCCTCTCGAGCGGCGCGGCCTCGTCCGAGTGGCGCAGGATGCAGAAGATCGCCGCAGCCGCATCCTCATCCTCACCGCGAAGGGAAGGGACTTGCTTGCCCACGCGGTTCCCATCTGGGAACGGACGCATGCTGAGGTTGAGCGCCAGCTTGGGGACACAAAGCCGGAAAATTTGCGCGCAGGGTTGATGGCGGTGTTGTAGGCGGGCGGCCAATAGCCAAAAGCCAATAGCCAATAGCCAATAGTGAATGGTCAGTAGCTACGGGCTGCCAGCAGCTGGCTACCAGCTGGTTATTCGCTCCCGATCAGCGCGTTCACGCGCTCCATCACCTTGAACGCATCGGCTACATAAACCACGTCGGCCTTGCCGCGCGTCCAGCCGCAGTTGGGGTCGAGTGAAACGGCGCGCCGCTCGCCGATGAACCGCCAGCCGACGACGTGAGGCTCTTCGCCGTGGCAGCATGTTGCCAGGCCCTTCGCGTGGCGCGGCGTCGAACCGGTCTGCCCAACTTGATTCAGATGCGTAAGGAAGGGAAGAACGGATTGCCCCTCGCCGCCCTGATCGACCAGCGACTTTGAGCTGCCCAGCGATGCGCCCGAGGCCACAAGAAAATCAAGAATCAACTTGCCCGCATCTTCGACGTGAAGCTGCCCGTCAGGCTGCTTCTTGGTCCAGCCGGCTCCGGCAACAAAGAGCAATTTTGCATCGGGCCGGATGGTCTGTTGATTCAGCTGCGGAGCGCGCAGTCCCGTCACCTCGGTTCGCAGCGAAGGCAGTTCGACTGCAATGGCAATTTCATCCGGGTGCGCATCTGCCGCGCCTTCGAATGGCGGATGCGTCCCAACATCCAGAAGCAGAAACCACGGCCGCGTAGTGCGGGCCAGAGCCGCCTCAATGCGCTGGCGATAGTACCAGCGCGTTGCTTCAACGTCGTCCGCGCCGCCGATGGCTGTCACGTGTGTGTCGATGGCTCCGCCAACTCGGTGCGCAACCGCGGCCATGACGCGCGCGAACCGCGAACTATGCGGCGCCAGCACAAGCGTTGCCTGCGCCGCGCGCCACAATGCCTCGCACGCAGCCGCATCGCTCGCGAAACGCGCTTGCGCGTACGCCTCGCCCTGAACGGAAAGTAATTTCGCCCCCGCGGACGCCACCTGCGCCGCAGCGCCGTTCGCATGTTTGGCAACGATGCCAATGGTCATCTCCGCACCCAGCCGTGCGGCAAGCTCTCTGCCGGCGGTGACGGTTTCGAGCGAAGCCTTGGTCAGCGTTGAGCCGCTGTCGTCCGCATGTGTCAGTACGAGAATCGATTCCATTGTTTCTCCCGGGCTTTTAGCTTTCAGCTCTCAGCTTTCAGCTAAAGACCGCACGACAGGAGCTGAAAGCTGAGAGCTGAAGGCTGAAAGCTCCTAGCTGTCTGTCTTGATCCACGCAACGATCTCAGCCGCAATCTCATCGGCGCTCATGTTCTTTTCGACGCGCGTCTCTCGCTGCAGCTTCGGCAAATTCACTGAGACATAGCGCAATCCGTCGGTCGCCAGCGCGACTGTCTTCGCCTTCTGCAGCGCCGGCATGATGGTGCGCATATTGGCCATGCCTACCTGCGGATTGTTCCTTGGTTCCGGCAAATTGCCCGTGGCCCAGCCCAGCACGGCGGGCGCGCCTGCGCAAAGCGACACCTGGTGCTTGCCGCCCTCGACGCGCTCCAGTACCTCAAACGAACCATCGTCGTGGAGGTCAATCCGATCTACTCCCTGAAATTGATCCGCGATACCCAGCCGCTCGCCGGCCCATTGCAATGTGACGCCCGCGCCGCGCGAGGCCGACTCCCACCCGCCGAAGAGCAATAGTTTCGACCGGTCGAGTCCGGGAATCGCTGCGATAGCCTCGGCCAGCGCTGCCGCGGTTGCGCGCGAATCGGGGAATCCGCCGATTGGCCCGTCGATGGGGACCAATTCAAACGCGACCTTCTGCGCGATGGTCATCATTACCTGCTGCAGCTTTGCTTTAGGCCCGAGCGAAACCAGCCAGAGCTTCGAGCCCGGATTCTTCGCTGCCAGCGCAGCAGCTTCATAAAGCGCGCTCGCCGCCCAGGGGTCGAGCACGGCGGGAAGCACCATTTCGTTCTTAATTGCGGGTCCCGGCACCGGCTCTAATGTTTGCAAGGGGTCAGGCACCATGCCTGCACAGACGACTATATGTAAAACTGTTCCCATTCTTTTGAATTCCTCAGGGGCTGAAGCCCTCTCATTTTCTGATTTCATTTCGGCACGACTGAAGTCATGCCCCGATACAAACCTGTAAAACAAATATCCGGAGCTAGCAGCTAGAATCTGGTAGCTAAAAGCTGCTTTCTCAATTCTCCGCCGAATGCAAACCACCCGATCCCGCCCTGAATTCGATATTAGAATCCTTGCCTTCCGGAGGATTTGCGCAGTTCCACAGGCAGGCGCCGCAATGGGCGCACTTCTCGCGCTCGAAGCTCGGCATATTTCCCAGTCCGAGCGTGATGGCTTGGCCTGAGCACATGGCAATGCACGTCTTCTCAACGCAGGCAATGCAGCGGGACTTATCGAGAAACACAACGTGATCGGCGAATCCCGGTGCGGCCTGAATTTTGCCGCCCATCAGCAGCGCATCCTGCTGCGATACAAGCACGCGGCCATCGAACGGAATCTCGGGCCAGCCGCGGGCCGACATCAGCGCATCGTGCAGCGGACGGCCGTCTTCCATGCTCAGCGCCGCAGCGTTTTTGAGTGAGAGCCGCGCAGCCGCGTCATTGCCGAATCGCTTGATCTGCTTTGAAGCCTGCGGCACATGCGCATGAATCGAGAGCCTTCCACCGGAAAGCCCTGCCAGCGCCATTCCCATCAGTCCGCGAACGAATCCCTTGTGAAAGCCATCGCGTGCGTGCTCGGCCTCGCGGGCTCCCTGCTCAACCCAGCTCTCGCGGCGGCGCTTCTCATACGCTGCCCCGAGATTTTGCTGCGTAAACTCTCCGCCCGAACGCAGCAACTCCAACACGGCCTCGCCGAGTTCGACTCCGGTGGTCCACGCCTCGTCGACGCCTGAGCCGGTGAGCATGTTGGTTGAGCCGGAGCACTCGCCGATGCGCGCGAATCCATTGCCCGCGAGGGCCGGCTCGCCGCGCTTGCCGCTCTCCTCAAGCGACTTTGCGCCCCACGAGCGCAGCGTTCCATTCTTCAAGTGCTTCCACAGCGCCGGATGCTGGATGAAGTGCTGAAGGTATCGGTACGACGTGCGCTCCGGGTCGCTCAACCACGAGGGAACGAAGATGCCAACCGATGCCAGCCGCTCCGGATGCACATAGAGGAATCCAAAGATCTCCGGCTCGGGAAATCCAAACGTGTGCCAAACCGTTCCGGCCTCGAGCAGAGTGTCTTCCGGCAGCTCGATCACAAACTTCATCCCCAGCGCCCAATCCTTCGGATCGTCCTTGTTTTGGACGAGGGCTCTGGAAACCTGGCCGACCGGTCCATCGCCGATGACGGTCAACTTCGCGCGAACATCCATGCCGGGCATGAATCCTGAATCGGCCGCGCCGCTTTTATCCACGCCCTGGTCTACGAGGCGCAGCCCTTCGACCTTGTCGCCGGCAACCAGCGGTCCGGCTACGGGACTGCCCGGCCAGATCTGCACGAATCCTGCGGACATGATCTGTGTAGCTACCCACTGGTTGAACTGCCCTATCGAGAGCACGAGGCCGCCCTGCTTGTGGAGAAATCCCGGCGTCCATGGCAGCTCGAAGGCGTTGTCTTTCAGCCATGGCTTTCGTCCGAGTCGAAGAAGAGAATCTACAAAGCGCAACAGCGCGGAGCGCCGGCTCGCGCCCAGCGGGTCGAGCAGATAAAAGACGCGCTCCTTGCGTACCTCCACAGCCATGGGAATCTGGGCCGGGTCGAGTTCGGGAAAGCTCGCACGAATGCCCTTTGCGCGCGTAACTACGCCGCTAACGCCTGCGTCGAGCGTATCGGCGCGCTCATAACAGATCACCTGCAGCGGCATGCCCGGCGCCACACGGCTTTCAAAAGCGGGGTCGGCGGGGTTCTCGGTCCACGCGCGAGTGAGCGTAGTTAAAAAACCGCCCGTGGCCGGACCAAACCCGGCGCAGGCAATGTCCACTTCCATCGTCTGGCGTTCAACTTCGACTTGGGGATCGGGATTTGTGCTCATGCTCATCCTGCCGCCGGGTAATCGAGCGCCTCGGGAATCATCACCTTGCTCACCGTTTCAGCGGCGCGATCCTTGGCCACGCGCGAGCCGGTCAGGCAGGTGGTGAGCTTCGACTGCAACCGCAGAAACTCCGCCGAACCTGTGCAGCCCGCGCACGGGCCGGCCTTTTGCGGATGACCGCCATCAATGCTGATTACATCCACCGCCATGGCGCAGATGCCGGGCATGGTTTCTTCAAGCTCTTCAAGCTCGGCGGTTGAGAAGCAGCTGCGATGTTCCGCTTCATCCCACGAGGGGTGCGCGTTGTAGCCGAACACCAGCTCGGCGCAGATGCGCGAAGCCTCGCCGGCAGCCGTCGCGGCCTGCGTGTGGCAAAGGTCGCTGAAGAATTGCACGGTGCCTGCCAGACCCTCCGCCGCAACCGGATCCGACGGTCCGTGCCGCTCAAGCGCGAGCACGTCAAGAATCTGCGCGCGCGAGGCCAGCAGCCAGCACAGCGCATCGGCCAGCGGGAAAGTAACGCCCTGGCGCTGTCCGTGATAAAGCTTGTTGCCGGCCGCGTCGGTCGCGTTCTGCAAGTAATTCAGCGACCACAGCCAAAGGTGCATTGCGGAGGCCAGCGTGCATGCGCCTGTGCCCGGATGGTGGCTGGCGATCGCGCGCATTTCGCGAACCCAGCTGCGGAACTGCGCCAGAAACACCTCGCTGGTCATAGTGACGGTGAGCTGACGGCGCTGCACTGCCTCAGGGCCTTCATATGTGGCTTCAAGCTGCGCGTCCATCCACTTGTTGGCCAGGAAGCCGGGGCATTCCTCGGTAATGCCGTAGCCGCCCATCAGGCTTACGGCCTCGCGCATCATGTTGGCGCCGTGGCCGGTATTCCACAGCTTGGTTGCCGGGCACAACACGTTGGCCTCGGCATCGGCCAGCACAAATTCCACCAGCGGATCGGCCGCGAGCACGGCGCGGCGTTCGTCGCCAGCCTTCAGGTTCAATAGTTCCACCGCTCGCTGTCCAGACTCTTTGAGCGCCTTCATCTCAGCGCGTCCGCCCTGGACTCCACGACCTGCGAGAATCGTGTTTTTTTCTTTCTCCAGCGGATCGAGCGCGTCAAACAGCCGCGCGGCCGCAAATCCCAGCGATGCGGCGGCTTCTCCGGCGGCCCAAACGTCGACCAGCCGGTGCAACGCATCTTCACGCTGCTGAATGCCCTGCTCGTAGCGAATTGATCCGGGCTTTGCGCCTTCGGCTCCGCGGAAGCGTTGGCGCTGATAGCGAATTACGGGCTCAGCTGCCGACAGCAGCTTGGCCGCGGTCATCAGTCCGACGGGAACGCGCGTGCGGCGGAATACCGCCTCAATCACTTCGCTGTGGTTGTAATTGGGAACGATCACGCCGTCCTTGACGGTGTAGCCGCCCACAATGCGGCTGGCGGGAACCTTCAGGTTGAAGACCGGATCGCCGGTCGACGAGAGCTGGTGTACCAGCTTTTTGGTCGCGGTGCCGCGATCGAAGATGCCCTCGTCAGTTTCTTCAAGGATCACAACGCAACTGCCCTTGATGCGCGGGTCGGCAGAGTTTACGGCCGCGGTAACAAAGTTGGCAAAGGCGATGCCGGTGATAAAGCGTCCGCGCTTGTCCACCTGCAGAATCGGATCCTCGCCGTCGTTCCACTCAGCAACCGTCAGCTTGCCGCTCAACATGCCCGTATCTACGCCTACGTAGGGAAGCGGCTCAGTGAGTGCGAAGGCGCCGCGCCATGGCTGCCGGTCTTCACCGGGTTGCGGTGGGGCTGCGAGGGACATATAGCGTGCTACCTGCTCGGGTGTGCCGCGCTCGTGGATGGGGGCAAGGGCCAGGCAACTGGCCAGGCTGGCTGTGGCCGCACCGCCATCAACCCATGCCAGCTCAAAGGCCGCGAGCGAGAGCGCAAGGTTCTTGGGGCCGGTGATGAATCCGCCTTCTTCCGGCTCCATGAATGCCGCCGTAACGCCGGCCGAGTCAAAGGCCTGCAGCATGGCCTGTTTGCCCGCGGTCCACTCATGGGTGTTGCGTTCGCCGGCGCCTACCAGCCGCGCCACGGTGCCGCGCGCCACTCCGCGAGCCGATTGCACCAGCATCTGCAAGTCGAACCGGTCGGCGAAGCGCCATTGAATTTGCCGCACCGCGTCACTGGGGAGCGTGAGCATAACCGGAGTTTGAGAGAGAACAACTGTTCCCATAGAAGTACACCTCGAGCAGCGGAATCATTGTCCCCGAATGAATGGAGTCAAGCATGTGACTCACATCACGAGGAGACAGCAGCTGTGAGGTGCCAGCTTTCAATTCTCAGCTTCAGCTCGATAGCGCTGAGGCGGACTCTCTCGGTTTTTATGGGACTGTTTCCGTCCGCGCTTTGCCGAAGCGTCCCAACCAGTGCGGAAAAGCTCAAAGCTGGGGGCTGAAAGCTGATAGTTGCCTCATGTGATTCAGCACACAAACAAACCCCTGCCAAATGCTGGTATTTCGCGTATTTGTGACGCCAAACGCGGTGCTTGTGATAGGTGTCACTGCTATTGATTTCTGCAAAGTAGGACCTTAGTAATGCGAACCCCGCGATCGCGGATGGAAGAAAAGCAGCAGGCTGCCCAGGCAGCCATGCCCCGCGCGAGGGTCTGGGCTTCTTTTTTGCCTGGAGAAAGAAGACGGCAAGTGAAGAGACTTGGCAGCGGAATAGTGGCTGCGTTGTTTTGTCTGGTTGTTTTTGCCTTTGGAACGGCCAGCCATGCACAAACTGAGTGCCTGGCTTGCCACTCCGATGCGACACTGCAGGATGCGCAGGGACACAGCGTAGGAGTCGACGGAGATAAGTTCAACGCCAGCGTCCACGGCGTGCTTGGCTGCAATGCCTGCCACGCCGACATTAAGAGCTACCCCCACCCCGACAAGATTGCCCCGGTCGAGTGCAAGACCTGCCACTCCGATCAGGCCGATCAGCTCAAGGGCAGCGTGCACGCCGACAGCAAGGAACATCCGTGCACCAGTTGCCACGGCGATGCGCACCAGATTTTTCCCAAGGCTGACCCACGCTCGGCAGTGTACCCACTCAATGTACCCAAAACCTGCGGCCAATGCCACGGCAACAACGGTATGGCGGGCAAGCACGGACTTCCCAGCGTCTACCCCAACTACATGGATTCGATCCACGGGTTTGCGCTCAGCAAAGAGGGCCTGCTGGTTGCGGCCAACTGCCAAAGCTGCCACGGATCGCACAAGATTCTGAGCCACACCAATCCACAGAGCTCGACCTTCAAAGCCAACATTCCCAAGACCTGCGGCACATGCCACGCCAAGATCGACGCCGACTACGAGAGCGGAGTTCACGGCAAGGCAATTGCTGCCGGCAAAATGGCAGCGCCCGTCTGCACCGATTGCCACACTGCGCACGCCATTCTGCAGCCCACCGAATCGGCCTTCCGCATGCAGTCCACGCCCATCTGCGGCAACTGCCACAAAGACAAGTTCTCAACCTATCGCGATACGTTCCACTCGCAGCTCGGCTCGCTTGGCGGATATGTTGAGACGGCCCGCTGCTGGGACTGCCACGGCGCGCACCACGTGTTGCCTACTTCCGATCCAGATTCGCCGGTGAATAAGGCCAACCTGGTAAAGACCTGCAGTCAGTGCCACGCAGGCGCCAACGCAAGCTTCGTCCAGTACCAGCCGCACGCCAACGCCCGCGATCGCAAGCTCAATCCGGCGCTGTATTTCATTCGACTGTTCATGAATCTGCTGCTG
>JBEKCW010000086.1:0-14448 GCA_050014675.1 Occallatibacter sp. | reverse complement strand
TTCATCGCAGACCTCGGATGGTGCAGCAGCCGCAGTGCTGATGGAGGCAGGTCGCGCACGGGAGCTTGGTATTGCACCGATCGCGCGGCTGGTGGCGTACGCGGTCACAGGCTGCCTGCCCGAGGAGATGGGCATCGGTCCGATAACGGCGATTCCCAAGGCGCTGGCCAAGGCCGGTCTCAAGCTCGACGAAATTGAGCTGATTGAATTGAACGAGGCGTTTGCGGCGCAGGCGCTTGCGGTGATTCGCACGCTGGGCCTCGACCCCGAGCGGGTGAACGTGAACGGCGGAGCCATTGCGCTCGGTCATCCGCTGGGGTGCACGGGCGCCAAGTTGACGGCTGCGCTGCTGGCCGAGATGGGCCGGCGTGGTGTCAGATACGGCATGGTAACGATGTGTGTCGGTGGCGGAATGGGCGCGGCTGGGATTTTTGAGCGGCTTGGTTGACGCGGGCTGGGTGGTACGATTCTTCTGGCTAGCCATGAGCCGCTGCACCAAGGCCGGAGAGACATTTTCATCTAAGAGGAAGCGAATCAAGCAGCCCAGGATCGCCGACGCAGTTGCAAAGGTTTGGGCGCGGTGCGAGCAGGCCGGTATGCCAGCGCATAGGTGCGTGCGTACTCGAAGTCTGCCTTATTGAGCGTGGGAAAGTCCTCGGCGAGTTCCGCGTCGGTCGCCCTTTTTTGAATAAGGCAGGCCACGTGATCGATGGCGATCCGCGTCCCGAGGAACACGGGCGTTCCGCTCAAAATCTCGGGGTCGGAGATGATTCGCTTATTCATCGCTCTCAGCCTGGCATGATTCCAACAACCTTTGGCGCACAAAGAAGGACGGCCAAGATTACCTTGGCCGTCCGCTTGAGATGGAAGTCTAATGCGAACTACGCCTTGGCGGTGGCCACGGCCTTGAGGCGGGCGTTGAGGCGCGCCTTGTAGCGGCTGGCGGTGTTGGCGTGCAGAACGCCCTTCTTCACGCCCTTGTCGAGGGTCGAAACTGTCTCACGGTACTGGGTTTGTGCGGCCGCGGCATCGCCCTTGACGAGGGCCTCGCGGAGGGCGCGAAGGCTGGTGCGCACCTGGCTGCGGTTGGCGCGGTTCACTTCAGTGCGGGTCACTGTCTGGCGGGCGCGCTTGAGCGCCGAAACATGATTTGCCATGGATATTCCTTCTTGATTTTGAGCCCTGCTGCCGGCAGACCCGCTGAGGGCCCCAGATGTTCAGGGAAATTAATGCGGACATGGGGTGCAGCTAAGTCCGCATCCCTCGCAATTATCCAGTTTACGGGAAAGGGGTTGGGGGGTCAATGGCTAAGGGGCAGGGAACCAGGGAGCAAGGGACCCAGGGAGCAAGAAAGCGGGCTGGCCGCGAGCGGAATTGGGTTGCCGAGGACGCCCACGCTACTGCCAGGATGGAGCCCGGCGCCGCATCCCTAATTCATTCTGTCGCCGCGCAGGTATCCGCCAAGGCACTTGCTGAATCAAAATTAATGAGAGGCGGAATTGACGCGCGGCAACTGTCGCGCTACTCTCAAGGCCAGATACCGGAATTGGTCGCCAATACCATCCCGCGGTCCTTTCAGGCAGCCC
Organism: Occallatibacter sp.; assembly: GCA_050014675.1. Taxonomy (GTDB): domain Bacteria; phylum Acidobacteriota; class Terriglobia; order Terriglobales; family Acidobacteriaceae; genus Telmatobacter. The sequence goes on along the minus strand of JBEKCW010000086.1, from coordinate 12,862 downwards.
AGAGCAATTGCTCTGTCCTGCCTCCAGTCCTCCGGTTCGTCAACAGCCAGCAGCCGGCTCCCTCATTGCCTCTGACTTCCTTAACTCCATTAACCGCCTTGCTTGCCTCTGCAAGGTTTGCGGCACAAGTATCCTCATCGTTACCGGCCGTCGCCCAAGGGGCCGCGGCCGGTTTTTTTATACCACCCTCAACCCAGCTCCGGAGGCTATAAATACCTTTGAAGATCGAACTGGAGATTACTCCCAACCTCGAGCCGCTCTTCGGCACTCGCGATGAAAACCTCAGACTGATGGAAGATTCGCTCGGCGTGCGCATTGATTTGCGATCGGACGCCGTACATGTAGAAGGGCCCGACGAAGGAGTGTCGCGGGTCCAGCGCATCTTCCAGGATTTTGAAGCGCTTCGTCAAAAAGGCATCAATCCCCACAATGGCGAGCTGAACGGCATGTTGCGCCTGGTGGTGGCCGACCCGGCATCGACGCTCAAGGCGGTCGCGGAAGCGGGCAAGCAGCGATCGGCGGGCATTAAGCGGATTGTGCAGCCGCGCTCTGTTAACCAGCGGCGCTACATTGAGGCCATTGAGCAGAACGACATGGTTTTTGGCGTGGGCCCGGCCGGTACCGGCAAAACCTATCTGGCCGTAGCCATGGCTGTGGCCGCCATGAATGCCAAAAAGATAAGCCGCATTGTGCTGGTGCGGCCGGCAGTTGAGGCCGGCGAGCGGCTGGGCTTTTTGCCCGGCACGTTGCAGGAAAAGGTCGACCCTTACCTGCGGCCGCTCTACGACGCGCTTTACGACCTGCTGGAGCCGGAGCGCGTGGAAAAAATGCTCGAGAAGAACGTGATCGAGGTTGCGCCGCTTGCCTTTATGCGAGGCCGCACGCTCAACGACGCGTTCATCATCATGGACGAGGCGCAGAACACCACCATCGAACAGATGAAGATGTTCCTAACGCGCATGGGCAACAACTCCAAGGCTGTGATTACGGGCGACATTACGCAGATCGATTTGCCTAACCCGCGCAAATCGGGCCTGCTTGACGCGATCAACGTGCTGGACGGGGTTGAGGGGATTGTGTTTTGCCACTTTGCGGACGGCGACGTAGTGCGCCACGCGCTGGTGCAGCGGATTGTGCGCGCTTACGAGAGCGCCAAGCCGCAGCAGCAGGAGTTGCCGCTTACGGGGTCGATCGAGGTGAACGTTGCGCAAGGGGAAGAGCGGGCGCAGGGGCATACGGCGAAACCGCAGTAAGGCAGGGAATAAGGAGTAGGGAATAGGGAGTAGGACGCGGGCCGCAATCGCAAAGCGATTGCGGCCCGTGCGTTTAGGGCGCCAGGAGCTTGGGGCACCTCAGGGATTTCGCGCGTTCGCGTATCATCTGAATAGACCCGGAGCCGGTCAGCTTCACTCACTCGGCCCCGCGCACGATGATCCTCCTTGATCCAGACTTGGACCCCGACCCCGCGCCGCAAACCAAACCGGCGAAGACTGTTGCGTCTGCCGGCCTTTCTACGAGATCGTTGGCGCTTTTTCTGCGCAAAGCTCAGACCTCTGTCCGGTTGCGCGGACAAGTGAGCGTATTGCTTACAACCGACGCGGCCGTCAGAAAACTCAATCGGCAATTCAGAGGGATGAACAAGGCGACGGATGTGCTGAGTTTTCCGGCCGAACCGATCCCGGGCTTCAAAGGCTCCGAGCAGCCGGCCGGCGATCTTGCCATCAGCGTGGAAACTGCGCGCAAACAGGCTGCTGCCTTCGCACATCCCCTCGGAACAGAATTGAAAGTGCTCGTCTTGCACGGTCTCCTGCATCTGGCCGGATACGATCACGAGATCGATGGCGGTGAAATGGCAAAGCGGGAAGGCACGCTGCGGGCTAAGCTTGGGTTGCCGCTGGGGCTTATTGAACGTGCAGCAAGCGAGCCGGCGAGTCAGCAAGTCAGCAATTCAGCGCGGAGGCGCACGCCATGAGCCTCGGCGGCGCCATTCTCGTCTTCGTGCTTGCGGCCATTGCCACGCTGGCTTCGTATATCAGCCGCATCTACTCGGAATTCGGCAAGATTCTTACCCGCGAGGTGCAGGAGAATCTTGACGCGTGGGAAGAGCGGGTGGAACCGCAGATTGGTTTGACGCGCGAACACGCGGCGCTGGGGGCCGCGGTACTGCAGCAACTCGCGCTGGCCATTATCGCGCTTGAACTGGGCGCTGTACTTTTTGATCGCGCGCCGCATGCGGGCCCACCCAATGCGGCTGAGATTGCGCAGGCCGTGCTGGGCGTGATCCTGGTGGTGGTCTTCTGCAATCAGCTCTTTCCTTCGCTCCTCTTCAACCGCACCAAAGGTTTGTGGGCAGCAAAAATTGTTTGGCCTATTCGATTGCTTCTCTGGATTACGACGCCGATCACGGTCTTCATCCGCTTCTTTTTTTCGGTGGCGTCGCTGGCCGAGCATCCGGTGGACCCGGCAGAGGAACCGGCAGCCGATGTTGAAGCGCTGATCGAGGCCGGCGAAGAAGAAGGAATTCTGGAACAGAGCGACAGCGACCTTTTGCGCTCGGCAGTGGAGTTTGGCGACAAGCTGGTGCGCGAGGTAATGACGCCTCGGCCCGAGATTTTCGCGGTGCCCGAAGCCATCACCCTGGAGCAGTTCCTCGAACTGCTGAAGCAGCATAATTACTCGCGCGTGCCGGTGTATTCCACATCGCTCGACACCATCAACGGGCTTGCGTTTGCGCACGACCTGCTGCAGATTACCGACGATGAAGCGCGAACGCGCACCGTGGCCAGCATCAAGCAGCCCGTGGAGTTTGTGCCTGAGACCAAGCGCGGCTACGAACTGCTGCGCGAGATGCAGCGCGAGCAGCAGCACATGCGCATTGTGGTGGACGAGTACGGCGGCGTGGCGGGCCTCGTGACGATTGAAGACCTGCTCGAAGAGATTGTGGGCAACATCCGCGACGAACACGAGCACGACCTGGCGGTGGAAGTGCCGCAGCGCGAGCCCTCGGGCGCGTGGGTTGTGCCGGGCAATTTCCCGGTCGACCAGTTGGGCGATCTGTTCGGCGAACCCGTGGAAATGAGCAGCCACTACGAAGCCACCACGCTCGGCGGCCTGGTGAGCGAGATTGACGGACGCATTCCACTGGCGGGCGAAGTGGTGATGATTGACCCGGCCGGCATCAGGACGGAGATTGTGGAGTCAACCACGCACAAGGTCGAGCGGGTAAGGGTGTTTCCGCCGGTACACGATGAGGATGGGACGGAGTAGGGGCACCAAGTCAGGACCGAGTCTCCCGAGTTTAAGGCCCGCTTTAAAACAAGCTGTCATCCTGAGCGGAGAATGGCGCGTATTTTGCGCCAATCGTAGTCGAAGGATATGCAGTTGTTTTTCGGCGAATTTCGGATTCGCCGCGCTCATCGCAATCGTGCAGAAACAGAGGCGTCTATGTTCGGTTTAATTCTTGCTCTTGCAATTACTTCAACGTGTCCGTTGACAATCGCAATCGACAACAGCGGAACGCTTTTTTCGAGCCGATTCAGCGGATGGTGCGAAACCGGCACTAAGGCGCTCGAAAACGAACTGAAAGGAGGATGTTATAACGATGCCAATCCGATACCTTTCACGTCGATCAAGTTGCTTCTTACCAGGGATGCTCCAAAGCCAAAACTCGATCGGGTGCTCGCAATCCTGAAAGAAAAAGGTTGGAGCAAAGATAAAATCGATATCCGAGTGTGGGACGGCAAGCCTCCGAAACCAGGGCGACGGTGATGCATCAGGTCGCGCCTGGTTTATGCCCGATTTTAACTGTGCTAGTGTTCTAAATAATGGCTACGACTGCGCGCATCCCGCTGATTGAATACCTAGACGCTGCCTATCGGCCAGACCGCGAGTTCGTGGATGGAGAGATCAGGGAGCGGAACGTGGGCAAGTGGGAGCACGCAAGAGTTCAGTGGCTGTTGGCGCATTGGTTTGGCAATCACGAGAAGGAGTGGGAAATCACAGGCAGTACGGAACAGCGAGTGCGCGTATCGGAGAATAGGGTTCGGGTGCCCGACTTGGTCGTCCTGACTGCCGGACCTCAACCGGATGTGTTAGTCGCCCCGCCGCTGCTCGTCATCGAAATCCTTTCTCCCGAAGATAGCTATTCCGATACCCAGGAGCGCGCCCAGGACTATCGCACCATGGGCGTGGAAACGATTTGGATCGTCGATCCCAAGACGCGCACAGGCCGCATGTGTTCCGGAGCCGATTGGGTCGAATCTCCGCGCCTTGAAGTAAAAGGAACACCCTTGTATGTCGATCTTCCCGGTATATTCAGCCAGTTGACTTCGGTTTGAAGGCTGCGCGTCTATAAGGATTCAAGCTGGTCCGTTTCTTCCTGCCTTCCATTCCCGCCACTCTTCCGCGGTGATTTCATATATCTCGCTGGGGAATCTGCCTGAGACGTAATCCTTTTCGCCGCGGCCGGCGAGGCGCATTCCCATGCGCTCTGAGACGCGGATCGAGGCGCGGTTGGGCACCGCCTTCGACACGCGGAGCACGGGTTTCGAGAGCGTGTCGAACCAGAAGTCGTTGATCCAGACGCAGGCCTCGGTCATCAGCCCCTGGCCTCGCCACGCTGGATCGAGCCAGAAGCCGCGATGGTCGGTTTCGCGATCGGTAAGAGTAATGGATCCGATAATTTGGTCCGGCGCCGACTTGAGGCGGAGGTTCCAGATCCACTGTCCGCCGCGCTCAATGGCCGGCAGCGCAATGTCGCGGATGTAGGCGAGCGCGCCGTCGGGCGGATAGGGCCAGGGAACGATGTTCTTGAGATAGCGCACGATCTCCCACTGAGGAAACAGGGCCTGAATCTGCGGTGCGTCTTCAAGCGCTAACGGCTTGAGAATGAGGCGCGCGGTCTGGCCCGTGGGAGTCATGCGGAGATGATACCGCGGAGCTAAAGCATTTTCGGAAATGATGTAGACCGGAACCACGGCCGCTGAGTGGGTTTTTCCTTAAGAAAAACCCACATGTGCGACTCTCAAAAGTTCACAGTATTTCAGAAAATGCCGTAACCTGCATTTTTCACAAGCCCTCCCAGTTCAAAGCCGCAATTCGCTGCCTGCCCTTTTGCATGGAATTACGCGCATTGCGCGTACAGTTGGATCATGCAGACCGTCGAGAATAACTCGCCATCAATCCTTTATCCTGGCAAGCCTCCGGGTTCCGAGTTCCTCCGGGCAAGTGTGAAAGCTCAAAAAACATACCCCTCCCCCCCCGGGGGTGCTCAGAAAGTAAATAGGGTAGCGGGAAGGTCAAATGCAAGCAACTAAATCAAGTTAGCTCATAAAATGTAACAAAAAACGCTGTTACATTTATTCCGACACAAAACCCGATCTAAAGGACTTACAGCACAAATCTCCGATTTTGTTGCGCAAAATGCGTGTTCTTGCGCGTCCTGAACATCTATCGTAATCAATTGAACTTGAATGATTTACATCGCGTTTTAAATGCTCGCTGGTTTTGCCGTTTTCGCACTAAAATCCGCCGCAAAGCCACCAACTCCCGAAACAGTTCAAGGAATCTTGAGTGAGCAAAATTGGAGTAAAACGGAGCTAATTTGGCAGCGCCCAGATTTGGTTGAGTTGATTGTGGCCGCAGGTTTGCATCGTCACGGGTTGGCCGGTTGCGGCGGCTGACTGATTGGTGAGGCACATGCCATCGCTCGTATGCACCAGGTTTCCGGCCAGCGTGTAACGCCAGTGTTGCGCATTGCTGCCATCGCACGCTTCGATTGCTGGCATGCCGCCCGCTGCGCCAAGGCACCCATCGGCCGATTTCAATTCGCCGTGCGGCGTGACGGTCCATGTCTCGGCCGCCGCGCCGGAACAGTCTTCCACTGTGCGTGAAGCGGCCAGGCAGTGCGCGTAGCCGTCGATTGATTCATTCGATTTGTCGGTAGTAATTACAATCACGCCGGTACGCGTGGGCAAGCCGCAGACTGGGCGCAGGTGAATGCGCCAGAGGGAAGTGTCGTGCGAGTCCACATTGGCCTCCAGACCGGAGAGCGACACCTGATGCACGCCGTTCCAGAGGTCTTCGGCGTCGAGCCTGCAGCCGGCAACTGCCGGGAAGCCGAGGTCGGCGGGATGGATTTGAATTTGCATGGCCGCATCGCCGCGATTGAGAACTGCAACTGCATAGTCGCCGCCCTTGAGCGGCTTCAACAGAAGATCCATCTGCGGGGTGCGGCGCACCAGTGTGGCCACGCGGCCCAGTGGGTCCTGATCGACGGCGATCACTTTGCGATTGCCCAGAATCGCGATGGCGTCGGGGCTGAGCTTACTTACATCGGAGCTTAGGATGAGCGGTACCGACATCATGGACCATAGAGCCATCTGGCTGCGCGATTCAGCCAGGCTTAGACCGCTGTCGCCGCCGATGATGAAGTCGGCATCGTTCCAGTTGCCGGGCTTTTGAAAGCGCCCGAGCGGCAGATTGTAGGCATAGTTGAACAGCACGCTCTTGAAGCGCGGTTGATCCGGATTCTTGGTGTCGTAATTGGCCATGTCGTCGCCTTCACGCCAAAGCTGGCCGTAGCCGCGCACCCAGGTGAGCACGTCGTACCACTCGGGACTGAACTCGAAGTAGGCCGGAGCCGACTCAGAAAAGACGATGGACCGACGCACGCTCTTGATCGCGGCTTGCTCGGCGGCGTAAGCCTTGCGGTACGCCTCGAGGTTTTCCTTCACATCGTGAGGGTCTTTCACGTAAAGGTTGCAACCGTCGAGCTTGAGATAATCCACGCCCCAGGACGCGAACAGACGCGCATCCTGCAGGAAGTGATCGCTCTTATCATCAGGGCTTCCGCCTTGAGGCCAGCCGCTGCCTGCGTACCCGCCGCATGTCGTCGAACCCGAGTCCTCGTAGATGCCAAACTTGAGGCCCAGATGATGAATGGCGTCAGCCAGCGGCTTCATGCCGTGCGGAAAGCGCTCGGGATCGGGCTGAAGGTTGCCTTTGGCATCGCGCGTTTTCAGCATCCAGCAATCGTCGATGGTTACGGTGTTATAGCCGCGCGCCGCAAGGCCGGTCTTAACCAGCGCAGTGGCGTTGTCGAGGATGGTTTGCCCGTCGAATCCACATTGATAGTGAGCCCAATCGTTCCAGCCCATGGGAGGCGTGAGCGCGAGCGCTTGCGCATTGGATTGAGAGGCAGTGAGCCCGAAGCAAAGACTGATTAGCCAAAGCGCGACGATGGGTATGATCAGCCGGCGTGCCGGCGAGAATTTGAAATGCATTGCGTTCGAAGCTCCTTGGGCGTTCACTGGGCCGCCGGTTGAAGTTATATACCACGATGGCGGGGATGGGGAATGCGGGCCTGGCGCGACGTTGGCGGGTTGGCGCGGTATCCCACCCTTCCGGCACAAAACGCCGAAAGGATGGGGCAATCTGCGTGGGTGCACGTGTTCAAAAGCTGGTCCCGCTCTTTTCGCGGATGGTTTTGATTTCTGCCTCCGGTATGTGCAGGAACTCAAGGAACTCCTGATGTTCCTCTGGAGCCGAGCGTTCGAATTCGGCATGCCAGCGGTGCATCTGGTCATCGCTTAGTCCGCAGGCTTTCATGATTGAAGTCCACTTCTGCTTGGTGATCATTTGTTCTCTCCTTAGACTCGTGTGGCGCAGCAACTTGAGAATCGAGGCCTGGTGCTCGCGGCGAGTTCTTATCTCGTCGTCCAACTCCATCAACCGGCGTCGCAACACACCTGCAGCTTCGCCGGCCGGCCGATCAAGAACGGCACGAATGTCATCGAGCTTGAGGCCCGCATCGCGATAGGCGCGGATCTCAAGCAGGCGCCTGAGATCGCGCTCATCGTAAAAGCGGTAGTTGCCCTGGCTGCGCGCTGGAGCTCGCATCAGCCCGATGGATTCGTAGTAGAGGAGCGCGGTGCGGGTGAGCCCTGCGCGACTGGCAAGTTTGCTTACGGTCCACATGGTCTACTCCAACTGTCGACCCTATAGTTATAGACAGGTCAAGCGGAATAGTGAAAAGTGAACGGTGAACGGGAGTGCGATTGCCATCCACGATCCACGAATCACGACGATAATAGAATCTGGAGCTGAATTTGAAGTCTGGATTTGTAGCTATTATCGGTCGCCCGAATGTGGGCAAGAGTACGCTGTTGAATGCGCTGACGGGCGAGAAGGTGGCCATTGTAACCGCCAAGCCGCAGACCACGCGTAACCGCATTCTGGGTGTGGTTGAGACGCCGGCGCGCAAAGGGCAGCGGCAGGCGGCGCAAATTGTATTTGTTGACACGCCGGGGGTGCACAAGCCTGGAACGCATCTCGACCGGAGGATGCTGCAGGAGGTTCACGACGCGCTGGAGTCGCGGGACCTGGTGCTGGTGCTGGTGGATGTGACGCGGAGAATACCGTTTGAGGATGAGCGGAAGATCGCGGGTCGGGAGACCCGCGGTACAACCGGCCTGGAGGCTGGCGGTGCTTCTGACCTGGGGACTGGCGCTACTTCTGGCCCGGAGCCCCGTGGCACTTTGCGAACGGCTCGAAGCGGATCGTGGGCTAGCGAGGATGAGTTTCTTTTTTCGCTGGTGCGGAAGGTGGATTGCCCGGTTTTCCTGGTGTTGACCAAGATCGATTTGATTCGCAAAGACGAGCTGCTGCCGCTTATCGACGCACTCACCAAGCAGTACAACTTTGCGCAAGTGATTCCGGTGAGCGCGCGCAAGCGGGACGGCCTCGACGTACTGGTCGAAAAGATTGTTGAGGTTCTGCCCGCAGGGCAACGCTATTTCCCCAAAGACCAGTACACCGACCAGCCGGTGCGGTTCATGGTGGCCGAGCTTATTCGCGAGAGCATTTTGATTGAGACGGGCGAAGAGGTCCCGTATGCCGCCGCGGTGGTGGTTGAGGAGTTTATTGAGCCGGAACCGAAAGAGAAGAGTCCGCTGACGCGGATCATGGCGGCGATTTACTGCGAGCGCGGGGGCCAGAAGGCGATATTGATCGGCAAGGGCGGATCGAAGTTGAAGGAGATTGGCACGGGGGCCCGGCGCAAGATTGAGTCGCTGCTGGGCACGCGGGTTTATCTCGAACTGCACGTGATTGTGGAGCCGGGATGGCGCGAGTCGAGGGCGTTTGTGGAACAGCTGGACTGGCGCAACCAGATTGAGAAACTGGCCGAGGATCAGGCCAATGAGCCGACCGGCGATGAGGAGGCGTCTTGAATTGTGAAAGGCTGCAATCTGCCTGATTCATCGTGGCTTGCATCGCCGATTTGCCGCGAAAGGCGGCCCCGGCAAAGATTTGCGATGCGATTTTTCATGACAGTCAATTGAATCAGGGATTAGATTCTCTGCATGGTGCTCGCCGAAGCCGATTTATACAGGGCAATCGCCGAGGACGAGATAAGACCGGCATTTCAGCCCCTGATTGAGTTGCGCACCGGACAGTTGTCCGGGTTCGAAGTCCTGGCCCGATGGAACCATCGGGAACTGGGCGAAATTGCGCCCGATGAGTTCATTCCCGAATTTGAAAGAAGCGGGCTGATCGATCAGCTCTCGCGGGTACTGCTTGAAAAGGCGTTTGCGGTCCCGCTCTTCCGCGAAAGCAATTTCAGCCTGGCCATCAATATCTCACCGAATCAGCTGCTGGGGTCGAGGCTTGCCGAGCGCATTGCCGAAGTTGCGTCGAAATACATTTTCCCGCTCGATCGATTGACAATCGAAATCACCGAGAGCGCCCTGGTTGACGATCTGGAGCGCGCGCGAGCCGTCGCCTGCGAGCTGAAAGACCTGGAGTGCAAACTGGCGCTCGACGACTTTGGAACGGGCTACTCCAGCTTGCGCCACCTGCATGCATTGCCCTTTGACGAACTGAAGATAGACCGAAGTTTTGTGAGTTCGGTGATTGAAAAGCGCGAAAGCCGCAAGATTGTTGCGGCCGTGGTGGGCCTGGGGCACAGCCTGGGTTTGACCACCGTGGCCGAGGGGGTTGAAACCGAAGAGCAGGCCAACATGCTGGTTTGGCTGGGCTGCGACCTCGGACAGGGATGGCTTTACGGGCGGCCGGCGCCGGCAGCGGACCTGCCGGGGGTGGTTGCGGCGGTCAGGCCAGTTACGGCGAGCGTCCTGCCCCAGTTTGCAGGAGGCGGATCGCTGACAAGCATTGAGGCGCAACCGGCAGAGCGGCTGTCGCAGTTGCAGGCCATTTATGACGGCGCCCCGGTGGGCCTGTGCTTTCTCGATCGCAAGATGCGCTATGTGAGCCTCAACCGAAGGCTCGCGCAACTGAACGGGGTTCCCGCAATCGATCACATTGGCAAGAGCGTCGCCGAAGTGATTCCGCACGTGTTTCCCATGGTCGAACCCTTCATCCTGCGGGCCCTCGACGGCGAACCGGTGATCGGCGTGGAGGTTCAAAAGCCGAAAACCCACCGCGGTGAGGGCGAGACGCTGCTGCTCTCGTACCAGCCGGCGCGCGATGAGGGCGGCGAAGTGCTGGGCGTCTCGGTGGCGATTATGGACATTACGGGACGGAAGCGCACTGAAGCCGCGCTTAAGGAGAGCGAAGATCACTATCGCCACATGTTCGAGCTCAATCCGCATGTGCCGTGGGTTTTGAATGAGAAGGGCGAAGTGATTGAAGCCAGTCCGAATTGGAAATCCTATACCGGCCAGGCGGATGAAGAGGCGCTGGGTAATGGATGGCTGAAGATGCTTCATCCCGATGACATTGCGCCGACCTTGAGGGCGATTGAGCGCACGCTCAAGACTGGCGACCCCATCGACGTAGAGTACCGGGTGCGCGCGCCGGGGGGCGATTGGAGATGGATGCGTTCGCGCGGAGCGCCGCGATTTTTGCCGTCGGGGAAGGTCATTTGCATCTACGGCGTGGTGGAAGAGGTACACGCGCACAAGCAGGTGAATGCAGAGCTGCTTAATTGCCAGATTGAGCTGAAGACGGCGGTGGACGCGGTGCCGGTAGGAATTGTGCTGGCCGATACGCAGGACCTGCGCATTTACATGGTGAACCCGGTGGCGGCCGAGATTTTTGAAGGTGCGCTTTTCGCGGGCCAGACCCTGACCGAGGTAAGCCGGCTGCCGCTCAAGCGAATTGACGGCGCGGCGCTGAGGCCGGAAGAGTTTCCGCTGGCGAGGACGTTGCTGCGCGGGGAAACGGTGGGCGCGCAGAGGTTGAAATTCACGCGCGGCGACGGGACGGAGATTCCCCTGGATATATCGAGCAAACCGGTTTTCGCAAGCGACGGGTCGCTGATTGGCGGGCTGATGATGGTGTCGGATCTGAGTGGGGCGGTTTGAGGTTTGTGCTATCCCACCCTGGCGACAAATACAACTGCGTCGCCAGGATGGGGCAACCACATTCATCAAGCGGTCAGGACTCTACTCGTGGTGCTCGCCACACTGCAGCATGAGCTGCCCGCCGCCTTGATCTGCACCACCTCAGGTTGAATGTATCCCTGGTTGGCGTCGACCACGTAGCCCTCTGTGTATTTGTCGTGGTGACGGACCCAGGCCATGCTGTGACGCAGAGCCTCTTCGTCGCGGCCTTTGGGCATGTAGTCGAGCCAGTTGTATGTGCCCACCAGGATGTCCAGGCCGCGCGCATAGGCCGTGTAGGAGTGGTAGATGGAGCCTTCTTCAGCCTTGATAAAGGCGCTGAAGCCGGGTCGCTCGTCGGCGGGGAAGTGCGCCATTTCGTAGTTGTAGTAGACCTCTTTCTGGTTCTTCTCCTCGGTTGTTGCCGAGACGTTGAAGTCGAAATTGAAGTCGGAGTTGAAAGAGGAGTACCAGTTGAAGCGCCAGCCCATGCGCTCTTTGAAGCGGGCAATCTCGTCGTAGGGAGCGTGGGAGACGGCAACCAGGTTTACATCGCGATTGGCCAGGTGAATGGTCATGCCGTCGAAATGATCGGCAAGATACGAGCAGCTGGGGCAGCCCTCAGTCCAGCCGGGGCCGAGCATGAAGTGGTAGACGGCCAGCTGGCTACGCTTGCCGAACAGATCGCCGAGGGAGCTCGTGCCATTCGGGCCTTCGAACTTGTAGAGCTTTTCGACCTTTTCCCAGGGCAACTCGCGGCGCTGGCGGCTGAGCTCGTCGCGCAGATGCGTGAATTCCTTTTCTTTGGCGAGAAATGCCTTGCGGGCCTCGACCCACTCGTTATGCGAGACGACTTTGTGCTGCTTAATTTCCGGAGCTGTGGTTGCCATGATTAACCTCCTGGTTTTCGGTTGACGGTTTTCTGCGCAGAATCCTAGTGGCGACAAAGGCGCCGATTCCGCCGGTCGAGGTAGCGCTGCCGGCGATGACCGCGGCAGTGGCGATGCAAACTGGACACATATCGATCCTCCTGACAGCGGGCAAGTGGGGAGCTGGTTCACGGCCTGCCGGGGACCCTACTTTTTCTCGGCGCGCTTGCGCAGCTCTTCGTGGATGAAGGTCCAGCCTATGGTCACGCCTTTGCGATGTTCCTCTGAGACCAGCCCGAAGCCGGCGTGAACGAACTTGATGATCGTCTCTCCGTTCTCGTGGCTGAGACGATATTGCACGTTGTTGGTCACCGGATGCGACATGAAAAGCGGCCCGTTGAACTCCAGCAGTGTGGGTCTTTTGATGGCCTGAACAGTGGCCCAGTAATGGCCGTTGCCATTGCCCAGATCGCGGAACCAGCGGCCGCCGGGCCATGCTTCGATGACCATCGGCATTGGGGAGCCGGGCGTTTCGCTGCCCGGGCCGAGTTGTTCAAGCAGTGCGGCAAAGGTGACTTCGAGCGACGCCTGAACGCGGATTTCCTGCTCGATGCGCAGCGTCAGATTCTCAATTTCTGTGGCAGTTAACGT
>JBEKCW010000085.1:0-14519 GCA_050014675.1 Occallatibacter sp. | reverse complement strand
GGTTTCAGAGTGCTGCATCACCGTTCGCAGCGCCACTGCTCCCCGGCGCGGGGTATTCGAAAGCCAGCTGTCGCCCATATTGACCATGAAATCCATACCCGCGCGCACGGCCAGGTGCGGATCGTTATACGGCGGCACAGGGTATTGATAGGTATGCAGCTGGTAAGCAGGGTGATTTGCAGCCACTCGCACGTAGTACTCCTGCCCGGGCTGCAGAATGCGGGTGCGGAATTTGTAGAGCCCCGGATAGTTCTGGGTCGCTTCAATCTGATAGACAAACTCGCCGGCGGTGAAGGGAATTACATCCGGCTGTCCCGATGAGTTCTTGGCAACCTGAAAAATATCCACGTCGAGCGGGACATCGCGGTCGGTCACGTTGAGGACGAAGTAAACGAGGCGCTGCTCCTTTTCGTGGAAAGTGAACCTGAACCACTGGAAGCCTTTGAGCATGGCGGCATATCGATCTTCGCTTTCTGACGGGGCGTAAGGTCTTTCATCGTCGCTGCCAAAGATCGTCTGGCCAAGCTCGAATTGTTGAGCGTTTTGCCAGGTATCGTTGGGCGCAGCGGCAATCACTCCGCGCTTGACTGCGTCGGACTCGCGCGGCGTGGCGGCAGACACCTCCAGGATCTTTCTCAGCGTTGCGCTCATCTCCGGGTTGTGGCCAGACACAGAGGGTGAAAAGCTCACCGTAACCGGACCGTCCGCCCGCGGCCGCAGGGTCAGATAGAAGTCGAGGTCGGCCGCGTGCAGCCATTTGGACTCGACCTCACCTTGCGCGTCGCTCACGGTGACCCGGACGGCATCGTTTCCCTGGAGTTGAGCGGGATCTTTCACTCCCAAAGTAATTGCGTAAAGAGAGCCGGGGCGCGCTGTTCCCAGCTTGATGGTATGCGCTGAAGGCGTGGCGTCCCGGCCGGCATGGACCGACAGAACATTGTGAAAGGCGGCGCAAATTAAGCAGGCAGCAATAATAGAGGGGAAGATCAGCCAACCGGCGTTGCGTCGGTTTCCCGGCGTGAAAATCATGATTAGACCTCGAATGTTCCGATGTCAGCGGATGGGGGCCAGTCCTGTCAAGACTTCGGTGTGGAAACTATATATCCATTGGGGTGGGATAGGAAACTGACCGGCTTTTTATGCCCGAATCTTGCCCGGAAAGTGCCCAGGCTTACCCCTTACCGGCATCGCAAGACGGCGGGTTCGAGTTGGGAATCCTGCCGGGCGGCGGCGGCTCGGGGAACCTTCAGTGGAGTTTCAATCCGGCAAATGTCAATGTCCATTGCCGCGACGGCGGAACCTGGCCAGTTCTTCGTAGCTCTTCGTCGGATCTCCGTACTGGTTTCCGGCACGATCCCTGCCTCTGGCAAGGTAGATTCTGTGCCGCGAAAGGGCCGCATCATCCAGCTTTACAGTCGTCGGCATATAGCGCATGGTGTAGCCGCAGCGGCGCAGATCGCTGGTGTTCGCGGGGCTTCCGTGCAACAGCCGCCCATCGTGAAGGCTGGCATGGTTGGGCTGCAACTCAATTGTCACGGCTCCGGAGTCGTCCAGCGGGGTTTTCCTGACCTCCCACGGCAGCACGTTCTGGTTGGAATCCACGGGCTCATGGGCGCTGTCCCCAGCCAGTGAACGGGGAATGACAACCATGGCGCCATTCTCCCGCGTGCTTCGGTCCACAGCCAGCCACACGGTGACGACTTCCATCGGTGAAATCATGTCGCGCCAGTAAAAGCTGTCCTCGTGCCAGGGAACCCGGCGGCCGTTACCTTTTGGCTTGCAAATGAAATGGCTCGAGAATAATGCAATATCCGGGCCAATGATCGGCTCAACCAAATCCAGCACTTCATCGCTCAACAACCACTCGAACAGTTTCAAATCGGTGAAATGCGGCACGTCCATCGACTCGGGACGCACATCCGGAGCCAGGGCGCGAAGCTCTTCTTCGAAATGATCTTTCAGCTCGTCGAACTTCTCTTGAGAAAAAACAGGCTCATCGTAGACGAGATAGCCTTCTCTTCGATATTCATCCACCTGATTCCCGGTAAGGCGCAAATTGCGATGATCCGTCACGGAATGTCTCCTGTCATTCAGAATGAAGCGCGAATCCATTCTTTCAATTCAGCACAGGAACGCCCTGTTCCCGCAACACGCAGAGCCAGCGTTCTATCATTTCGTTGTTGTGTTTGCCGCTTGCGAACGATGGGTGCGGCAACCCGAGGCGCTTTAGCTTGTCTGTGCCCAGCGGATGGTATGGGAGCAGCCTTACCGCGGCAAGCTTGGGCAGAGACTGCGCCAGCGCGGCGATTCCGGCAAGATGGTCATCGCGGTCATTGAAACCCGGGATCACAGGACAATTCAATTGGATCTGCGCCCCGCCGTCATGCAGCGAATGCAGATTCTTCAGGATCGTCTCATTCGTTTGGCCCGTGTACCGCCGGTGCCGTTCCGGATCGGTTTCCTTGTAGTCATAAAGAAACAGGTCAACGAAAGGCAATAGCCGGTTGAGGCGATCCCACGTGGTGTGGCCGCTGGTTTCAACGCAGCAATGGAGCCCCTCTTTCCGTGCCGCCCTCAATAAGGCGAGGGCGAATTCGAACTGCGCGAGCGGCTCACCGCCAGAGAGGGTGATACCGCCGCCCGAGTGCGAATAGAACGGCCGGTCTTCGAGAACTTCGGCGAGCACGTCTCCCACCGAGACTTCGCGCCCAATCAGTTCCATTGCCCCGGCTGGGCAGATCGACGCACAATCTCCGCATGATCGGCAATCCTTGCGTTCGTAAGTGTGGCTGGTCGGGGAAAGAGGCTGCCCGCCCATTTCGTGGCAACCTTGTGAACACGCGGTCACGCACTCCCCGCACGCGATGCACTTGTCCGGCGAATACGAAACAGATGGTTCCGGGCGCAAGCCCTCAGGGTTATGACACCAGGCGCAGCGCAGGGGGCAGCCATTCAAGAAAACAGTGGTGCGAATCCCGGGGCCATCCTGGGTGGAGTATCTCTGGATGTCAAAGATGCGTCCGATCACCGGATCGTCTCCGGTAGGAAGGCGCGAGCGGCTCGTGGCTGGGTTCATCAATCGCATAAAAGGCGGTCAACAACAAGTTGGCGCAACTCCGGCGACAGGCTTGAAAAATATGCGCTGAAGCCGGTGACACGCACCACCAGGTCAGGGAACCTGGACGG
Source organism: Occallatibacter sp. (assembly GCA_050014675.1). Classification (GTDB taxonomy): domain Bacteria; phylum Acidobacteriota; class Terriglobia; order Terriglobales; family Acidobacteriaceae; genus Telmatobacter. Next base: position 11,333 of record JBEKCW010000085.1, on the reverse strand, counting down.
ATCCTTGTGTGCTTCAAGTATCTGGTGCCGATTCACAACATTCATGTTGATCTGGGTCCCGCCCAATTCAAAATGGCCGCGAATCAAAGCCTCAAGCGCAGCGACGTACTGGGCAGTATTTCTGTGATCAGGCTCGAGATCCAACTGCATCGGCGAAGTGTTTCCATACCCGCACTGCACTTTGGCCACGGCTACGGCCAAGGCAGTCGGTGCTCCATCGTGCCTGAAACCGGGGTCGGGATTGGCGCCGTGCGAGATCCGTTCGCCGGCGCGACGGCCATTCGGCGTGGCGCCTAGCTTTTTGCCTAACTGGATATTGAGCACCCAGGAGAAGATGCCGGGGATCATCATGAAGCCATGCGGGGTAGGTTTCTCCTTGACGGCATGGGTAAATTCCGCCGCGATGCGCACGGCCCACTCGTCACCGGTTGAATGGCCCTGGCCAAAACGGCCGCTGCCGAGCATCAGCCTGCGGGCCTTTTCTCCTTCGGGACTGGCCCAATCGGAATCCAGATGCCCGATCAACTCCGTCCAGCTTAGGCGCCGCTTGCTTTCCACCTGTTCCTCAATTGCGGCCAGTGAATCCGCCGCCGTCGCCAGCCCGGCTCCGTCAACGCCAAACGTGTAAAACTCGACCCCTCCATGACTTGCGTCAACACCTAATTCCAGGGGGCCGTGGCATAGCAGATCAATCACCAGCTCAGGAAGATTCCGGTGCATGTGTTCGTAATGGAAGTCGATTCCCCGGGCAACGGTTGCGATGGCCGAGCGAAGGTGAAACTTGAATCGCTTCCACAACTCGGCCACGCTTGGTATCACTCCAGGGTCGGCCATCATCTCGCGCAAAGACAGGTTGAGAAGGGCGGGGAAGCTGAATTTGACGACATCCATGCACGCGTATTCCCGGCCCGGTAGCGCCGACCAGTGGCAGCCTGCATACGCCCTCTGGCGGGCGAGTTCAATCGGGAATCCGTTGGCTGCGAAGCCCGCAATCGTGTTATCCACTCCCAGAAACTTCGGCGTGCCGCATCGATCCTCGACGAGTATCTCCACACCCCGATGCAGAAGATTGGGGTCCACATCCTTTCCCGCAGCCACTCCAATATTGGTGGCGATGCCGAGCTGGTGCGCGGCCTCCAGGGTCAGATACGAAACATGATTGGTCGCGTCCTTCCCCGATTGATCGGGGCCGCCCAGTTGAAGATATGCCGTATCCCGCACCAGCAGGCATGCCAGGTGGAAGGTGGCCTCATCGTCGGTAAGACGTCCGGCCTTGCAGTCGGCTTCGTAATAAGGTTGAAGCAGCAAATCGAGCTTTCCCAGTCCGCCGCTGCCGTTGTACATTCGCGCGATCAACAGGTACCACAGAATCCATTGGCAGGCGTCGCGGAAGCTGCTCGGGGCGGCCGTAACCAGGCGTGCATTCATCTGGGCAATCTCTGCCAGGTTTTCGGCCAGCGGCGAATCGTCCGCGGCCATTCGGCTGGCCGTTTCCGCGTGCCGGCTGATCCAGTTCTGGGCGCCCAGGATCACCTGCTCCAATCCAGCATAATAATCAACCGCATGCGGATTGGCGAGCGCCCCGCGGTGAACCTGTTCCAGAAGCCCGCCCCAGCCCAGGCGCAAGCCGATCGCCAGGTCCGGGCACATGTGCTGAACCGCTCCAATTACGGGGATTGTATGGTATTTTTCATGCTCCGCAAGCAGTGTCGAACAGTCCACATCCGGGTTCCAGCCCAGCTTTCGATACGACATGAAGTTAACCATGTAAGCCCCGGCCAGGGACGACGCGGGGTCTATATGGACAGGATGAATCTCGAGCAGCCTGCGGAAATTCTCGCCGCAGGCCCGCGGACCAAAGAATTCACCGCTCGGATGGTTGCCGGATGGGACGAAGGCGGAGAGGATGGCGTCGCTGATCTCAATGCCGGAACCGCTCATGCTGTGAACGACCTGGTATTGCCCTTCCGGGGGAAGCACAATGCCGTGATCGTCGTAGTCCATCGATCCCCGAACCAATTGCTTTTCCAATGTTTGCGCCCGCTTGGCAACGCGGAGCATTTCCATCCGCTCCGCATAAGAGGTTTTCAGTTCGGGCGCTGCAACTGGCATATTCCTGCTCCTTGCTCATGCTGTCGGCGAACCGTCTTCTGCGAGACGAGAAGAAATGTCCGCGGCATTCGATCTTTGCGCAGATTAGGCGAATTCATCGCCTCCGAAAATGGAATTTCGTCTCCAACAAGACATTTCGCACAATGAAACGCAATTGCCTGCCCTATCGGCATTGCTTAACTGAATTCCAGTATTCGCGATGGATGGAGCCACGCAGGGTCCATTGCATGCCTGGGAATATATTCTGCACAGTAGAACGGGCGGAGACGGCAGAGCGCTCCCTGACAACTGTCCGGTATCACGCCGGATCGGGAACATGCGCTGGTAAGATGTCGTTTTGCATAGAATAAGGGGTCAACTGAAGTGACAAAACTTTCCGCAATCTGCCTGTCGCTGCTTGCAATCACAGGAGCCGAAATGAGTGTCGGCGCCCGCGCTGCCGCGCCAGCTTGCACTCATTTTGTGAGCGGAACAGGAAACGACGCGGCCTCCGGAATGTCGAAGCATGACGCATTCCGCACACTGCAGCGCGCCGCCGATCTAACCAAGCCCGGCGACTCGGTTTGTGTAATGAATGGAATCTACTCAAATTCCGAGCCTCGGGGCGAAGTCCTGACGATCTCCATTCCGGGAACTGTCGCGAAATGGATCCGGTACGTAGCGTACCCGGGTCAGATTCCCGAGATATCGTTTAATGGCTGGGACGGCGTGAAGTTCGGGCCCACTGCGGCATACATCGAGTTGAGAGGCTTCAGGATTACCGGAAACAGCGACCACGTGACCCTTGAAGAATCGCGGAGTAGAGGTTCCACGCCGGAACCGTCGTATGACGGCAACTGCGTCCTGGTTGACGGAGTCCATGGCGGAAAGCCGGGAACGACGCCGCATCACCTGCGCATCGTTAACAATGTGATAGGGAAGTGCGGAGGCGGCGGGATCGCCACGATGTGGGCCGATTACGTCACCATTTCAGGAAATACCGTCTATGACTCAGCGTGGTATTCGATTTACGGTAACAGCGGCATCTCCACTTATCAGAATTGGAATACCGATAACTATACCGGCTACAAGATGTTCATCGTCGGCAATCGAGTCTACGGGAACAGTGAGCTTCTGCCATGGGCGTTCGCCACTCCCAAACCGTATATCACCGACGGCGAAGGAATCATTATCGACGATCAGCGGCATACGCAGGGCAAAGGCCCGCACGATCCCTATATCGGGCGAACGCTGATCGCCAACAACGTTGTCTACGACAATGGGAGTGACGGGATCGAAGTTTACTCCAGCGATCATGTCGATGTGGTGAACAACTCGACCTATCACAACGTGCGCACGCCGGAGGAAACCGGCCGCGGCGAAATCTACCTCAATTCCGCAACCGATGTGAACGTTCTCAACAACATCTTCGTTAGCGCCAGCGGTCAGAATCCGGTGCACGTGGAGGAGCACGCTGCAAACTCCGCGTACTTCAACTTCAACCTCTACTACAACGGCGTAAACAAACTAGCCGCCGGCAATGGCCCTGACGATCTTTATAGTGACCCCGGCTTCATCGATCCGGATGCGCCCAATCGCGCGCTGGCTGATTTTCGCGTCGGCCCGCGCAGTCCCGCCGTGGACTCAGGCACGGACGAACTTGAACAGCGGACGGACTTTGACGGGACTCCGCGCCTCCAGGGGCGTGGCTATGATCGCGGAGCATTTGACCGCTAATCCCGCCTCCCTTGAGAAGACCGCAAGGAAATGCATCCAGACCGAATTGATTTCACCTCGTGAAACTCCGACGGGCTCAAATCTTTTCGTTTTGTACGGCGCTTTCGCGCGCTTAGGATGCATATGACTCTCACGATCGGCGATCAGAGCATTGCATCCGCTTGGCTGTTCCCCGGCCCGGTCAGGACACGGCGCCGGCCAGAATGAGGAATCCGCAGGGCGATATGCGAATTGACGCGCACCAGCACTTTTGGCATTACAACCCCACCGAGCACGTTTGGATGACGGAGGAAATGGCGCTGTTGAAGCATGATTTTCTGCCAGGCGACTTGTTGCCGCTGCTAAAAGCCACCGGCTTCGATGGTTCCATTGCCGTGCAGGCGCGGCAAAATCTCGAAGAGACGCGCTGGCTGCTGCAACTCGCCGAAGAGCACCCGTTCATCAAGGGCGTTGTCGGTTGGCTCGACCTTTGCTCACCGGATGTGGAAATCCAGTTGGAGCAATTTGCGAGACATCCGAAGCTTGTTGGTGTGCGCCATGTTTTGCACGACGAACCCGACGACGGGTTCATGCTGCGCCCAGAGTTTCTGCGGGGAATTGGGCAACTGAGCGAGTTTGGGCTCACCTACGATCTGCTGCTCTTTCCCAAACATCTCCCCGCCGCATCGCAGCTGGTGCAGGCGTTTCCGGCTCAGTCATTTATCCTTGACCACATCGCCAAGCCCAGCATTGCCGACCGTGTTCTATCTCCGTGGCGTGAAGATCTGCGCACTTTAGCAAGCTTCAAAAATGTATCCTGCAAACTCTCGGGCATGGTCACTGAGGCAAAGTGGAAGGAGTGGAAGCGAGACGATTTCCGCATCTTCCTCGACGTGGTGTTCGAGGCATTCTCTCCCGAGCGGCTGATGATCGGTTCCGACTGGCCTGTTTGCACGCTTTCCGGAGACTATGACGCCACGATGCAAATCGTGATGGACTATGTTCAACAGTTTCCTTCTCCCATGCGGGCGGGAATTCTGGGCGGGAATTGCGCGCGCATCTACAACATCGAACCGATCGAATTGAGGGCGACAAATAATGGTCTCTGAGATGACAGCCGCAGTGTTGCACGCGGCGCGGGATATCCGGATCGAACAACTTCAGCAACCCGGCCTGCTGCCCGGCATGGTGACCTTGCGCAATCGACGAGTCGGCATTTGCGGCTCGGACCTGCACTACTTTGAAGAGGGAAAGTGCGCTGCGTTTGTGCCCGATCGGCCTTTTGTCCTGGGCCACGAATTCACGGCCGACGTGGTGGCTGTTGGGGATGGCGTGGACACGGTGAAGGCGGGCGACCGCGTGACCGTTAACCCCGCGCGAAATTGCGGCTTTTGTGAATACTGCAAGGCTGGAAGAATCAACCTCTGCCGCAAGACGATCATGCTGGGGAGCGCCAGCACCACGCCTCCCACCAATGGCGCTCTTGCCGAGTTCGTTGCTGTGCGTGCCGACCAGTGTCATATTCTGCCCAGCCAGATCGACGATTCCCTGGGCGCGATGATGGAGCCCTTTGCCGTTGCGCTGCACGCGGTGAAGCGGGCAGGCCTGGTCTCCGGCCGCTCCGTGCTGGTGATGGGAGCGGGAACAATCGGGCAGCTGGTGGCGATGGCCGCTCGCGCGTTTGGCGCGGTTCCCGTCGCCATCAGTGACATCGTTGCCTACCGCCGCGAAAAAGCGGTTGCGCTCGGTGCCGATCTGTCACTTGATCCAACGCAGGCGGATTTTGCCGGCCAGGTCGCGAAATTCACGGGCGACGGATTCGATCTGATTTTTGAGGCGTCGGGCTCTCCGCGCGCCCTGCGCGCATCTTTCGATCTGGTTCGCCCGGGGGGTACCATCGTGCAAATCGGTACGCTGGGCACTGCGGATATACCGCTGCCTGCAAACCTGTTGATGAACCGGGAAATCAATTTTGTTGGATCGATGCGATATGGCAATGTGTTCGGCGAGGCGATTCGGCTGGTCGCGGCCGGGCGCGTCAATTTGCTGCCGCTGGTCAGCGAGGTGTTTGCACTCGATCAATCGACAAAGGCATTTGAACTTGCGGCGGGCAAGTCCCAGGCGTTTAAAGTGCAAATCCAGCTGTGAGCGAGGGACCCAAGTGAAGATATCTGTCATCGACGCTGTTGTGATCGCCGTTTATCTGATCGGCATTACGATCTTCGGAATTCGAGTCGGGTACAGGAAAAAGTCCTCAACGCAACAGTACTTCCTCGCCAATAAGTCGCTGGGGTGGTTCACTGTTGGCGCTGCTGTCTTCACTTCAAACATTTCCACCATCCATCTTGTCGGCCTTGCGGCTGGCGGCGCCAAGGATGGCCTGGTCATCGGCAACTTCGAGTGGATGGCATGTTTCACTCTCATCTTGCTGGCGCTCCTGTTCGCCCCCTTCTACATCAACTCAGGAGTGGCGACGCTGCCGGAGTTTATGGAGCGCCGATATTGCCCTGAAGCTCGAACCTTCCTTGCGGTTATCGGCATTCTGGGAGCGCTGCTGATTCATATCGGCATCAGTCTTTTTGCGGCGGCCAAGGTATTCGAGAGCTTTCTCGGCGTGCCGATGATCGCAACCATCGTTGTGCTTTCGCTGTTCACAGTCACCTATGCGGCTCTGGGTGGACTCAAAGCAGTTGTGATGACCGAGAATATTCAGGTTGTGTTGTTACTGGGCGGCGCCATCCTGGTTACAGTGCTTGGCCTGCATGCTCTTCCGGCGGCCGGTATCAACAGCATTCAGGCATTTAGAAACACCGTAGCGCCGGGCCAGTTGCACATGCTGCAGCCCATCTTCGATTCAAACGGGCATTTGAGCGAATACTCCTGGCTGGCAGTATTGCTGGGCTATCCAATTCTTGGCATCTGGTACTGGTGCGCCGATCAGACCCATGTGCAGCGCGTTCTGGGAGCTCACAGTTTGAAAGACGGCCAGAATGGCGCATTGTTTGCCGGCTTTCTCAAAATCACCCCGGTGTTTCTCATGGTTTTCCCCGGCATCGTGGGTTATGTACTTTGGCGCAAGGGCGCAATTTATCTGCCCAACGTTGCGGGAACGGCGCACACGGATTACAACGCGATGCTGCCCACCCTGATCAAGTATCTGATTCCCGTTGGCCTGCGCGGATTGATTGCGGCCAGCCTTGCCGCCGCATTGATGAGTTGCATGGCGGCTGCGCTCAATAGCTGTGCCACGCTCATCTCAATGGATGTATTGAAGCGGATGCGTCCGAATGCCTCCGATGCGCGCCTGGTGAGAACCGGACGCATCGCGACCGGTGGAATCATGGTGCTGGCGATGTTGTGGTCGACCCAGGGCGACCAGTTTGGCACCATCTTTGAAGCCATCAACAAAATCCCCATGACGTTTGCGCCCGCGGTGACAACGGTCTTTGTGCTGGGCGTGCTGTGGAAGCGGGGAACCAGGCAAGCGGCAATGGCCACTCTTTATGTCGGCTCGCTGCTGGGGGTTCTGTATTTCATCGTTGACATGCCTGCGACCGGCAAGCTCTTTCTTCCGCCGGAGAGCCTTATGACATTCAGTGGTTTCATCACCGACCCAGCCAGGGGCCTGGGTTTGCCGTTCATGCTGGCAGGACCCATACTGGCCGCAATCTGCGTGGGGATCTACGTGACTGTAAGTTTGCTAACTCCTGCGATGGATAAAGCGGCGGTGGCCAAAGTCTGCTGGGATCACCCGCTGGCTTTTCTAAAGGGGCCGTTCACCGCGGTGAGCGATCCCCGCATTGTTTCTCTCGCTCTGATTGCGACCGTCGGCACCCTCTATTTCTTTTTGAGGTAGGAACGAAAGCTCATGGAATATCGTGTTCTTGGAAAAACCGGACTGAAGGTATCATGCCTGAGCTTCGGGGCATCTGCGCTGGGCAGCGTCTTTCGCGAAGTCCAGGAGAGCGACGCCATCCGAGCCGTACATGTGGCGCTCGATATGGGCATGAATTACTTTGACGTGGCTCCAGCCTATGGCGGAACGCGCGCCGAGACCGTGCTTGGGAAAGCACTCAAAGGAATTCCGCGAGACCGGTATTTTCTTTCAACCAAAGCCGGCAAGTATACCAATCCCGGCAAATACGGAGAGGACGTCCTCGATTATTCCGAGACGCGAATCCGCAAGTCGCTCCAGGAGAGTTCCTCGCGTCTGGGCGTCGAATACTTTGACATCGTTCACTTGCACGACTTTGAATATCAGGGCCGAGCCTTTACGGAATGGGCGCTCGAAGAAGGCTTGGCCAGTCTGCACAAACTGAAGCAAGAAGGCGCGATCGGAGCTGTCAGCGCCGGCATCTATCCGATGGATCTCTGGCATCGTCTCTTTCGCGATTACGACCTGGATGCCGCACTTGTTCATAACCACTACTGCCTGAACGACACGCGTCTGCTCGAACTTCTGCCCGCCGCGCGCGCCCGCAACATCGGTCTCATCAACGGCTCGCCCTTTGCCAGTGGGCTGCTGACGGATCGAGGGCCGGCCGACTGGCATCCCGCTTCCGCGGATGAGCGCGCAGTATTCAAGCAGGCTGCCGACTTTTGCCGGGCTCGCGGCACCAGCATCAGCAAGCTTGCTTTCCAGTTTTCCAGCCAGCACCCTGAAATTCCAACCACCTTGTTCAGCTCGGCCAATCCTGAATCCGTTAAGCGCAACATCGAATGGCATGAGGAACCGATCGACCAGGCCATTCTCGCCGAGGTTTCCCAGATTCTGGCGCCTGTCTACAACCGGGAATGGAATTATTGAAGTTGAGCAGATCGTAATTTCCAACTCCGGGGAAACCGGGGATCGCGTCTGAGCTGCATTTCTCAGAGAGGGCCAAGTGACCCGGGGCACAGTTTCTACATGGATCTGTGCGGTTTCTGCGTGGGATCTGTGCGGTTTCTGTATGGAATCTGTGCGGAAATCGTGCTCCAAGCTATTGATTCTATTATGTCGAATCGCGGCTGCACAGATTATGCGTGCTTTTTGAAGGAATCGAATTATCGAGGAATCGCTGGTGAGGGACTGGTCCGGGCGGGGGACGACGCTGATGACTGAGAAGTTGGTGCCGTCCATGACGCCTGACCCGTCCTTTCCTATCTGATCCTATCTAGTATTGTGCGGCAAAGGCGGGTAATGGCCCGCAGACATTGTAGGGCGCTAACCGCTTTGTATCCAGTTACATTCATCGGAATAAGTCGCGTGGCTCTTGACAAATCAAAAGGGCGCGCCGACTTCGGGCTGCGCATGGAGAGCGAAAAAGTTCAAGGTCAGAGGCGGCGACCTGGTGAGGAATTCGGGCTAAATCCGCCGGTCAGGGGCGAAGAGGAGCAGTCCGACCGCTCTTGAGAAGCATGTCGTTGGGATAAACCTTGTCGACATTCTCGGGCGTAATCAGCTCATGATTGGTGAACACAGCCGGCGGCACGTGGCGGCCATTCAGAATGTCCAACGCAAGGCCCAATGCGCGATTGCCGTAGTTTTCGGGGAAATAAGCTACTGAACACACCAGACGAGTTTTTCGCCGCCGCATTTCTTCCCGCGCTTCCAATACCCCGCCTTGCCCTGCGACCGCACAGCTGTCTTCGCCGCCGAACTCTCGAAACGCCTGTAATGCGCCCAGAGCGGAGGGATCGTTGACCGTTCCCACCAGCACCCGGCGGGCAGCGCGAAGCCTTATGTGTTTTCGAAAAACTTCAAGAGACTGATCGAAGTGACCCTTGGTGTCGTAGTGAAACGAAGGCACATGCCGGCACTCGGGCAGAATCTCCAGAATGCCGTCGTACATGCCAGTCAGGCGGGCGTCCATTGCAGGCCCCGATACGTCCGATCCCGCAAGCACAATCTGATCGACTTCCTTGCGCCAGTTCTTAGCTGCCCATTGTCCCAGGTAGCGGCCGGCTATCCTTCCCGCTTTGTAATTGTCAGCGCCAAAGTAGGTAGCGCCGGGATGAGGAATATCGATTGCGATGTACGGAATGCCGGCTGCGGAAAACTTTGCGGTGAGCTGCGGCGCTGCCTTCATCGCGATTTGCGATTCGATGACCAGGTCGACGCCCTCTGCGATGAATCGGTCGGCATTGCGCAGGGCCATCGTTGGGCTATAGCTGTTGTTCAACACCACCAGCTCAACGCCGGCCGCGTACGCTGCCTCAACCAGGCCATCGGTCACCGCTGAAGTGAAAGGCACAACGGAACTCTGCGAGGCATAGCCGATGCGGTAGCGCTTGGCCAGAATCGGCTGAAGCCGCGAACGATAGCCTCGCGACCCCACGCGCTCCACGAATCCCATCTCGACGAGTGTTCCGAGAATGCGAAAGACGGTCACCTTGTTCAGGTGTGTCCGCGCGGTGATGGCTTTCAGCTCAAGCACATCTGAGGCGGAAGTGAACGAGCCCAGAATCTCGCAAGCGCGAGCCACGGCCTCGACCCTGTAGGAGCGTCGATTATCGTTGTCCCGTTTGATGGCCATAGCCTTCTATTTCACAGTACGAAACAAGGCAAATCTGCGTCAAGTGGGCTGTCAAGGCTTCAGCGCAAATCGTCTTCAGGGTTTCCGCACCTCATTAGGGTCCGCGGTAGTCCCAGCTTTCGACAAGTGAAATTGAGTCAACAGTTTGATATTTAGTTTGCTTTTCGTTTTCGAGCACTTATTCTTGGGCAGGATTTGCATACCCAATGGCGCGAGCGGAGGCGGCATACAACTGGCTGGAGCGGGAGCTTACAGAACCTGTTGCCGCTCCGTGATAACGTTGTGCCGACACCCTGAACACCCAAAAGCCGGCACGCTGTGAGGCAGGCCGGAGAAGAAAGGATCAGGCAACGCAAATCAGGATGGAGCTTCGAGTGCCGGTTGTGGCGAGGATGAGACGATTCGGTCTGCTGCTCGGGCTCGGTGTGGGATTCGTGGTGGTTTCTGCGCCGTACCTCTTGGCGCAGAGCGACAATTCATCATCCCAGGACGCGGGCCCATTTGATATCCGCGTGGAAACGCGCGAGGTCGTGGTACCGGTCTATGTGGACTACACGAAGCTCCTTGAGGACAAGAGATACCCGGCCCCGGAAAGAAACTCCACGGGAAAACCACTCGGACCAAACCCAGAGATTCCAATGGATCTTGATTTCTCCGGGCTTGCGGCTAGCGACTTTCATATCTCGGAAGACGGCGCAGATCAGCGTATCAAGGATTTGAGTATTGAGCCTTTGCGTTTCTGGGGGATCCATGATGATGGAGGCGCGGCTTTGCTAGGCCGGATTGAGCATGAATTGAACTCCGACATGGAAAAAATCATGTCCGAGCATAGTGCGAGTTCAAGTCCCAACGGCGAGATAACCTACCTCTACATTCATTGCCACGAATTCAGGCATATGGAGTATTCGGGCACACCCACTGGATTCTGGTCAGGCCGAGATATGTGCCGCAGCGACACGTGCATCGCGGCTCACGACGCTTCAAATAATGTGGTTTGCGTCAATCCGAATC
>JBEKCW010000084.1:0-14559 GCA_050014675.1 Occallatibacter sp. | reverse complement strand
TGCTGCTCTGCGACAAGGGGGCCGCTGGTGGTGAAAGATTTTGCCTCAGGCACATTGGGCGCCGGCGCGGGAGCGGGAGCGGGAGTGGGAGTGGACGTAGAAGCACTCGGGGGCGACGCCGATGCGGCGACGGTCGACGGCGCAGGATTTGTCTCACAGCCTGTGCTCAGCGCGGCTGACGCCATCGCGATAAAAAGAAAGTTCCGGCCATTCAAGCGAAGATGCATTCGTCACCAGCCAATCCAGTTCCAGAGCGTCTGCCACAGCCACAAAGCCGGCCCGCGCAGCAGTACATACCCTGCCGGACGCCAGCCGATAAATATCTTTCCTCTTCCGCTCATGCCCGTCCGCAGCGTGGCTTGAGTATTTGACACGGGGACTTCAACGGCGAAGGTGCGGTCGCCGTCGCCCGCCACGGCCTGCGGACTCACCACTGAAACCGTGTCGTGCCAGGTTTGTTGAGGGTAGCCGTCGAGTTTGATCGCCGCAGGCTGGCCGGAATGCAACAGCGCGGCGTCCCGCTCAGGCACGGCAATCCGAACCAGCGCGGAATTGATGTCGAGCACCTGGGCAAACGCGGCGCCCGCATCAAGATGCTCACCGGCTGCGTTCTCCAGGTTCGGCGTCACCACAATTCCCCCAATGGGTGAGCGCAGCTGCGCACTCTCAAGGCGCGCGCGCGCCCGGGCGGCTTCCAGGCGCAAGTAGTTCACATTGGCGCGGTCAGTGCCGGCGCGGGCGCTGCCGTGGGCCAAATCGTCTTCCATCTCCAGCGATGCCTGCTGATATTTCGCTTCGGCGGCGGCCACATTGGCACGCCATTGCCAGTCATTCAAAGAGCCCATCAATTCACCGGCCGTTACCACCTGCCCTTCGTGGACATAAACCTTGTCCACGTTGCCCTCTACCGGTGCGGCAACAGTGGCCAGGTGCTGTGCCTCAACCACGGCATCGCCTGGCACGCGCATGGGCAGCGGACAAAATGCGAGAAAGAGATACAGGACGACGGCAATGGTGCCGTACGCAAGGCCGCGCCGGCGCGAAGTGCGCATCAGGGCTTTGCGCTTCCGCACAAATGGTTCCAGCAGGCTGATGAGCGGGACCTCGCGGTAGAGGAGCGTGTTGCGCAGAGCCACGGTTGCCTGTCCGGCCAGCACCTTCATCATCTCGATCTGGGCCACGCCGAGAAAATCCGGTTCGCTGCTCTCGTAGATGAGCACGCCCACCCTGCCCTGGTCGTCAGTCAGCGGCAGAGAGTAGAGGGAGCGGTAACCGGTCTCCGTAAAATGGCGCCGCACCTCGGGCTCCAGGTCTGCGCTCTCGTCGTTTTCCGATCCTTCGTGCCAGTTGATGTTCAAGGCTTCGGGCTCCGACGAAAGCCAGTTCACCAGTTTCTCCACACGCTCTACGGCAGGATCTCCCACGGTCAGCCGGGACATACCCGAGACCGCTTTCAACTGAAGCTTTCCCCGGTTGTCCAACGCAATCGCACAGAGCTCGTAGGGCAAAACGCTTTGCGGACTGTTGACAATAATCTGCAGCAACCGATCGAGCCGCAGCGTAGAGGTGATCTCAGAGCTGACCTGCACCAGGACTTTCAGGATTTCGAGCTTACGCTCGGCCATCATCAGGCTGGCGTTTTTCAGTGCGTTGCCAATGGTCTCGGCCATCGAGGAAAGCAGGAACTCGTCATCATCGTCGAAGGGCCGTCCCTCGCGGTTGATGGCTTCAAGGACGCCAACCTCCGCGCCATCCTGCATGAGAGGAACAACGACCACATTGCTCACCGGCGGGATCGTGCTCTCCGGGCTTTGCCGCGCATTGCGGGCCTGCAAACGCTCGTCCTCCGGGTTGTCGATCAGCAGCGGCTCGCCTTCTTCGGCCATATCGGCCACGTAGCCCTCGCCGGGAGCCTCGACCAGGCCCACTTCCACCGTGCCATCGGCGCCTTCGCCTGCAACCATGCGCAGATCCGAGCCGTCGAAGAGCCACAAATTGATGGCCTGGCACGGAAGCATTGCTATCGCTTTCGCGGGGACCATCGCAATCACCGCGTCCAACTCTAGCGTGGCATTCAGCGATTTCTCAAGGTCGTAGAGTTGCGACATCCGGTGGATGGAATCGAGAAGATCATGGTGCTGCTGCTCGAAATAATCGCCCGACAGGAGAGCAGGCGCGGCGAGACGCGCAATGGGAGCAAGAACTTCGAGTTGCCGCTGATTAATGGCTCCTGAAAAGAGCATGATCTCGATAACGGCCGCCAGTTGCCCTTCGTGCCCGACAGGCACATAGGCAATGGCGCTTACCGAGCGCGACACATTGAAGTGCGCGTAGTCTTCGCGATTCAGGCTGGTCTTATCGTAGATTTGCCCCTCGGCCGGAAACGAGTCTGGAATCGCGAACAGCCAATTTCCGGCGTGTTGGGCATCGATCAGCGAAACCTCTCCGGCCAGGCCAGCAATCGTCCACGATACAGGCTCATTTTGCGGCCGATAGAGGTGCACAATGCAGGCGCTATCGGGGATCAGTCCGGCAATACTGGAGGCGATCACGGTCGCCCGGGATGCGCCATCGAAAGTGCTCAACAGTTGCGCCGCCGTCTCGATGACGGCCTCGTCCATGGCTGGGATTGCGCTTTTCGCATCCGTCATTGGCAGCGCATCTCCGAAGGCGTTTGTTTGGCGTGTCCTGGCACGCGAATTATCATCCTCACAACCCCTTGACGGCGTCGGCAAAAGTGCGGCTCCGCCTCGCGAGCGGTTTTCCGCAAACAACAAAGTAAAGTTTGAGGCTCAACCTTTTGAACCGAAGGCCCCGGGAGGGAATGCCGGTACCCGCCGCTTTATTCGCATTGCAGAATCGAACCTGGTGATAATGGCCGCAACTCCAGGAGCGGCGTATCCACGCCTGCCGCTCACTCCGGCCACATTCACGCCTCTTGACAAGGCGCTGCATCCAAAAGAAAATTCGTCACGAGCTTAACAATCCTGCATTGCGTAGTAAAGTGAAATCTGCTCAAGGGAGATGTTATGGATCTGGATATCAAGGAAAACGGAGTATTCTGCACGCTGAAACCGAAGGGGCGCCTCGTGTGGGGTGATCCGGTGAACCAGTTTGAGAGTGCCTATCTCAATGCTATCTCCAGCGGTCACATCTTCCTGATTATCGACCTCGAAGCCTTGGTTTTCATGGATTCTTCGGGCATCGGCTCGCTGGTAAACGCGCTGCGAACAGCCGCCAAGTCCGGAGGCAGCGTTCAATTGGTGAAGCCAACCAACATGGTCTCCAAGACCCTCAAAATGGTAGGCGTTCTTAATCTCTTCGGCGTCTTCGAAAATGAAGAGGACGCCCTGGCGGCCTGCGCGGGTTCCTGAAGCCACGACCAGCCTCGAAGCAACAGCGTAGTCCGCATTTCCCACCAGCGGCCGAAGCAGTCAATCGCACCGCGGTCTGCCTCATTGAATCCCAAGCATTTAGCATCTGCAGGTAATTACCCTGCTCCGGCGCACAATCTAAATAGGAAAGGAACGGTCCAGGGACATGAACAACATCAGCCTCTCAGTCACGCGCACCGCCGTCCTGGTCGGCGAACCACTGAACGCTTTTTTTACGCCCCGGATTGTATTTTTCCGAGAACCACGCAGAAGCACAGTTTTCCAATAGAATCAACAGCTTGGAGCCAATCCCTTCACAGGCCGCCCTGACCGCCTTCAACAGAATCAATAGCTTGGCGTCAGCCGCTCCACAGGCTTTCACACAGAAAACGTGCAGATCCACACAGAGCCTGTGCTGATCCACACGTAAATCGTGCCCCCGCCCCCCAGAGCAACGTGAGAAATCGGCTATTTCACTATCGCAGGCGCCACGCCCGGTTCCTCGGTTAACTTAGCGTCGGTCTCGACCAGCCGCACATCCCTGCTCTCGCTGCCCGCGACGTGAACCGACGCGATGCGCGACTGGCGAACCAGAACGCCGTCCACATCGTTCAGTTTCAGTACCGGCTGGCCGGAACCTGGTGCGGCGTCAATCCTTGTTTCATCGAGCAGCAGGTCCTGAACATGGTCAACCGCAAGCCCGGTCTGCCAGGTGGCCGCGTGCGGTTCTTCCCAGGCTATCTCCACATCGTTCATCTGGACGTCGCGCGCATATTCGAGCGTCATTGCCGCAGCCGTGCTTTCGAAGGGCGCATTCGCTCCATGGGAAACAAACAGCCTTACATGGTTGAGCCGAATTCCCTGGAGCCAGCTATCCGGGTGGCCATGCATCGCGGATGTCCCCTGCCCGTGCGCGATCACATTGCTGATGGTCACGTTGCGGATGATGCCTGCGGCTGGTTCATGCTCGCGCTTTACGCCGTCCACCTCGCTGCGCCGCTTGATGTTGAAGTGGATTGGATCGCCGTCTCCCCACCAGAACCAGTCGAAACGCCGGGTGTCGATGGTTACATCGGAAATTACCACGTCTTCCACGATACCGCCGTCGAAGACCATGAAGGCCAGGCCGCGGTTGGAGTTGGTAATCACTACATTACTGATGACCACGTGGCGGACGGCATTCATATTTCCGTCGCAAAACTTGATGGCGCTCGACGAAGAAGACAGCCGGCTGTTGGTCACGGTCACGTTCTCAGTCGGTAAGACGGGGCCCCACAGGTCGGTCGAGTAGAAAACGATGGCGTCATCGCCGGTCTCGATGGTGCAGTTGGAGATGTGTACATCCTGGCAGCCATCGGGATCGATGCCGTCGGCCCAGACGGCTTCTTTCTGATTCGAGTAAATGTACACTCCATCGATGGTCAGCCGCTTGCACGCGTATGGATTGATAGTCCAGCTTCGCGAACGCAGAAACTTCAAGCCTGTAATGCGCACATCGACGCAGCGCAGCAAAAGCACCATGCGTGGATAGACGCTTTCCTTCCCAAAGCCCGTGGGAAACGACCGCAGCAAAGGCTTCCCGGTCGCTTCCATCTGGCGTTGGTTGGGCAGGATGTAATAGTCGGTGAAGTTGCTCAAATCGAACTTGTAGGCCGCCTGCCCATCGAGGGTGCCTGTGCCTTCGAGCGCGATATCGTGCAGGTCCTCGCCATAGATCAGCGCGGCCCTTTTCGGGTCGTCGTACTGGCTTCCATCGAGTGTGGCGTAGATGGTCGCGCCCGCCTCCACATAAAGTCGCACCCCCGACCGCAGATGAAGCTGTCCCGATGTGTACTGCCCGGGCGGAACGTAAACCTCGCCTCCGCCGGCTTTGCCGCACCCGTCAATCGCCTTCTGCAGCGCCGGACGGGCATTGTCGCTCTTGAGGCCGGTTGCGCCGTAATCCCTGACATTGAAGACGCGCTGGGCTGACGCCGTTTGACTGAACAGAGCTATTGCCAACACACACGCCAAGGAGGCACTTATCCGGGCAGGATTCATTCCGCTATCATGCGCCAATCACACCAAGCCGAACAAGGGGGTGTGTATACATGGTCATCGCGCTTCGCCGGCCGATTGCGCCTTGTACAGGGGTTTCCCCGTCCGTGGAAGACTCGTTCCGGGAGAGAGCAACTGAGCCACGATCATAACGACAGGGATGAGATACACGACCGATCCGAGGACCCACATAAAGGCGCCGGCAGCAACCTGATCGTTGAGGGCGCTCAGGCCAAATGGACGCGGGGTGAAATCATAACTCGGGTACAGCAAGCGGCCTGAAAAACAAAGGAACGCCGATACCGCCGTGTTGACGATGTCGGCGGACAACAGGTAAGGGATTGAAAGCCAGCGCAACCCCGGCCCGCGCGTCGGCCAGGGGCGAATCACTGGCCACCAAAACATGAGATTGGTGAAGAAGAAGCAGGCGTGCTCAAAGATGTGCCAGTTCTCTGACGACAGGGCGAACTCATAAGCACGCGGAATGTGCCAGCCAATATATGACGCATTCATGGCGAGCCAGGCCACGCGAGGCCGAGTGAGAAATCTGCCCGCCGTATCGAGAATATGCGTAACAAACAACGGCCGCAGCAATCGAATGACAAACCGCGGCACACCGCGCAGCAGAGGGACAACCGGCGCGCCAAGAACGATGAGAGGCGGCGCGATTGACATCAGCACATAGTGTTGCGCCATGTGCATAAAGAGCAGCGACTCGCTGAATGTATCGAGCGGAGAAGCGACCGCGACGAATACAGCCATAATGCCGGCAAGAAATGCGGCCAGGCGCCAGGCGGGATACTGCTCGGGACGCGTGCGGCGGATGCGGGTCCAGCCCCGTACGTAAATGACCGCGAACAGAGCAAGGTCCGAGGTCACAATCCAGGGAACGTCCCAGTCAGTGATGATATCCGCGACTGTCGTGGTCACGATCATGGATTGGATTTTCTGTTCGCGGGCGAGCTTCCGGCGGGTCGAGCGGAGGGCGGATTCGATTGCGATGTTTCCACAGCGCGCCTCGATGCATCGTATGCCGGCGGTTCGCCGGCGGGATGCAGCGTCTCGAGGAAGTTGACCAGCGCTTCGATCTCCGAAGGCGATAAATTCTTGCCGTAAGCCGGCATGTTGCCGCCGCCAGAGACTACCTTGAATCGCATCTGGTCGATGGTGAGGCGGGTAGCAACGCTGTCAAGCGCAGGGCCGCGCTCGCCGCCCGCTCCGCCGATGGAGTGGCAATTGCGGCATTGCTTGGCCTGGAAAACTACGGCGCCCTCGCGAACCAGCGGGGTGGCATTGTGAAGAACATGAGTGGGGAGCGGATCGCTGCTCCACGCACTCATGTGCGGACTCCACGGCGTATTTGTGCCCAGTTGAGTGAGAACGCCCCAACCGACTGCAATCGTCGCAACTGCAAGCACGGCAACAGGGCGCCGATGCCAGCTTTTTTCACCTTCTGACGCATAGAACGGAAGCACGAGAAGAGCAGCGATTGCGACCAGCGGGACGATGAGGATGAACGGTGTTTCCATTTCCGGCGGAAGATACGAGAGTACCGTATAGATCCACAGGAAAAAGAAATCGGGCTTGGGAACGGTTTGAATAATGGTCGGATCGGGCTGGCCTGTGGGGCCGAACGGACCGAACGCGAACGCGCACACCGCAACAGCCGCAATCACCGCGCCGGAGAAAACAAGGTCTTTCCAAAACGCGCCTGGAACAAAAGGAATGCCGTCAGTGTGCGCCAGGTGCTGATATTCCTGAATGTAGGTTGCGCGATTCACCAGTCGGCCCGGCATGGGCCACTCATTCACACCGAGCTTCAGCACCATCCATACGTGCACGAAGGCGAAAACAAGCAACATGCCGGGAATGACGAAGACGTGCAGAGTGAAGAAACGTGATAACGTAGCGCCGGCAATGATGGGCCCCCCGAGCAGCAGATGCACCAGCCCGCCACCGATAAACGGCACGCGGCTGAGGATGGATGCGCCGATGCCGAGGCCCCAATACGCATCCTGATCGGAGCGCAGAACCTGGCCGGTAAAAGCCATGCCCAGCGTCATCAACAAAAGAAAGACGCCCACAATCCAGGTGAGCTCGCGCGGAAACTTGTACGCGCCGAAGAGAAATACCTGCGCCATGTGGATAAGAACGATGGCGACCATGAAGTTCGATCCCCAGCCGTGGAGGGCGCGAATAAACCAGCCAAGAGGAATTTGGTGGTTGAGTATGTTGAGGCTGTTCCAGGCTTCTGCCGCGCTGGGAACGTAAATCAAAGCCAGAAGAATACCGGTGAAGATTTGTAAAAACAAGAGAGTGAATGCCGCGCTGCCGAATACGTAGGCCCAGCTGGCGGTGTTTCGCGGAACCGGATGCAAAGCGGCGTCTTTGACCGGGCCTTCGAGTTGAAGGCGGCGTTCGAACCACGCGTAGATGCGCGTTGCGGCCTTACTCAGCCGTTGCATTTCTGGTCTCCTGTTGCGTTCGAGATGTTAACCAATTTAGCGGAATTCGAAAGTGTTGGCATCTGGCCGGCATCAATCTGCAAGTCGCCGTCAACCACCTTCCATTCGTAAGTGAACAGGCCACGCTCGGGCGGACCCGATGCACGAGAGCCATCGGCATAGTAGACCCCGCCGTGGCAGGGACACATAAACAGTTGCGATTGGGGGAACCAGCGCACCGGACAACCGAGGTGAGCGCAGTTGATGGCGAAAACGCGAAACTGCGAAGCCCCTTCGCGGCGCACATAGCACGCCACGTTGTCCGTCTCGCCATCCCAGGGCCTGGTCGCGGGATTCTTATAGAAGGCTAGTCTTGTTTCTCCGTTGGGAAATGCATCGATGGCGCCAAGCGAGACCCACGACGTATAGCTGGAGTCGCTTCTCCACGGGGAAAGCAGGTACCGCAATACCGGAACGGCAAGCACCAGGCCAACGGCAGCATTCACTGCGATTCCGGCTTTGAACAGCAGCCAACGTCGAGACACCACGCGGGGATTGTCGGCGCTGACTTGAGCCTGCGCCGACGCAATCCCAGTCTGCTCGTGTTGATCGCTACCCGGCGAATGTTCCTCGCTGCTCATTCTCTTCACCTCCCGCCCAACGTGCCTGGCTTGCTCTGGCTCTTTGGCCCACTTACAGCGCTTTGCGGCGTCGCGCTTCGCAAGCTTGCCAGGTAGGCCACAACGTCATCCACTTCCTGCTCAGTAAGCGGCGGGGACGGTTTGCCTCCCGTACCCATATGGCTCCAATCGGGCTGCCCGATGTCGGGCCGTCCCGCGACAATGATGGTTCGCAGGGCCTGGTCGCCAACAAGCGCAAGATAGTCAGAGCTTGAAATTTGCTGGGGCTGCAACGTTGCGTGGCAGACAACGCATCTTGCTGCGTAAGTCTGCTGGCCGCGATGCGAATCGCCTGCCTGCGTTTGCGCATAAGCTGGTGGAGTAGCGCCGGCGAAGACATTCGGCTTCGACCAGGCATTGCGCATTCCCGCGATGAGCGCATTGACCTGCGCGTCAGTCAGCATACCTCCGGCGGAACTCGCAAAGGCAGGCATCTCTGTGCCGGGCATTCCACCGGAGATCCATTTGCGTAGCGTGTTGTCGTCCACGATGGCCTGATACTCAGGATTGCTGAGATCGATTGCCGGCCCATTCGCTCCGCCGGCCCCGTGGCATGCTGCACAGTTCTGGCTATAAAGGGTCGCGAAGTCCGTCACCAATGAAGGCCTTGGCTCCGCCTCAGGAGGATAACCCGGCGCGTGCGCGCAGCCCGAGGAAAGCGCGACAAAACAGGCAAGGATCGCCGTAGTCAGATTCCGCATCAGGGGTTCCCCTCGTCGCGTGGAGGGCCCTCATCAGGCCGCGATTCCATGAGGCCGGGAGCTTCAATGCCAAGACGCGCCGCAAATGGAAGCGATTGGCCGGTTGGAATTCGTTCCTGGCGAGAGACAACGAATCCCGCAGTAATGCCGTACGTGACTTGCGAAACCAGAAACCATCCCCACGCAATGTGCGCGGCCAGCGCGGGATTGATGATGCCCATGAACGAGTGGAGAACGCCGGTCCACAGCACCGGCGCAAGAATGCCGCCGAGCACAACCGGGTGACGCGGCAGCATAGGCAGCATCGCGCCGTAGAGCAAGCCGATGAGCAAGCATGTGACGACATGAATTACGATTCCCACCAGCAGTCCCTGCCAGTGGAAGGCGGCAATGTCGGCCGTAGTCGGATTGCGCCAGTTCGCAACGCCCGCGCCGCCAAGCAGGTTCACCGGATACCAGATGCTATGCTGCGCGATCAGCCCGTAAAGCAGCGCAGGGAATATCATGGCGATGCCGCCGGCTATGCCGCCCTTGATGCCGCTCATGATGGGATATGTTTCGAGAGGCAGGTGCGCGCGATGCTCGGCGCTCAGCACGATGCGCTCCACCAGTCGCCGCGATGAGGCAATGACTACAGGCTGATCGACGACAGGCACCTCTTCGTGTTGCTCGTGCGGCAACACCTGGCGGAACCATCCTATGCATCCAGCCAGCATAAGCAACCCGCCCAAAACGCTGATGGCAACATTGGTCACCAGGCCCGCGGCAGCCAGCGTGCATCCAAAAGCAAGCACGATGGGCCACGCCGTGGGCGCAGGCAGCTGGATAGTGGCGCCCGCTTCGCCCGCTTGCTCATGATGGAGTTTCTCTTCCATACCGCTCACCTGCCCACCACGTAGACCACTGTGAAAACCACTACCCACACCGCATCCACGAAGTGCCAGTAAAGACTGAGCACCTGGATGCGCTCGGCGTGGCGCTTTTCCACGCGTCCCAGCGCCGTAAGGATCATCACGATCGACAGCCCTATCAAGCCGACAACAACGTGCGTGGCATGCAGGCCAACCAGCGAATAAAACGTGGTGCCAAACAAGTTGGTGCTGATGGTCAGACCGTCGTGACCAATCAGCCTGGCCCACTCCTTCGCGGTGCCTGCAAGGAAGACCAAACCGAGCAGCATAGTCAGTGCCCACCACAAGCTAAAGGCGCGTATGCGGCCACGCTCAATGGCCCGCTCAGCCATCCAGATGGTAAGGCTGCTCGACAGCAAACACACCGTGTTGAAGTAAGGAACCGTGAGAATCTTCGGCGTGGGGCCATAGGTGCTGGCGCCGATGTAATACACGTAGGCGACCACAAAAATGGTAAAGATGGCCGACTCACCGATGATGAGTGCAAGCATTCCCACGCGGCCACGCGAGGGCAGGCGCCAGTTCTCGTCGACGAAAATGGGTACGGAGCTCATCGTTCGTACTTCCAATCCGGATCCTGCGGATGCTTGAGATCCCATAACGGGCGGCGGCTTCGCACCACCGGTTCAGTGGCAAAGTTGTAAGCAGGCGGCGGAGAAGGCGTGGACCACTCCAGCGTCCACGCGTCCCAGGGGTCGCTGCCGGCCGCCGGTCCGTGAAAATACGAGTCAATGAGATTCCATGCAAAAATCAGCACCGCGATGCCCTGGATCATGCCACCGATCGAAACCACCATGTTGAGCGCGCCCCATCCGCGATCGGCTCCGTAGGTATAAATCGAGCGCGGCATGCCCAGAATGCCCAAAAAATGCATGGTGTCGAAGGTGACGTGAAACCCTATAAGGAAGAGCCAGAAGTGCCACTTGCCGAGTTTTTCACTCAGCATGTGGCCGGTAAATTTCGGATACCAGTAATAAAACCCCGCAAACATGCAAAAGACGAACGAGCCGGTCAGCGTGTAGTGAAAATGCGCGATCACGAAGTAGGAGTTGTGCAGTTGCCAATCCCAGGGTGCAACCGAGAGCATGATGCCGGTGAGACCGGCGCAAAGAAATTGCAGAACGAACGCAGTGCAAAAGAGCATAGGCGTGGCGAAGCGGATTCTTCCGCCCCACATTGTCGCCAGCCAGTTAAATATCTTGATGCCCGTCGGTATGCCAACCATCATGGTTGAGAGAACAAAGAAGGCATTGCTCACCGATGTCATACCGATGGTAAACATGTGGTGCGCCCATACTGAGATGCTTATGAACGCAATACCCACCGAGGCCGACACCATGGCGGGATAACCGAAGATGGCTTTGCGCGAGAACACGGGGATGACCTCATTCGCAATGCCGAATGCGGGCAGGATTAAAACGTACACTTCTGGATGCCCGAATATCCAGAAGAAGTGCATCCACACCGTTGCCGAACCACCCGCCTGCGTATCGAAGAAATGCCCGCCCAGGTAACGATCGATGAGGAGCATGATCTGCGCGGCAGTGAGCGGCGTGATGGTTATCAGCGTGAGACCGCTGGTTACGACCAATAGCCACACGAAGAGAGGCATGCGGAAAAGCGTCATGCCGCGGCACCGCATCGAAAACGCCGTCGCCAGAGTATTGATGGCCGCACCCAGCGTGCCGAATCCGCTTACGATAAGCGCGATCGCCCAGTAGTCAGTGTTATGGCCGGGCGAGAATGCTTTGGCGGTAAGCGGCGCGTAAGCCCACCAGCTGATATCGGGCGCCGATCCCATCCCATACAGGCCGAAACCACCGATGAAACTGAAATAGAGCAGGAATCCGCTGAAGGCCGTCATCCAGAAGCTGAAGGCATTCAGCCGCGGGAAGGCCATGTCGCGCGCGCCGATCATCAGCGGGACAAGATAGTTGCCGAAACCGAAAATAAAGGTCATGCCGACCAGGAAAACCATAGTCGTGCCGTGCATGGTGAACATTTCGTTGTAGGTTTCTGGCGAGAGGAAGTGATTGTTCGGTATTGCGAGTTGAATGCGCATTACCAGGGCTTCGGCGCCGGCGACGAGCAGGAAGAAGGTTGCGTAGACGATGTAGAGAATGCCCAGTCTCTTGTGGTCGACGGTCACCACCCAGCTGTGCAGCCACTCCAGTAATGCCGCGCTGCGCGACGGTGATCGATCAAGTGAGTCCGGGATGGGGAAAGTCTGGTCGGCCATTCCATTGTCCTCTACGGCAACGCGGATAGGTATCAGTGCAAGGTGGAAAGGTACGCCACCAATTCGTTCACTTGCTCATCGCTGAGCTGCATTACGGGCATCAACGCACCGGGCTTGAAATCGTTGGGATTTTTGATCCAGGCGTTCAAATTCTCGGGCGTGTTGTCAGCTGCGCCGGCTGCAATCGTCGCGCGGCTCATCATGTGTGTGAGATCGGGCCCGAATGTTCCCTTGGCTGCGGTGCCCGAGATCGTGTGACAGTTCATGCATGCCTGGGTTTCAAATACATGACGCCCAGCCTCGACTGCCTGGTCTTGCGCGCCTGGCCGTTGCTCGTTCTTGACCCACGCTTCAAACTGTTCCGGCGTATCGGCGTAAACGCGCAGCAACATTTTGGCGTGCTCAACGCCGCAAAACTGCGCACATTGCCCCAGGTAAACACCCGGCTTTTCGGGATCGATCCACATTTTGTTCGGATGATTTGGTATGAGATCGGTCTTGCCGCCGAGTTGAGGCACCCAGAAGCTATGATCCACATCGGCCGAGAGCAGCTCGAGATACGTAGGGAACGGTTTGCCCGGCGTGCCGACGGGGACGTGCAGCTCATTGGCCGTAACAATGCCAAGTTTGGGGTAGCGAAACTCCCACCAGAACTGGTGGCCGATCACAGTTACGTCCAGCGCTGAAGCGGGCTCGGGCGCATCCTGAATCGCAAAGATGATGCGTGCGGTGGTAAGAAAGAGGACAACTACGATCAGCACGGGAATCACGGTCCAGGCCAGCTCCACCTGCACGCTTCCGTAGACTTGCGCCGGCTCATGTTCGGCATCTGCTTCTCGCGCGCGAAATCTGATGATGACATAAACAAGCAGACCGCCAACCACTGCGAAGATGCTGCCGGTAATCAACAGCACAAAGTGCGAGAGGCCCATGATCTCGCGCGCCGGAGTGGAATCCGCCTCAAGCATGCCGGGCATCCCTGGGGCCGCTTGCGCGCTCGCCGGCAGAGCAGCGAGGCACAGCCAGAAAAACAGGCAAATGCGCGATCGGATTGAGGCAAGACTGAGCCCTTGATGCATAGTCCTCCGCGTCCGGTCAGAGTGGCCTGGCCGGTCAGCCGGCATGATTCTGCCAGTCGCAGTTGAGGGCAATCAATTCGCTTAAGTGCCGTAGGTATTGCTTGAGTAATGCTGCTCGCGGGTCAAAGCCGCAGGTCTTAATGCGGTGAACACAGGGGAACACGAGTACGCTGGTTGATTATAGTACTAGGGGCCCACCATGCATTCGATATTACAAATGATGAAAAGGTTCCACAGCATCGATCAAATCGATCGTCTGCTGCTCGAAACGTTTGTCTTCTTCAGTGGCGCCCGCCAGCAGAAATGAGTTGGTGACGGTCGACTTGCCCTGGGCTACGGCGGTGATGACGTAGGAGCAGCCGATCCAGTGGGCCTCGGCAAAATCGGTGGGCGACCACTGCGCGGGGTGGTCTGGATGCGAGTGATAAAAGCCGGCAATGCTCAACTGCTGACGGCGAGCCTCGCGCTCGATCTGGACCAGTTCCGCAGGCGAAATGCTGTAGCGATTGTGGGCGGAATCGGTGCGGGTGTTGCCGGCCCTGATCGACGCATGAATGAGCCAGCCGTCAGCCGATTCCTGGCCGAGCAGAACCCCGCAGCACTCATGCGGATAAGTCTCTTCGCCATGAGCGCGGATCGTCTCGAATACCGGGTTGAGGATGTGAAGCACACTCATGACTCCTCCCAGAATCGATCGCTGAGATATTTATCCGCGGAGTCAGGCAGCACCGTGACAATGACCGCGTCGCGGCCAGCTGCAGATTCTTCGCGCGCAAGCTGGAGACTGGCAGTTACGGCAGCTGCCGCCGAGATTCCAACCAACAAACCCTGCTGGCGCGCGAGCTGACGGGCCATGGCGTAAGCAGCCTCGGTCTCCACTTCAATGGTGCGGTCGGCCAGGGTGGGGTCGTAGATGGCCGGCGCAATGGTGCTGGCCATGTATTTGAGTCCCTCGAGCCCGTGAAAAGGCGAAGTGGGTTGCAGGCTTATGCACTTGATGGCGGGATTGCGCTCCTTGAGGTAGCGAGTAGTTCCAGTAAATGTGCCGCTGGTTCCAAGGCCGGCGAGAAAGTGGGTAACCCGGCCGCCGGTCT
>JBEKCW010000083.1:0-14623 GCA_050014675.1 Occallatibacter sp. | reverse complement strand
TGGAGTACGAATGGCAGCTCGAAGATCTGTTCAAAAGGCGTGCGGCGTTATCGGGAGTGTGCCAGTATCACGGCGATACGCTGCTGCAGGAGACGATGCGAGATGGACTGGAGTCGCATGCATCTCTCTTTGTGAATGAAACGCTCTCAATGGTGAATCCGTATTATGTGCGGCGACCGTTGTTTGCGCAAGGGAATTTGACGATCACGAATCTCGATTCGGCGATTGAGGATCTTTGCCGGCTGGGGAGCGGGGATTAGGGCGTTTGGGGCGTGAGTCGTGGATAGTGCATTCCCAGGTCTCAGAATCGAGACCTGGGGCGCCCAGTTTTCTGCCTAATTAGCGTTTCCTAGAGGCCAGCTTTGGTTTCCTGCGCCATGTAATCGACTACTGCTTTAAGGTCGCCGTTGGTTTCTTCGAAGACTTTTAGCTGACGGTCGGCGCCGGTGCCGTACTTGAGGATTTTGCGGATGCCGTCGATGGCTTCGCGGCTGCCTAGCTCGTCCACTTCGGGATCGATGAGGGCGAGGTACTCCTCAATCAAATCTCGCAGTGGAACCTCCTGCTGTTTGCCGAAGTCGATGAGTTTGCCATCGAGGCCGTAGCGGACGGCGCGGAATTTGTTTTCGGCGATCAGGGAGCGGGTGTAATGGCGGAAGTCCTGGTTGGCCTCGTGGAGGCGGTAGAGATAGGCGGCGGTGGCCTGGATGAGCGCGGCGATGGCGACTGTTTCCTCGGCGCGGAGAGGAATATCGCAGGCGCGGACCTCGACGGTGTCGAAGAATGGATGAGGACGGATGTCCCACCAGATTTTCTTTGCGTTGTCGATGCAGCCGGTGCGGACCAGCAGGTTCACATAGTTGTCGAACTCGGAATAGCTTGAAAAGGCGTCGGGAATGCCGGTGCGGGGGAAGTTCTCAAAGACCTTGGCGCGGTAGCCTTTGTAGCCGGTGTTGAGGCCGAGCCAGAAGGGCGAGTTGGTGGCCAGGGCCATGATGTGGGGCAGAAAGTATCGCATCGAGTTCATGATGCGGATGGCGGCTTCACGGTCCTCGATGCCGACGTGGACGTGGAGGCCGAAGATGAGATTGGCGCGGGCGACGAGTTGCAGGTCCTTGACCACCTGGTGATAGCGGGGGTCGGGATAGATCTCCTGGGTGCGCCAGTCGGCGAAGGGATGGGTTGCGCCGGCGACGAGTTCGAGGCCGTGCTCCGTGGCGAGCTTGATCATCTCGCGGCGCAGTTCGTAGATGTCTTCGCGGGCCTCATTGATGTTGCGGCAGACGCGGGTGCCGACCTCGACGACGGAGGTGTGCATCTCGGCCTTGACGCGCTCCTGGAGGCGCAGCTTTCCCACGGCCAGCATCTCGGTCTGGATATGCGAGCGCAGGTCGCGGGTGACGGGATCGACGGTCTGGTACTCCTCTTCAATGCCGAGCGAGAAGGATGGCCGCATGACGCCTCCGATGGGCTAGGGCCATTGTAGCGGGGCTGGCGAGCTTTCAGCCTTCAGCTCTCAGGTTTTAGCTGTGGCGTGCGGGTAGGGGGCTTTTGAATTTTTGTAGATCCATTAACAATCCATGCGTCGGGCTGCTGGTAGGGTATTCTGCACAAACCGGAGGTTTGAGACTATGCCATTGCCAAACGACGAACGAGTAGTCGCACTCGCCCAGGATCTGATTGCGCAGTTTGACCAGATGTTCGGGTTGCATGCCGGATATCGGCCTGCGCACGCCAAAGGGTTGATGCTCACCGGCAGCTTTAAGCCGTCGGTCGAAGGGCAGGAGCTGACGAAAGCGCCCCATGTGGAGCGCGAGTGGACCCCTGTTACGGTGCGGTTTTCGAATTCAACGGGTCTGCCGCAGTTGCCCGACAATGTGGCGGACGCGAATCCGCGGGGACTGGCCATACGTTTCAATTTGGCGGAGCATGTCCACACCGACATCGTGAGCCATTCGACGGACGGGTTCCCGACGAGGGATGGCAACGAGTTTCTGGAGTTTCTGCGGGCTGCGGCGGCGAGCGGCGCGGATGTGCCTTCGCCCAAGCCGATTGAGCATTTTCTGGGCACGCACCCGGCGGCGCTGGCGTTTGTGCAGGCTCCCAAGCCGTTCCCGGCGAGCCTGGCGCGCGAGACGTTCTTTGCCGTGACCGCATTCGCGTTTACCAATGCTAGCGGGAAGACGCGGTATGGACGGTATCGCATTGTGCCGGCGCAGGGAAACGACTACCTGACCGATGAGCAGGTTGCCGGGATTCCGGCGGACTATCACTATGACGAGCTTGCGGAGCGCGTGGCG
Organism: Occallatibacter sp.; assembly: GCA_050014675.1. Classification (GTDB taxonomy): domain Bacteria; phylum Acidobacteriota; class Terriglobia; order Terriglobales; family Acidobacteriaceae; genus Telmatobacter. The sequence goes on along the minus strand of JBEKCW010000083.1, from coordinate 12,323 downwards.
AAGGAGCCGGTGGCGTTCAAGATGCTGGTGCAGGTGGCAGGGCCGGGGGACACGGTGGACGATGCGACGGTGCATTGGCCAGAGAGCCGCGAGCTGGTGGAGCTTGGCACGGTGGAGCTGACCGAGGTGATCCCGGATTCGCTGGCGCAGCAGAAGCACATTATTTTTGATCCGATTCCGCGCGTGGATGGGATTGAGGCGTCGGCTGATCCGCTGCTGGAGTTGAGGGCGGCGATTTATCTGCTGAGCGGACGGCGGCGGAGAGGGGCGGAATAGGGAGCAGCTTTTAGCTCTCAGCTTTCAGCTTGGGTGTGCGAGTGCTGGGGCGTATGTTGGCGGGTTGGGTTCGTGCTATCCCATGTCTGAGAATCCAGACATGGGGCGGCCGGGATGGGGCACGGAGCGCTGTGTGAGTTGGGGAGTCTGCGAGTTAGTAGATGAGCTTGAGGGAGAATTGGATTTGGCGGGAGGTGCCGGCGGTTTTGCTGATGAGGCCGAAGCCGGAGCCCTCGATGGTGTTGGCGGGCAGGCCCATGTTGACGATGTTGAAGATGTTGAAGAATTCGCCGCGGAACTGAAGGTCGGCGCGCTCGAGTCCGCTGCGACGGCGGGAGATGGGCGTGGTTTTGATGAGCGCAAAGTCGAAGTCGTAGTAGGCGGGGCCGCGAAAGGTGTTGCGGCCCAGAGTGCCAAATCGGCCTGAGTTGGGCCCGGTGCCGCCAGCGATATCGATGGGAATCGAAAAGTAGCTGGAGTTGTTTTGGCCCAGGCCGAAGTAGTCGTCGCGGCTTCGCGTGGAGCTGTGCGCGGTTGAGAGGCTGGGGATGCCGACCTGGTCGGGGCGATCGGCGCCGGTGGTGCCCGCTCCGGTTTGCTGGATGCCGGAGTAGATGGTGAATGGCGAGCCGCTTGAGATGGAGGAGATGGAGAGCAGTTGCCAGCCCGCGGTGACGAGTCTGGCGCCGTGCGATTGAGAGCCGAGACTTTCGAAGTGCAATTCCTGCGCGGCGCTGACGGAGAAAGAGTGGGTAACGTCGAAGTTCGACGGTCCTTTTTCAGAGTGGGTGTCGAAGGGATTTTGCGGGGCGAGCACACTCACCGCGCCGGTTGAGCCGGTTCCGCCGATTACGCCGCTGACGTTGTCGAGCGATTTGCCCCAGGTGTAGCCTGCCTGCACGCTGGGTCCGCCGTGAGGAATTTGTCCGGCGAGAGAGGTTTGCAATGCGTGATAAGAGGAGTGGGACATGCGATCGATTACGGCTTCAAAACCGAAGCCGCCTGTGACTGCGCCGCTGCTGTCGAAGTTGGTGTATGGCGCAAATTCGGAGTTGGCCCCGGGGTACGCGTTGGGATAAGACAATTGCGGCAGCTTTGAGGCCGCTGTGCCGACATACGCGGCATCGGCAGTGAGCTTGCCGAAGGCACGTTCAAGGCCGATGGTCCAGGTTTGAAGGTAGCCGTTGCCGAAGCGGGGGTCGACGGCGCTGAGATTGAGCAGCGACAACTGATGATTGGGCGAAAGCGCGGCCAGGTCATTTTGATAGCGATTTACATCCATCACGGTATTGGCCGGAATTTTTTTGGTGTCGCCGCCGGCGAGGAACGCGACACCCTGCGGCGTGTAGACCTGCGGCAACTCGCTGGGAGTGATTTGGAAGCCGTAGGAGACTTCGCCGCTCTGCGCGGCGGTGACACGGGGATAGACCGCGAACGGTGTTGAGCCGGTGAGGAAATTGTCTTGCCAGATGTTGGGCGGGATGACGGTGATGGCGCCGCCGGCGTGGACGAGGACAGAAAGGGGAGCGTTCCAGCTTAGCTGGACGCGCGGGCCCCAGCCATTCCGACCCATCTCATAACCCGGCTGCGGATTGATGAGGAACTGTTGCGCGGTCCCTGGCGGCGGAAATGCATCGCGGAAGCTGGAGGTGCGGTGCGCTCGCTCGGAAATGGGGGTGTAGAGTTCGTAGCGCAAACCGTAATCGAGGGTGAGATGCGAGTTGATCTTCCATGTGTCTTGGGTGTAGGCGTTCACGTCGTTGCGGTTGATGGCCGCGGGGCCGATGTGGGGGCCATTCGACATATAGGGCGGCGCCACGGCGATTACGTAGGAATAGGGGTAACCGAGGAGAAGGCTGCTGAGCGTATCGGGCAACGGACTGCCCGCCTGCACGTTGTGCCGGCCGCTGGCAGAGGGGATGTTGACGGGCGAATACACCGTGCCGCCGCCAAAGTCGTATTCTCCGTTGGGGCTGATGCCGAAGTAGGTGGTGTCGCGATTGAGACGTGCTTCAGCGCCCCACTTGATGGCGTGCTGGCCTTTGGTGAAGGAAAAGTTGAGCTGGCCGTGGAAAAGGTTACCGAAGGCCGACATCACTGAGCCGGCTGCGGCGTTCCAGGGCTCGTAGAGAGCATCGTTGAACTTGAGAGCGGGATCGGTGTAGTTGAGAGTGGGGAACGAGGGCGTTGTGCGCGTGATGCTGAGCGACGACGACCAGAGAAATCGCGGCGAGACGGTGCGCGTGTAGGTGAATACGACGTTACGCTGACGGTCGACATACTGGATGGCGAAGGTGGGGTCGAGCAGCGTCTGGTCAGGGTTGGTGGTGGGGCCGGTGAGGTTGTCGTAATTGAATCGCCCGAGGAACTGACCCTTGGCGCCGAGTATTTGGTCGATGCGAATGGAGAACTGGTCAGCGCTGGTGTTGACGTTGGAAGGCGCGGCATAGGTTCGCGCGCCAAATGCGCCGGTGGCGTTGTTGGGCTGGGGATATCGCGCGAGGATGGCGGCAATTGCGGGGTTTACGGGCACTGTAAGCGTGTCGGAGCTGCCGTCGGGGTAGGTGACGAAGTCCTGGCCCGAGCGCTCGGCCTGGGTTGGCACGGCGAGCACCTGCGTGGTGCCGAGGACCTGGCGGAAACCCTGATACTGGCCGAAGTAGAAAGTGCGGCCGCGGCCATCGTAGATGTGGGGCAGGACGACGGGACCGCCGTTTGTGAATCCGAACTCGTTGCGGCGGAAGGGTGGAATGCGGCCCGGCTCGGCGATGGAGGGGTGGTCAAAGAAATTGCGCGCGTCGAGGGCCGAATTACGCAGGAACTCGAAGAATGATCCGTGGAATCCGCTGCTGCCGGAGCGGGTGACGATGTTTGTGAATCCTGAAGCGCCGCGTCCGATTTCCGCGGGCATCCAGCCGGAACTGGATTGGATCTCCTGAATCGCATCGACGTTGAAGTTGGTGAAGGTGCTGCCGCCCATCTCGGGATCGCTGATATCGGCGCCGTCCATGGCGAAGGTAGCCTCAACACCGCGTTGGCCGTTGATGGCGAATTGCTGCGTGAAGTTGGTGGCTCCATTGGCGTCGGTCATAGTGCCGGCGGCCAGCAGGAGCAGGGTGCTGAAGTCGCGGCCGTTCAACGGCAACGAGCTTACGGCCTGGCTGGAGAGCTTTTCGCCGCCGGTGCCGGTTGAGGCTGCGGATGGGTTTGCGGCAGGCGCCGATGGCGCGCCGGTCTGGTTTTCGACTGAGACGGAGAGAATGTTCTGGTCGGAAACGGTGAGGAGCAGGGACGGGCCGGTAATGTTGGTCGCCACTGGTGCGGTTGGAGCACGACCGGGGAGCGCGACGGCGACTGTGTGCGGGCCGATTGCGACGCTGGATATGGAGAAGCGGCCATCGGGCGAGGTGATTGAGTTTTTGTTGCCTGAGGGCGTTGATATGGTTACGGTGGCGTTTGCTATGGGCTGACCGGTGACGGTGCGGACGATGCCGGTGAGGACCGTTGGGGTTGGGGGAGATTGTTGCGCGCGGATCGGGATTGCGGCCATTAGTGCGATGAGCAGGCAGGCTTTCAAAGTTTGGAGGATTGCGAAATGGGGCCCGGTAAACGAGTGTTGCTCATTTCGTGAAGCAGGGTCGAGATGAAGGGCCTTTTGGACTGTGGAGATTACAGGGCCGGCTGTCATTGAGCAGTCTCTTAACCAATGGAGTGTGGTTCTTTTAAGTTTATGCGTAACGGGCTGGGTAGATGGTCGAGGCGGATTGATTTGGGTTCGTGCCTTCCCGGGTCCGAAAATCCGGACCTCGGTCACCCATTTTCTTGTTGTGTTGGAACCTGCTGGTTGAGATTTGTGGTATCCCACCCTAGCCGGAAAAACAAAGACCCGGCGAGGGTGGGGCACCCGGATTTGTGCTGGGCGTGCGTTAGTGGATCGCGAGGCTGGCTGCGAGCGGGGTGTTGTCAGAAGATGGGCCGACCATTACCTGATAAGCGCCTGGCGCGAGGCTCCAGCTTTCGTTGGCTTCATTGAAGGTTTGCAAGGGACGCGTGTCGACGCTCACAGTGATGGTGCGTGATTCGCCGGGCGCAAGTTCGACGCGCTCCCATCCAACCAGCCGCTGATAAGGTTCGTCGGCGCCTTGCGGGAGCATTGCGTAGACTTCGGCGATTTCAGTCCCTGCGCGACTGCCGGTGTTCTTCACTTTGAAGCGCACGGACTTTGCAGGTGAATCGACCTTCAGGCCGGAATACGCGAATGTTGTGTAGGAGAGGCCGTAACCGAAGGCGAAGAGGGGCTGCTTATGCTGCGCTTGAAACCACTTGTAGCCGACCTCGGGGCCTTCGTTGTAGGTGACGGAATAGCCGGAAGCCGATGTGCCCGAGTTGACTGCGTGAGTGCCCTGACCCAGGTCGGCGGCCGAAAGCGGAGGAATGACGGGGTGAGGCAGATCCTGCTCGGATTTGGGGAAGGTGATGGCGAGCTTGCCGGATGGGTTGACGTCGCCGACGAGCACGTTGGCCAGGGCTTTGTGTCCGGCGCTGCCAGCGAACCACGCCTCGACAACGCCAGCCACGCTGCCCAGCCAGGGCATGGTGACAGCGGTGCCGGTTTCAAGCACGACGATGGTGTGGGGATTGGCTGCGGCAACCTGCTCGATCAATGCGTCCTGGTTGTCGGGCAGCGAGAGGCTGGGGAGATCAATGCCTTCCGATTCCCACTGGGAGGCAAAGACGATTGCCAGGTCGGAGTTGCGGGCAAGGCTGGCAGCGGATTGCGGGTTGGCGCCCGGGTCGAAGGTGATTTTGGTATTGGGCAATTTTGCCTGAAGGGCTTTGAGCGGAGACGTGGGGAACCAGATGTGTTCCTGCCAGCGGGTTGCACCCTGGCCCGGAGGCATGATGGCGTTGCCGCCCGGAGGGTCGACCTGCGCTGAACCCCCACCGGAGATCATGCCGACATCGGCGTGCGCGCCAATGATTGCGATGCTGTGCACCGTGGCTGGATCGATGGGAAGGATGGAGTTCGAGTTTTTGAGAAGGACGATGCTGTTTTCTTCAACGTGCTGCGCGGCCTGCATGCCAGCTTCGACGTTGACTGTGCCATGTTGCGGCGGGTTGTCGACTACGCCGGACATGAACTCGGCGTAGAGAACCCTGCGGGCGTGGTCGTCAATCTGAGACATTGGCACCTGCCCGGCCTGGACCGCGGCTTTCAATTTCGGGCCGAAGTAACCGGCCATTGGCTGCTCCTGATCGAGGCCGGCGGCAGAGGCTTTCTGCGTGCTGTGGGTACCACCCCAGTCAGAGAGAACGAAGCCTTTAAAGCCCCACTGATTTTTGAGAACCTGGTTGAGCGTGTAGTCGTTCTCGCAGGCGTAATCGCCATTGACGCGGTTATAAGAGCACATGACTGCGCCGGGATTGGCGATGGAGATGGCGATGTGGAAGGCGAGCAGGTCAGACTCCTGAAGTGCGCGCCTGGAGATGATGGCGTTGACGATGTTGCGGCCGGTCTCCTGGTCGTTCATGGCATAGTGCTTGACGTCGCCGACGACATGCTGCGCCTGCTCGCACTTCATCATGTTGCCAGTGAGGGTTCCGGCCAGGAGCGGATCTTCGCCGGCGTACTCGAAGGTGCGGCCGTTGCGGGGGTCGCGGTTAAGGTCCATGCCTCCGCCGAGGGTCATATTGAAACCCTGCTCGCGGAGCTCGCGTCCGATCACCTCTCCGTAGTGGCATTCGGATTCGACATCCCAGCTGGATGCCGCTCCGAGGTTCGAGGGCATGGCGGTGGAGTACCGTCCGTTGGCGGCGCTGTCGCGCACTCCGTATGCCGCATCGGAGACGAAGAGCGGGGGAATTCCGAGGCGCTCGACGCCCTGGACGTAGCCTGCGCCGCCGTTCGACAGCCTGGTGAGGGGCATCTGCCATTGCGGGGCGTGAGCCATGCCGTTGCCGTGGAGGAGCGCGATTTTTTCATCGAGAGTCATCTGCTTGAGAACGAGATCGGCGCGTTGATCGGGTGAGAGGGCAGGATTCATCCACGGGCGGGCGGGAGTTTGGGCAGCCGCGTTGGCCATGCCTAGAACGTTGGCAAGGGCAATGATGAGCGAAAAGAAGATGCAGAGATTTGAAGTGTGTTTTTGCATGGGAATCCAGTCACGACCCATGGTATCGCAGTCGTGGGGTTCTGCGGTTCAGAGGCGGGGAGGCGATGAGCGGCTATTTTTCGGGCGGGGTGCGGACGAGCTCGAGCAGGCGGATGAGCTCGTTGATTTCAGAAGCGGAAAGGTGGCCGAGGAGCTCCTGCGGAACGCGGTCGACGACGGGGTCCATCTGTCTGAGGAGGTTGAGGCCGGCCTCGGAGATGTGGGTGATGACGACGCGGCGATCGCGGGTGTCGCGGCGCTGGCGGATGAGCTTGAGGCCCTTGAGTCGATTGAGCAGGCGGGTGATGTCGGGCTCGGCGGCGATCATGCGGTCGCCGATGGCGGCGCAGGGCAGGCCGTGGGGCTGAGCTCCTCGGAGGATGCGCAGGACGTTGTACTGCGTAGCGGTGATGCCCGAGCCGCGGGTGCGTAGCTGGGCCTGACGCTGGAGCAGGTCGGCGGTGCGCAGGATGTTGAGCAGGGCCTCTTGTTCGGGGCTGGTGAAGGGAAGTTGCTGCGCGATTTCGGATTTCAGGTTGGGCATGGGCGTTGGTGAGGCAGCGAGTTAGCGAGTTAGCGAGTCAGCAAGTCGGCAAGTCAGCAAGTCGGCGAGTCGGCGAGTCGGCGGGATTCATCCCACCGTGGCGACAAAAACAAAGACGTGGCGAGGGTGGGGCACCCATATTCGAGGTTGGTTGAAAGCGGAGAAATATCACGGTTATTGCTTCACTACTTCGAGATCGATTTCGAGTGGTATTTCGTCGCCGGCCATGGCAGCTGGAAAGCGGCTGCCAATGCCGAAGTCGGTGCGCTTGATGGTGGTGGTTGCGGTAAAACCGGCGTGGGGCTTGTGATCCATTCCGGTAACGGGGCCGGTGGGACCATCGACCTGAAGAACGACGGGCTTGGTTACGCCATGCAGCGTCAGGTTGCCGTTGACGGTGAGGTGATCGCCGGTTTTTACAACTGAGGTGCTGGTGAAGGTAGCCGTGGAATAGGTGGCGATATCGAACCACTGCGCTCCCTTGATTTCGGAATCGCGGGCTGACTCGCCGGTGTCGAGGGTGGTGACGTCGATGGTGGCGTTCACCGAGGATTTGGTTGGGTCGGCGTCGTCGTAAACAATGGTGGCGTTGACGCGGCTAAAGTGGCCGTGGACTGTGGAGATGGTCATGTGGGTGATTTTGAAATCGACGCCGCTGTGGGCGGGGTCAGAGGTCCAGGTAGACGCCTGCGCAAGAGCGAACTGAGCGGGAAGCGCCAGGGCGATGGTAAGAAGCAGGGGGTACTTCATAAAAGGGGACGGGTTCCTTTCAAGGCCTGTGCGGCTCCATGGTAACAAGACGCGCGGGGAGATTAATCGTTATAACAATTATTTTTGCGGCGCAAAGGCTGGCCACTGCGAGCAGCGGCAGAAATAGGATGCCGCTGGGTCTGGTATTCTCGCGCCTATGTCGGTAATGGCGCATTTCAGGCGGCTTACCTCGGCGCAGCGGCACGTGTTCGCGGCGGCGTTCATGGGCTGGACGCTCGACAGTCTGGATTTTTTCCTGCTGATTTTTTGCGTGAAGGCGATTGCGAGTGAGTTCAGGACGCTGCCCTCAGCGGTGCTGGGCGCGGTGTTTTTGACGCAGGCATTGAGGCCGCTGGGCGCGCTGGTGTTTGGCACGCTGGCCGATCGCTACGGACGGCGGCCGGTGTTGATGGCTAACATTCTCGGCTTCTCAGTGATTGAGCTGGCTTGCGCGTTTGCGCCTTCGCTGAATGCGCTGCTGGCGCTGCGGGCGCTGTTCGGGTTTGCCATGGGCGGCGAATGGGGCGTGGGCGCGGCGCTGGCCTTTGAGTCGCTGCCGACGGAAGGCCGCGGTGTTTTCAGCGGCATTCTTCAGGAAGGGTATGCGGCGGGGTCGATTCTGGCGTCGGCTGCATTTGCGCTGCTCTATGCGGGCATTCACTGGCACGGGATCGCGATTCCTGGGATCGGGTGGCGGGGACTGTTTATGGTGGGCTCGGCGCCGGCGCTGCTGGCGTTTTATGTGCAGGCGCGCGTGCCGGAGTCGCCGGTGTGGCTGGCGGGCGCGGAGCAACGCAGGAAGGCCGCAGGAATGAAGCGCAGAGGATTGATTCCCGCGCATCTGAGGGAGTTCGCGCCGACGTTTCTGTTTCTCATTTTGCTGATGACGGCGTTCATGAGCTTCTCGCACGGCACGCAGGATGTGTATCCGACGTTTCTGGCAGTGACGGCAAAGCTGAAGCCGCAGACGATCGGGTTGATTGGCGTGCTGTACGGGGTTGGATCGATTGCGGGAGGGCTTGTGTTCGGGATGCTGAGCGAGCGCTGGGGGCGAAAGCGCGCGATTGTAACGGCGGCGCTGTTGGCGATTCCGGTGATTCCGCTGTTTGCTTACGGGCACTCGGCCTGGGCGCTGGGCGCGGGCGCGGTGCTGATGCAGTTTATGGTGCAGGGTGCGTGGGGAGTGGTGCCGGCGTATCTGACCGAGCTTTCGCCGGCGCCGGTGCGGGCGACTGCACCGGGATTGGCGTACCAGCTTGGCGGATTGATCACGAGCTGGAATGGAAAGGCGCAGGCGCTGGCCGCGGAGCGGTGGGGGAATTATCCGCTGGTGCTGGCGGTGACGGTGATGTTGGTGGCGTTGATGCTGGCTGGCCTTGCGTCTCTTGGGAGCGAGGCCAAGGGGCGGGATATGACGGCGGTGTGAGGGGCCATCGCCGTGTCGGTGTGGATCAGCGGTTTCCCTGGTCCCCAGGTGCGAGGGACCCCACCGCGAACCTGGCACCCGGCGATTTGCGGCGATTCGATACTGCTTTAAACGATTCTGGTTTGGATTTCCGGCCTGCGTTCTCGTTGAATACCGCATCGTGCGATTGATCTGGAAGCGTGCCTTTTGATGAGACGGTGTTGCGCTCGGCAGCTTCACAACTTCGCAGGTGCGGGACTACTATAAGCGCAGCGAGGCCTTCTTCCCGGGTTCTACGTGGGATTCTTATCGCGGTTCCAAGAACTATCAAAATCCAGAGCAGTGATCCCGAATCTGATTCAGGAACAACTGCAGATCCTTCGATTCCGATTGTCAGGCAAGCCTGCCAATCTTCGCTCAGGACGGAGAAACGGCCATGGCGGATGGGGACGATTTAAAGCCGGTGGAGAGTGCGCCGAGGGCAATTACGCGGCGCAGGTTCATTATGGGAGTGATTGCGGGCGGCGCAGCGGTGGGCGCTGCGAGCTACCACTTTCTTTCGCCGTCGCACTATCATTCAACGGGGACGGGCGAGCGGCTGATCACCTTGAATGTGAACGGCAGGCCTCGGCGCGTTGATGCCATGCGGCAGGAAACGCTGGCGTGGACGCTGCGCTATAAGCTGGGCCTGACGGGAACCAAGCTGGGCTGCGATCGCGGCGAGTGCGGAGCGTGCACAGTGCTGATCGACGATGTGCCGCACTATAGCTGCAGCGTGCTGACGCATACGGTGCGCGGGCGCAAGGTGACGACGATCGAAGGGCTGGCGGCGGCGGACGGAAAACTGCATCCGGTGCAGCAGGCGGTGGTCGAAAAGCAGGGATTCCAGTGCGCGTTCTGCATGTCGGGATTCATCCTGTCGACGGTCGGGTTTCTCAAAACCAATCCCAACCCTACGCGGACTGAGCTGGCGCACGGGATCAGCGGCAACCTTTGCCGCTGCCAGGACTACACCAAGATACTTGACTCGATGATGGAAGGCGCGGCGCAGATGCGAGGCGCGAGCGGCGCCGCTGCGCTGGCGAGGAGGGCTTGACGATGGCTGATACGACGCCTGCTGACGCGATGAAAGCCGACAAGTTGAAAGCCGAGAGTGAGAAGCCGCGCCCGTTCGGCACTGGGTACAAGCTGATTGGCAAGGACTACTCGACACCCGACCTGGTGGCGAAGGTGACGGGAACGGCCAAGTATGCCGAGGATTTTCGCGCCGAGGGGATGCTGTTTTGCCGGCTGGTGCTGAGCCCGATGCCGCATGCGCGGGTGAAGAGCATCAACGCGGAAAAGGCGCTGGCGATGCCGGGCGTGAAGGCGATTCTTACTCCGGCCGAGGTTCCCGGGCACGCGGCTTATATGAACGACAACGGCACCATGATCCAGCCGGATAAATGGGGAGAGCTGGCGCTGGCGGATGAGCCGATGTACCAGGGCGAACCGATATTGGCCGTGGCTGCTGTGGATGAGCTGACCTGCGCAGAGGCGATCGAGCAGATTGAGATCGAGATGGAGCCGCTGCCGTTCCAAACCGATCCATTGGAGAGCTTGCGGCAGGGGAGTTCGAATGCACGGGTGGACGGCAATGTTTGGGCGAGGCCGGAGACAGGCCGCGGACCGATGCAGCTGACGGACCTGAAGTGGACGGACGAGGATTTTGCGGCGGAAAAAGAAGGCCGCATGCCGATGGGTCATTCGACTGAAGGATGGGCCTATGGCGATGTGGATGACGGATTCAAGAATGCCGCGCTGGTGCTTGACGAGACGTTTCAGACGCCGGACGTGAGCCACCAATGCCTGGAGCCGCGCACAACAATGGCTTACTGGCAGAACGGCAAGCTGTATTTGTACACGGGCACGCAGAGCACCTTTCAGACTGTCGCCGCCATTGCGCGCTGGATGCACATGGACGAAGACAAGATCGTCTTTATCAGCGAATATACGGGCGGCGGATTCGGCAGCAAGATTACTGGCGCGCTTACGCTGGTGATTCCAGCGCTGCTGTCGAAGAAGCTGAATGCGCCCGTGATGATGCGCATCAGCCGGCAGGAAGAGCATTTTATCGGGCGCGCGCGGCCAGGTATCAGGGCACGTACCAAGGTGGGTTTTGCGAAGGACGGCCGAATCACCGCGGTAGACATGTTCCTGGTTTCAGACGCCGGCTCTTACGGGTCGAGTGGAGACGGCGGCTCGTGCGCGGGCATTGTTTCGTTGCAGTATCAGCCGCCGGCAATGCGGTTTCGCAACGTGACGGTTGCAACCAACACGCCGCCGCGCAGTGCGCAGAGCGCGCCCGGCGGGATGCAGGCTATCGCAATCATGGAACCGATCCTGGCAAAGGCCGCGCGGCAACTCGGCATTGACCAGGTGGCGTTGCGACGCATCAACTGCCCTGAGGGCAAAGCGCAGTACGGGCCTCCAGATCACGAGGGCAAGCGTTCCTACGTTACGAGCTGTTTTCAAAAGCAGGCTCTCGACGAGGGCGCGAAACAGTTCAAGTGGAACGAGCGGGTGGCGCGGCCCAAGCGGAATGGCACGAAGGCGCGCGGCGCGGGTGTGGCGCTCACCGTCTTCCACGGAGGCAGTACAGGGTTTGACGGTCTGATCGTGATTACTCCGCAGGGCCGCGTGCAGATTCAATCGGGCATCGGCAACCTTGGCACCGAAGCGGTGATTGATGTGCATCGCGCTGCGGCCGAGATGCTGGATGTGCCGTGGGAGGCATGCGACGTGGTGTGGGGCGATACGTCGAAGCATTTTCCTTACACGTGCGACTCCGGCGGCAGCCAGACTGTGCATGCCATGACCCGTGCGGCAATGGCGGTGGGAAATGAGTGTGTGCAGAGACTGAAGGAAGTGGCGGCGAAGAAACTTGGGGGGCAGCCAGCGGATTACGAGGTTGCTAACTTGCGGGTATCGCGTAAAGGCGGCGGCGCGGGGATGAGCTTTGCCGAGGCTGCGCAACATGCCATTAAGCTCGGCGGCATCTACGACGGACACGATGTGAATCCCGATGTGCATAAGGCGACAAAGCAGGCTGTGACTAATTTGGCGGGCCAGGGCTTGGTGGCTTCAGCGAGTGACAAGTATCCGCATGACGGCGATTCCTATTCTTATCTGGCATGCTTTGCAGAAGTGGAAGTTG